>NZ_CP084742.1:2782058-3091176 GCF_020520285.1 Pseudomonas sp. L5B5
TTTCTGGCGGATAGCCATGTGCATGTTTCTCCAGAGACAAAAACGCAAAAACCCCGGGACGGGGCTTTGTTCAGGCGTAAAAAAACCGCTTGCGCGGCGTAGGTCACTTCACGAAGGCGGGCAGCGCCGGCCACTTCAGTTGCCCAGGAGGGGCGGCTTGCTGGGTGATGTCACGCAGCGCCTTGCGGTAGGCCGTCACTTCGGCCCGTTGTGCATCGGTGGCCGGATAATCGGGCAACTGGGTGAAATCCGTACTGCGCAGCAGTTGGTCGCGCCGGCTGCGCACAGCGGCCCACTCGATGTCCACGGTCGGCTGGGCCAGGGGCAATCCAGCGTTTTCAACTTGAGGGGTGTCGGTCATATCGGTTCCTTAACTAAAAATGACGGTTTCGGCCAGCGACAACTTGCTTTTCAGGTCACCCAGGTTGAACAGGCGACCGTTGCCCACGCGCATGGTGTCGATACGCACCGTGGTGTAGTAGATGTTCGGCACCAGAATCCGCATGACTACGTTGCCGTTGGTATCGGCATAGACCGCCGGCGTCATGTTGCCGAAGGTGGAGACGCTATGCAGGCTGCGAATGGGCTGGTAGCAGTAGCCCACCAGGGTCTCGTCGATGATCTTCGCCGTCCCGTAGCTGTAGCCCTTGATGTTGAACCAGAACATTTCCGAGTTGGTGTTGATATTCAGCGGCACCTTGAAGTGCATGTAGACGTTCTGAGTGGTGCCCAGGTCGGTAGAGGTGAAATCCCCTTGCGAAGTATTGCCCTGGATACCGCCGGTGCCATACACATGCCCCTGGAACAGGTTGCGGCGAATGGTGCCCAGCGCCGCGGGATCACCCTCGACATCCTTCAGATTGCGCCACTCGTTGAACTGCGCCAACGCCGTGGCCATGGTGGCGTTGATGCTGCCGATCTTGCCGTTGACCACATTGGTCAGGTTGTTGGCCGCCGTAACCAGCGACGCGATAGTGGTTTCCAAGCCCATATTCAAAGCTCCTGTGTTGATTGATATTCCGACAAGTCACTCACATGCAGTGACTTGTCGTTCGAGAACAGCTATGCGCACCGGCAAGTGACACTCGCAGGACAACTCAATGAACGGTTCGGGTGAAATCCCCGGAACGCTTTCCGTGTTCTTACTTGCCCTCGAGTTTCATGACCCGAAACAGCAAGTCCACCTGGCGAGACATGTTGTCGATGTCCGCCGTTGCCAGTACCGCCACTTCCTCGCCCAGAAGGATGTTCAGGTTCTGCGTACCGACCACCACCGTGACGCTCCCCGTGGGCAGCGGGGAAATGTCCAGGGTGAACTCCTGGATCAGCGATGAAGCGGCGGACTTGTAGGAAAGCATCTTCCCGGGTTCGGAATAGGTCGCCAGCAGCGTGCCGCTTTCGAGAAAGAAGCCGAAAGAACAGACTTCGTACTCCTGCTCGCCCCTGAAGGCCGCTGCCAGGCGAATCTGGCCTGGCGAGATATCCTCGCTGTCGCTGATCTCCACCCGGTGCACTTCATTGGGCAAGGCCGTGAGCGCCGCATCTGGCGCAAAACTGCGAGTGCCGATGGCGCAGTGGGTGATCTTTCCCTGTATTCCCTGTTTTTTTGCCGACACCAGCTCGGCCAATCCGGCGCGGGTGTAGGTGACGATTCGGCTGTTGCTCATGCTGTAGCTCCAAGACTGAGTTGATTGAGGGCGCACAGATGCAGAGCGCCGCCGGCCTCGCACCCGCTCGCCAGTTGTGCGGACGGTTCAAGGTGGCCGGCCAGTTCCACCCACGCCCGGGTCACGGTCTTGCCCAAGGCCCCTGACGCACGAGTCCCGGCACGCAGCGTCGGAATCGGGGGCAGCACACCGGTGCAGGCGGCGGCCGAAGTCATCAATGGCCGGCTCAATGCCCCGCTGATAGCCGTTGAGCTGGCGAATTCCAGCTGGAAAGCGATGGACATCTCATCGCGCTCACTCTTGGCATCGTTCAAGCGCCGGATCAGTCGAGCGTGATCACCCGCGCGCCAGTCGCGCAGTACTCGTGCCACCACTTCAAAGCTGTAGGGCGAGCCTTTGGGAACATGCTCGTACCAGGCGGTGATCCTGGGGGTGTACTCCATCGCCTCGACCGCGTAGGTCAGCGCCTTGCGCGTCCCCGCTTGTCGCAGGGTCGCCCAGGAGAGGGCGACGGTCAGGCGCTTCTGCGATTCACTGCTGTCGGTGTCCCATTCACCCACCCCCCGGTCGGCCGCCAGATAAGGCAGGAACGATGCGGGGGTCCGGGCCGGGTCCAAAAGCTCGGGAAAAGGCGGACTGATCCGCTCCAGCAACTTGCCGAAGCCGATATCCAGGGCTTTTTCCAGGGCCGAGCTGTTGCCCGGCAACAAGCTTTGCGGGTCAGCTTGCTGGCTCATAGGGTCCGGACCTCGACGTCGATGCCGGTACAGAACGGCGCCTGGAACGCCGAGGTGACGATGGGCATCGTGGGTTCGAGGATTTCCAGTTGCACCGCTCCGGCCTTGTGCAGGTTGTAGTCGATCCAGCTAGGGTCGACCCGGCCTTCCAGGCGATGGCTGGCATCGGCATACGCTTGCAACTGCTGCTGCGCCGCCACCTTGGTCAATCCCGAGTCGGGGCCGGGGTTGATCTTGACCAGCACCCGAATCCTGTAGGGTTTGATCTGTGCCCCCTGCACCGTCACCAGGTCGGTTTCGGGTCGCACATCGGGGCGGGAAAAGTGCGCCCGGACCCGCTCCAGCAGCGCCGCCGACGGCGTACCGTCGCCTTGGCGCGACAGCACCGTCACCATCACCTCCCCCGGCGCCGTGCGGCGGGCGTTGCCATCCTTGACCTGGGCGGCGAAGCCATCCGGGTCGAAGGTGTAGGTGACCGTCACCACCCCGGCGTCGCCGGAGTCGACCTTGACCACCGGCCGCTCCCCCAGGGTGAAGATCTCCCGTCGATACTGCATGCGCGAACCGGCCGCTGGCGCATGGGGCGCCAGGTAGTAGCGCAGTCGTGCATCGTCGTCGCTCTCGTACACCGGCGGCACCGGCGGAAAGGCCTGGTCGTCGCCCGGCACCAGCAATTGGCGCTCCAGGCCCATGTCGGCCAGGCGCGCGTCCAGGTTGCTGCCGGTGGCCCACCACGCCAGCATCTGGCGGATCCGCGCGTTGTACTTGCGCTCGTGGGTCTGCAGGCGCACGCAGAAGGCCTCGAGGGCCATGGTCAGCAGCTCGCTCTCGTTGTCCAGGCTGGTGCGCAACCTGTCCGCCTGCGCCGGGGAGCGAGCGGCGACATAGTCAAGGACGAAGGCCTTGAACTCGGCCAGCAACGGCTCGAACTCGTCGACCTTGACGATCTCCGGCTCTTGGAGCTGGTTCTGCCCGGGAATCAGCATGCTCATGTCACCACCTCGAAGGATTGCCGGCGGTTGTTCCAGGTCCCGGCGAAGCGCAGCAGCAGGCCCGCGCCCTGGCGGCTGGCGACAATGACCTCGGGCTCGAAGTCGGCGATGCCGTTGGCCTTGTTGTAGAACGCCTCGGCAGCACGGCTCTGGGCCAGGACCAGCAGGTCGTCGCCGAGATTGCGCCCCAGCAACTGCGGGATCAGCGAGCCATACAACGGTCGCTTCTGCCGGGTGCCCAGGGGGGTGGTCAGCGCTCGGGTGGCACGCTGGACGAATTGCAGCCAGTCATCGACCGCTGCCCCGGTGTGTCTATCAACGCCGATCATGGCGAACTCCTTATGCGGTACTGATGACTCGGCCCTGGTGCTCCACCAGCGGGCCACGCAAGTGCACGCCCCCGGCGTCCAGCCGCAGGCCGCTGGCGCCCAGGCTCAGGTCCACGGCATCGGCGGTCATCACCAGGCGGGCGTTGCCCAGGCTCAGGTCCAGGGCTTCACGGCTGCCGCTGAACGCCGCCGGGCCGTTGCTCCAGGTCAGGGTGTGGCTGGTGTCGTCGTAGCTGCTCTGGCTGCCGTCGCGGTATTGCCGACGAGTCAGGCCGGCAACGGTGGAAGCCGGGGGAAAGCGCTGGCTGTTGAGCCCGAACAAGGCCACCGACTGCCCACCGCCCTCCCCCGCGCCGTGGTTGAGCAACAGGCACTGCTCGCCCACCGATGGGATGCGCGACTCGCTCTGCTCCCCGGCACTGGGGTTGAAGAACCGGATGGCCGGGGTCAGCAGGTCGCCATGGCTGACCCGGCAGGTATTGCTGGCAGCATCCACCGAATGGCAGACACCGATCCGGCAGAAGCTCTCGGCACGCCGATGCAGGTCATCCAGCTCGGTTTCCATCTCGGCCAGGCGCTCGATGATCGGCGCCAGTTGCACCCTCAGGAAGGCATCGAACATGGCTCAGTCCTCCAGGGCTCGGTATTGGCTCGGATCGTCGATGCTGGAGACTTCCCAGCGGCGGGCGAACAGTGGCTTGCCAACGGGATCTTCCAGCAGCGGCGGGCCGAGGTAGATCGCCTGGTCGAAACTCAAGGTCCAGGCCTCATGGGTCGGCTGCGGTTCGCTCGCGACCGAGGGCAACGCGACGAGGTTACCCGGCGCGCCGCATTGCTCCGCCGACCAGCCCCAGCGGTTGTCCGCCAGCAGCGCCATCAGGCGGCTGGCCAGGTCGCATGCGGCAAGCGCCGCCCCCTGGGCCTGGCGCGGCACCCGCACCTGCACGGCAATGCGCAGCAACTGCGCCTGGCGCCCCTGGCTGGAGCGCGGGGCCTGCTGGTTGTGCTCCAGGTCCAGCCACACCCAGGGCAGCTCGGCGCTGCTGTCCAAGCCCTGGCGGCTGCCGACCTGCAACCCCGGCTCGGCCTCGCGCAAACCGCGCTCGATGGCCTGCAACAGGTCGGAAGGTTTACGAATATCCGGTACGGACATGAAGATCTCCTGTTGCACCTTCAGGGGTGCCGGGCCACTGCCGGTCCGCCCTGCAACAGGGCCTGCGACTCGCGAACCCACTGCTGCAATGCCTTCAGTTGCTCGGCGTTGGCGTGGCACTGGTTGTAGTTGTCGACGACGCTGGCGGCGACGGTAGAGAGTGCAACACCCGAGGCGGCGCCATCAGTGTCGCGGGGGCCTGCGGCCACGGGCAGGTTGGCGGCGCCGGCGTCGTGCACCCGGACAAAACCGCCAGGCACCACGCAAGCGCTATCAGCGGCTTGGGAAACATAGATGGGGATCTCCTTGGTAATGGTCGCGCCCGCTTGGTAGACCTTGACGATGCGGTCGACGTACTCGACCACCACTTTCTCCTTGACCGTGCCCAGGGCCTGGCCCTGCTCGAAGGACTGGCGCAGGCGGGCCTCATCGAGCACGTGGTTCCTGCTGCGCTCACTGCCGGCCCCGGTCACGTAGCCCAGGGCATAGAGCAACCCGGCCATGATCGCCACGGCCAGCCAACTACGAATGTTCATGCTGATTCTCCTTGGCGCAGGCCTGCGGCCTCAGGCTGCCGGCAGGCCCATTGCCGAGCGCGCCCGGCCCCAGAGCTGGCGACGATCTTCCAGGCCGTTCAGGCCGCCATTGATGAGCCGGGTGATGGCGTTGAATTCGTCACGATCGGCCAGGGCATTGAGCCCCGCCCGTTCCCAGAACCAGGCCGCCGATTCGGCGGCCCATTGCGCCTGTTCCAGCAGCTCGGGCAACTCCAGCAGGCGTTCGTCACCGAACAGCCCGAGGCTGCACTGGCGATAGTTGCTGCGCCCGGTGACCTGGATCAGCCCACGCCCGCGATAGCGCTGGCCGTCGCCATCGGCCTCGGGGGTATTGCCCAGCCGCGCGGCCAGGGTGCCGGTGTCGTACTTGCTCAGGTACTGGTCGCTGCCCAGCTCGCGCACGTATTGCAACTGCCCGGACTCATGGCCGATCTGCGCCAGGAACGCCGCCTGGCGCTTGGGCGTGTCGATCTGCCGGCGCGCCATGGCAGCGTTGAGCGGGGATACGAAAACGCCCGCTTGGCGGCGGGCGTTCGGCATGATCTTGAGCAACTGCTCTTCAGTGATCGGCATAAGGGATTCCTTTCATTTGTTCTTTCCTCGAAACAGCGCGAGCAGTGGGTTGGACGAGGTCCTGGACTCGGTCGAAATCGATTCGCCAACCGTCAGTTGCGGGCGCAGCGCCTGCTGCGGAAACACTTGCTGGACAGGCCAGTCGCGCAATTGCTGGCGATACTGCTGCACGCTGGCGAACTCACTAGCTGACAGGGTCGTTTCGACACCCGCCTCTATCTGGTCACGGTGCCTGGCTACCACCCCATCGGTTTGCAGCAACTGCGCGTCGCGCCAGCTACGCTCGTTCTCCTGTAGCCACTGCGCATCGGGGGCCGGCAAGTCCACCAGCACCGGGTAACCATCTTCCCTGGCGGCCATTCTCTTCGGGCTCAGGGCCAGCTCGCTCAACAGCGAATGCCAGTAGCGTTCGGGCACTTCGACCACGTCGTCCGGCATGTCGCTGCCATGGATCGCCGGGAGGTAGGCACCACAGGTGCTTGGGCTGAAAAAGATCGTCGAGTTGTTCATTCAGTACCCCACCACTCGGTAATAGATGAGCCACTGCGAGCTGTTCCCCAAGTGGTTGAAAACCCTCAGTTGGCAACCTTGGTTGGTCACCTTGTTCCAAACCGCAATCACCATGGCTGCACCGGTGCCTGCATGGTTGGCCACAATGGAGCGCACGCCATTTGGAAAGGCAACCGGAAAGGTGACGTAGGCATCACCGGATTCGTTGCTGGTGCAAATCCCCCATTGATCGATGATGCCGCTCGGATGTCGTTGAAAGCCCGAAGCACCATACGAAGCGCTGAACATGGGCGAATACTTCAGCGCGGCATCGCCGTCGTCCAGGGTCCAGCCATGGTCATACAGGTTGCGCCGGAACACCGCCCGGGTACCCGAGGTGAAAACCATGGAACCACCCGCAGCCACCGCGACCGCAGACAGGCTATCCCCTTGGAAGCTTTGCACCTTGAATGCCCCGCCCCAGCCAAACACCGTGACCAGGCCACCGGGCGCCACCGCCGCCCACTCGGGCAAGGTCACGGTCACCGGGGCCGTCAGGGCGATCAGCTTGCCGACATCACCAGGGGCCAGGGCCACGTCGCGATCATAGTTGTCTTGCCCTGCATAGCTGCCCAGGGCCCGTTGCACGAACTCGGTGGTCGCGACCTTGCTACTCGCATCGAACTTCGGCGCCGTATCGAAAGCGCCCTTGCCACGCAAGGCCGTCAGCAGCTGGTTATTCACCCCTTCGACCGGTGTGGTACCCGAGGCCCGGATAACGTTCAGCAACTCTTCGGTCACCGAGTTGCCCCAGTTCGCGGAAATCAGCGAGCCGGGCGTTCCCGCCACGGCGTCCTCATCCACGAACCTGCCGTTGACCAGGCCAACGCTGGGTACGCTCCTTGGATAATCCATTGTTTCACTCCTGCCATTTCTGGCGTCTCGACTGACGAGCGCAGTTTCGCCACCCAAGGCAGCGCTCGATCAGGACAGTTCACGCTGAAGATGAATATCAGTGCCGCATCAGGACGATGCGTCCGGGACCGGTTGCGCGGGCTTCCTGGCCCGGGTGCGCTTCACCGCGGGAGCCGCGGTGGGTTCCGGCACTGCTTGCACAGGACGCTTGTCGCTAGCGGGGAACTCGTCCTGGGCCGGCCACTGGCGCAACAGTCGCCGGTAGTCCTGCAGGCTCTGGAACTGGGCCGCCGACAAGGTGGTACCGCCACCGGCATCCAGCTCATCGCGATGGCGTGCCACCACGCCGTCGGTCTGTTGCAACTGCCCGTCGCGCCAGGTTCGCTCGATCAGCGCCTGGGTCTCGGGGGCGGGGCCCGGGCGCTCCACCAGGATCGGTCGACCCAGCTCGTCGGCGGCGATGGCCTTGCCCTGGCCCTGGCCTTCGAACAGCTTCTGGTATTCCAGGTCGGTGATCTTCACCGCCTGCTCCAGCAGCGCCGGTTCATGCTCGTCGGAGCACAGGAAACCCAAGGTCTTCGCTAGAAAATACTTGCTCATTCAATACCCCCAAACCAGGATGCGGCCGCCAAGAGGATTGGGCACCGGTGCGTTGTTGCCGATGATGTCCCGGGCCTTGGCCACCACCACTGCCTTGTTGCTGCTGGACAGGTCGAAGGCCCAGACCGTGGTCCGGCCTGTGGCTCCCCAGCCCAAGGGATTGAGTTCGTTGGCAATACCTCCCAGCACTGCGTTGGGAAACTGGATAGGCAGCGAGACGATCATGTTGCCGTTGCTGTCGGAGCCACCGGCAATCCACTGGACGATCAGGCCACTGGGCAACTTCTGGTAACCCGTGCCGTCCATCAGGCAGGCAAAACCCGGCATATGGCGCATCGGTACGCTGCCCAGCAATGCCGTCCACTCGCCATTGAGGTGTTTGACCAGCACCACCGAATCGCCCACGCCGAACTCGAAGCTGCTCAGGTAGCCATTGCCGACGGCGATCTTGTCGCCACCATTGACCACCACAGTCATGGCCCCGGTACCGGTGTTCATCAGGTACAGGGCGCTACCGTTGGCGATGGCCGGCCCGGCCGCGGGCAAGGTGATGCTGTAGCCGCCATAACCGAAGCGCACGCAACGACCGATGTCGGCGGCGGTCAGGGTGGTGGCCGCGTTGTACACCGCCACATCGCGCAGCGAGCCCAGGGCCCGTTGCACGAACTCGGTGGTGGCCGCCGACTTGCCGTTGTCGAACTGCGGTTTGGTCTGGAACAGCGCGCCGCTGCGCAGCGCCGTGATCAACTGGTTGTTGCTGCCTTCCAGCGGAGCGATGCCCGCCGCCGAAAGCACGTTGAGGATTTCATCGGTGATCGCGTTGCCCCAACTGGCCGGGATCAATGATCCCGGAGTGCCGGCAACCGGGTTTTCATCGATGAACCGGCCATTGACCAGCCCGGAGCTGGGTACGCTTTTTGGATAGTCCACGTGTGATGTCCTGATACGACGCTTGCCCCCTGAGCGCCCCATTGCAGCTCGGCTCGATGAGCGGCGAGGCCGGGGCGGCCCCGAGGTGGTGGGCAAGCGTCTTGGGATGATTAAAAAGTGGCTCGAGGCTTCGAGCCGTTCATGGGGCAGGCAGCCAGTCAGGGGCTTGCGGGCGCGCGGCCACGGCCGGAAAACCCTGGGCGTCGGGCCATTCACGCAAGGCCTGGCGATACTCCAGCAACTGCAGGTACTGCTGCGCGCTAAGGCTGGTGCCGCGGCCCAGGTCCTGTTCATCGCGGTGCCGGGCGGCCAGCCACTGGCTGCCCTCCAGGCTGTCGCTGCGCCATTGGCGTTCACGGGCTTCCGCGCCCTGGGCCACCACCTCGGCCACGTGGGCGCGGGCCATGGTTTCCAGCTTTTCGCCTGGCAGTGTCAGCAATGGCTCAACCACCGGCTCGGTTGCCTCAGCCGCCGAAGCCGGCACTGGGCTGGCCTGCAACTCCATGCCCACCTGCACTTCGCGCCCCGGGGGCACAGGGTGGATGGACGCGAGGAACTGCGGGGCGAACAAATCAGTGATGGCGTAGTCGCCGGTCTCGATCAACTCGACCACCACGCCCCCTTCTACACGGGCATAACGGGCCATCACGCGTACTCCCAGATTTCACAAAAGCCATTGCCACCGGCACCGCTCAAGCAGGCGGCAGTGGTGTTAGACGAGCAACTACCACCACCACCCGAACCGCGACTTCCTGCAAACCCCGGAGTATTAAGACCCGTAAGGGGAGCGCCACCGTCGAACGGACTAGCCCCACCAAAACCTGCCGCTGTTCCCCAGTTCGGATTGCTCATGGCATATCCACCCTGCGTACCTCGAGCGCTGACAAGATTGCCGCCAGTTACAGAACTGCCCCCCATACCCCCATGTACAAAGTTAATAGTGGTCGAGGCTAAGGTAAGCACCTGCCCACCCTGACCTCCGGTTGCGCTCATGTGGCTACCAAAGGAACTACTGCCTCCCGTGGTGCCCGCGACTGCACGCGCCTCGCCACCGGCACCTAGGGTAATGGGCACCCCCGCCAGC
Source organism: Pseudomonas sp. L5B5 (assembly GCF_020520285.1). Taxonomy (NCBI): domain Bacteria; kingdom Pseudomonadati; phylum Pseudomonadota; class Gammaproteobacteria; order Pseudomonadales; family Pseudomonadaceae; genus Pseudomonas; species Pseudomonas sp. L5B5. Next base: position 2,792,085 of record NZ_CP084742.1, read on the forward strand.
ATCTGTGAGGTCACATCGAACAAGCCCTCGGCATAGGCGCCAGAACCACCGCCGCCGCCCACGGTGAAACTACCTGCGGGCACCGGCTGGCAGCCACCGCCCGAACCACCGGCGCCCACCAGGCGTACACGAATGCGCTTGGCCCTGGGGTCGGGTCGATACAGGGTGATGCCCAGCGTTTCGAACTGCTTCACCGCCAGCAGGCGGCCGCTGGCATCGGTGATGCCGTAGCCGCCCAGGGTGGTGGGGGTGTTCTTCAAGCGCTTGAAGTCGAGCAACTCGCCAATGGCCTGGGTCAGCTGGTCAGTCTTGCGTTCATCCGGCACCAGGCCGGCCGCCTTGATGACGTTGAGGATCTCCTGGGTAACGCCATTGCCCCAGTCGGCGGGAATCAGCGATCCCGGCGAGCCGGTCAGCGGGTTTTCATCGACGAAGCGGCCATTAACCAAGCCCGCACTGGGTACGCTTTTCGGGTAATCCATGGTTCATGTCCTGTCAGTGGGGCAACTTCGCCAGCCACTTGGGCGGCTCGGGTCGCGCTTGGGTTTGCGGTTCGCTGGCCGAGGCCGGCCAGTCCCGCAGGGCCTGGCGATAGGCAAGCAGCTTGGCGAACTGCTTGCGGCCCAGAGACGCCGAGGCGCCGACGTCGAGCTCATCGCGATGGCGAGCCACCAGCCAGTCGGTCCCGGCCAGCGTTGTGCGGCGCCAGTCACGCTCGGCCTGCAACTGCGGCGGCTGTGGTTCGGCGGCAAGGCTGTCGGCAGCCGGGCTGAACACCTCGTCCTGGTAGAGCCAGCCGACGGTCACCGCAAGACCTGGCGGCAGCTCGACACCACCGTCGATATCGCCGCTCACCAGGGCCGTCACCACGCCCTGTTCGATAATGGCTTTCATCCCTAGGCCTCCCATCTGACGCGGACGTTGATTAGGCCCTCGGCACTCAGGTTCTGTGCCCAGGCAATGATCAGTACGCGCCCCATGTAGCGATCGCTGAAGCCCCCAGCGGGCATGGCCGATGTGACCGAACCAAGGCCACCGCCCGTGTCTTCCGCGACTACGCCGTAGTCGGTCTTGACGTTACCGTCGTAGTCCAACAGCCCGGAAATATAGGCGCGAGGTTTCCTGGCCCAGTTCAGGGGCAGCGAGTAACTGCCGCGAGCCCCGGACCAGACCCCCACGGCTTCCAGCCGCGCCTTGTTGGCCAACAAGGTCAGCTTGGGCAAGGTCCCGGCACCAGCGGTAACCACCTTGGCCACCAGCATGTCGATACAGGTGGAGTCGAAACCGCCTCCAGAGGCGCCGGCGGCGCCCTTGAGTGCAGGGGGAACGGCATCGTTGTCGGTACCCTTTTGCAGGTAGCAACCCAGCGCCCCGCCCATGACCTGCATGCGCAAGAAATAGGTGCTGTTGATCTCCAGGTCGGGGGACATCCAGGGCACGCTGTACAGCGCCCGCGGGCGGGCGGTGATGCCCACCAGGGCTTCTTCGCCGAGGCTGACCAGTACCCCGCCGGGCACCATGACCGTGCCGCCCGCCGCAGCCGTACCCGGCGTCACCGCGATACGCCCATCGGCGCTGGCCACGGTGGGAAACGCCAACGCCGCGAGGGGCTGGGCATCCTGGGCCAGCACGCTCTTCAAGGCCTTGAGCAACTGGTCCGATTCGCTTTCGGCTGGCGTGATGCCCGCCGCACGAATCACATTCAGCAACTCCTCGGTCACGCCATTGCCCCAGGCGGCGGTGATCAGTGAACCGGGGGTTCCGGTCAGCGGGTTTTCATCGGCGAACCGGCCGTTGACCAAGCCCGCACTGGGTACGCTTCTGGGAAAGTCCATTACCTGCCCTCTAGTCGTAATTGATATGCACCCGGGTATGGGCCGGGGCGCTGCGGTGGATCAGGCACTCCAGGGCCGATCCCGGGTTCATGCCAAAGCGTTCGCCCCAGTAGCTGGCGCCGTAGCGCCGACCGAGCAGCAGCCGGCCACCGGTGTTGAGCGTCCACATGAACTGCGCCTGCCAAGTGCCGAAGTGCGCCGAACCGAAGCGGGCGCGGCCCATGCGGGGTGCCTCCAGCTCGGTAATGGTGGCGTTCGGGTAACCCTGGCTACGGGCGATTTCCACGTAGTAGCTCAGCGCCTGGCTGCCCACTGCCAGCAAGCGTCGGCGCACCGCCAGGCGGCGGTCGTCGAACAGCGGCATGGCCCCCAGGCAGGGGTCGGGCAACTCCATCACCCGCTCCCAGTCCGGCACCAGCTCGCTGACCCCGGCCGGGTCCATCTCGTTGAGCAGGTCGGCGGCCCGGGCATCCAGGCGCGCCAGTTCCCGGGCGATGCCTTCGAGCACCTGCTCCAGTTCCGGCACTTGCTCCGGGTCCCAGGCCGGGCCGCTGGGCAGCAAGCTGCGCAGTTGCTCCTGGTACTGGGCCGCGCTTCTCATTCCAGCCATACGCAACCTCCAAAGGTCAGCAGCTGGTTGTTGGCCGCCGGGACGTCGGCGGAAGGCGCCATCAGCTTGTGGTCGTTTTCGCCGGTAGCGCTGCTGATGGCTTCGGCGATATGGGTCAGCAGCAGGGTTTCGCCGAGGCCGGCTTCACGGTGGTGCAGATCGCGCAACTGGGCTTCCACCGCTGCGCGCACGGCGCTGGTGTCCGGGCTCAGGCGCAGGCGGTAAGTCACCGGCTGCTGTACCGGGGCCAGCACGTGGACCTCGGCGGTCACTGGCCGCAACGGCTCGATATGCGCCTGCACCTCAGCCAGTTGCGCGGCATCCGGCACCGGGTGCAGATCGTCGTCACGCATCACGAACAGGCCCACCGTGCCCGGTCCAAGGTAGCTGCCACGGCACCAGGCGCGGGTCACCCCGGGGCATTCCAGCGCCCAGGTCTCGTAGTCCTGGGCCGAGCCGCCGTGGGGAATGACCCGGTACGAACGGATCACCCGCGAGCGCAGCGACTCCAGGCTTTCCCGTGCGACGCCGCCCACCAGCCCTGGCGCCAGCACCGTGAAGCTGCCGCTGATGCCCTGGATCGGCTGCACCGGGATCAGGCCCAGGCCGGCCTCGGCATTGCCCAGGGAACCGGCATCCAGGGCGGCGATGCTAGTGCTGTTCAGGCCGCTGCTGGTGGTCCGCGCGACGGTCACCTTGTAGCTGCGGCCATCGCTGGACTGCAGCAGCGTATCGACATCCAGCACCGCTCCGGCCGAAGCCATGAAGCTGACGTTGCCGCTGGCCGCCTGGGCGGCCTTGCGCGGCTGGTTCAGGCGCAGTGCGGCGATCCGTTCCAGGGTCGATTCATCGGCCTTGTCCGGCAGGATCTGCTCGGCGATCCAATCCAGGTAGCCATACAGGCCAAAGGCGGCGCCGCTGAGGGTTCGGGCCAGGACTTGAGCATCGGACTGGCGCAGCGAATCGCTGGCCAGGTCGCTTTGGGTGCGCTTGATCAGCACCGGCAGCGAAGGCGTTTCAAACGGCATAGGTCACCTGCCAACTGTGTTCGGGATTGATGTCCAGGCGCTCGCCACCGGCCAGCACCAGCACCGTGCGCAGGTTCAGGCGTTGGGCGTCGAGGCGTTCGCTGGAGATTTCGACGGCACTGCAATGGCCATCGTCGATCAGCCATTGCAGGGCTTCGCGGGCGTAGAACTCGGCATCGAGCTGGGTCTGGCGGGTCAGCTTGACCCGGCGCAGCAACCACAGCCGCGAGCCGATGCGGTCGTCGGCCACCGTGGGAAAACTGTCGCCCCACCAGCCGAAGCGCTCGTCATCGTCGAGCACGTCATCGTCGGCGGCGCGGCGCCAGGTGTAGAGGCTGATCAGCACCGCGCGGGTCAGCGCGGTCTTGAGGTCGTGGCTGAGGAACATCACGCGCCTCCCACTGGCACGCCAGTCTGGCCGGGGCCTGGCTGCACGCCGGCATGCTGATGGCGGATCTGGCTGATGCCACCAGCCACCTGGTCGCCCTGGGAAACGATCTTGCCGGTCTGGGTCAGGGTCGGCGTATCGATGTTCACCGCCGTGGCGGCGCGGATGTTCAGGGTGTCGGTCTGGATATCGATCACCCGGCCACGCTTGAAGTGCACCTTGTCGCCTTCGTCGGTGTAGATCGCCACCTCGCCGGGCGCCAGGGCCTGGAGGCGATAGCGGCGGTCGGCGACCACCAGCACCACGGCGTGGGAGCGGTCGCCACCGAGGAAGGTCGCGATGCCTTCGGCCCCGGCCAGCGGGTTGCTGGTGAAACCGTAGGGCTCGAAATGCTCCATGTCGTCATTCACCTCGCCGGCGGTCAGGCGCATCTGGAGCGATTGCAGTTTGTTGGCCGAGTTGGCGAGCACGACGGTGCCGCGCGCCAACAGGCGTGTCAGTAGGCTCATGGTGGATTCCTTGGCTGGCCCGACCCGACGCATCGGGCAGGCGATGGCGGGTCCCGGTGGCCTGTACGCCGCCAGGGGCGGCTCAGGTTTTCGCGGGGACGGGGTTGGCGTCGAAGGTGTGTGGCGGCGCCACTTGCAAGGTGGTGATCGAACCCTGTTCGGAGAGCGAATAGGTGACCTTGGAGATCAGCATGTCCTGGTCGAAGCCCAGGACCTTGTCGATCACCCGCACCAGGGTGTTGTGCCGCCACAGGTCGCCGTTGCCCTGGCGCCAGCCCTGGACCCGGTAAGTGGTGGTCAGCGCCTTGCCCATGCGGGTGGCGCTCTCCCAGTCGGCCCGTTGCTGGGCCAGTTCAGCGGTCAGCTGCGCGCTTTCGCTGATCACCGTGACCCGCTTGCGCGCCATGCTCGGGTCCCGGGCCTGGCCCGAAACCTCGGCGACCGCAGCACCGCTTTTCTGGTCGCTACCCTTGTGCTGGCCGATGACCCGGTACTCGGAGAACACCTGGCTGAAATCCATCGGCGCATTGGCCGACAGGATGTTCTTGCCCAGCTCCAGAGCATCGCTGGCCCGCCCGCTGCTGCCAGGCTTGGCCAGCAGCACCCGGCCCTCGGCATCGTCGGTGGAGAACACCCGGTACAGGGTCAGCAACCGGTCGATGGACTGGAACACCGTCTCCCCGGGCACGATGCTGTGCTTGCCGAGCTTGGCGGTCTGCGGGATCTCGCTGACCACGCCCACGCCATAGGCGCCCGCCAGGGCCTGGACGATGCTCAACAGGCTCTGCTCCTGCCACTGGCTCGGGCGGTTGATGGCCGCGCAGTCGGCCAGGTCCTGGGTCAGCGAGCTGCCTTCGATACTCAGGCTGACCTGGTGCGCGTCATAGCTGACCGGCGCCTTGTACACGTAGCCGGTGAGCACCAGGTCGCTGCCGATGCGCACCTGGCAGCGCGAGCCGGGCTTGATCGGCTTGACCTCCAGTTGCCCCGGCCACTGCCAGGTGATGTTGAGGCTGAAGCTGCGGAACTGGCGCTCCAGGTCCGCACTGATCTCGACGCTTTTCCAGCCGCCGTAGTCCAGGCCGTCAACGGTCAGGGTGACGGCATCTTGTGCTGGGTTCATGGCCTACACCTCGGCGATTTTCAGGTCGGCCGGCGGCAAGAAGCCCGGATGCACCGCCTTGTTGCGCTGGCTCACCTCGCCCACCCGAGTGGCGTCGCCAAACCGCTGGTAGGCCACCACCAGGGCCGGCAGACTCTGCTTGGGCGACAGGGTCAGCAGCCGCACCCCGGTGGACGACACCGCCGTGAGATGGCCGAACAGCTGTTGGCGCAGGCTGTTGAGCGCCTGGTAATGCAGGGCATCGGCCTTGAGCGCGGCCTGCCAGATCACCTCGTTGAGGGCATCGCGCAGGCTCAGCACATCCTCGGCCACCGGCACATCCAGGCGGCGTACCGGCTGGACCGCCTGCTGGGCCACCGAAGGCGTGGAGTTGAGCTTGACCACCGGCGCCGCCGCTGGCATCTGCGCGACCTTGTAGCCGAGCTTCACCAGCAGCATGTCCTGCACCAGGTTGGCCATGGCCTGGGCCGCGGCCACCGTATCCTTGCCGGTGGTGAGCTTGGGCGTGTCGATCTTCTTCGCCGCCTCGACCTGCTGCGAGGCATTGGCCAGTACCCCGCGATAGCCTTCGCGGGCGAAATCCTTGAGCTCGCGGATGTCCTTGAGCAAGCCCTTGAACTCGGCGCTGACCTCCCGGGGCAATTCCTTGAGCGCCAGCACCAGTTGGCGCAGGTCCTTGTAGGTGTCGATCAGTTCCTTGAACTCGTGCTCGATCACGGCGTAGACATCCTTGAGGCAGTCACGCAGTTCCTTGACCGCGATCCGTGCGGCCTTGATCAGGCTGATGACCTCCTCGAAGCGCCGTACTGCCGATCCCAGCAGGCTGTCGGCGGCCACCAGCAACTGCTCGCGGGAGTTGACCACCGCCGTGGGGAACAGCAGCGGCTGGTCGGGATGGAACTTGAGGGCGAACGTCACCAGGCCGCCGTCCTGGCGGGTATGGGTCATTTCGCACTCGCCGACCTTGACCTGCATCCGCCCCAGCCAGGGGTGCACCAGTTCCCCGGCCCCCTGCTCCAGCGCCTGGAGCAACTGGTCGCGCTGCTCCAGGCAGTTCTCGCCCACGATGAAGGCCGTCAGGTCGTGGACCTTGGCCTGCTGGCCGAGTCCTTCGTAGAAGGGCTGGTTGCGCTGGGGGTACTCATGCAACTGGCCCTTCTGGCCGACCGGGGTCTTGGCCTGGTCGACCCAGAAACCGACGCCGCGAAACGACGCCGGCAACAACCGATCACGCCAGCTCATTGGAACCTCCTAGGGAAAGTGAGCGATAGCCGATGCGCGGAGTCACCGCCAGGCCGGGCTGGTTTGTCTGCGGCTGGCTGGTGCGCATGCCCGCCGGGGCGTTTTCGAAGCGCACCGTCAGGCCGCCTTCGAGCTGCGTGCGGTTGTTGGCCGCACTCTGCTGCACCAACGCGCCGGAGCCCTGGTTCAGGTTGCGCGCTGCCGGCGAGGCCTCGGCGCCGAAGAACGCCGGGGCCAGCTGGCCCTTGCCTTCGGCGTTGGTCCGCTGCTGCGCGTCGGTCAGGCCTTCGACCTTGCCGGTGATCTTGGCGATGAAGCCGCCGAAGCTGCCGCCGAGCATTTCCCGGATGCCGCCCAGGGTGCCCTGGAGCTTGTCCCAGAACGCCGAGAACCAGTCCGCGATCGGCTGCCAGTTGGCCGTGACCATGTCCATGGGCGACCAGTTGAACAGCTCCTGGAAGAACCCCTGGACCGGCGCCGTGATCGCCAGCAACGAATCCCACAAACCGCTGAAGAATCCGGCCACGGGCTCCCAGGCCGCATTGATCAACGGCATTGGCGACCAGTCGAACAACGCCCGGAAGAACTCGCCCACCGGCGCGCTCAGTGCCAGCAGCTGGTCCCAGGTGGCCGAAAAGAAGCCCATCAGGGGTTGCCAGTTATTGATCACCAGCCCCAGGGGCGACCAGTCGAACAGGGTCTTGAAGAACCCCAGCACCGGTTCCGCCTGGGCCCGCAGGCCATCCCAGCACTGCCCGAAGAAGCCCAGCAGTGGCTGCCAGTGATTGATCACCAGCCCCAAGGGCGACCAGTCGAACAGGGTCTTGAAGAACCCCAGCACCGGCTCAGCCAGGGCCCGCAAACCATCCCAGCATTGCCCGAAGAAGCCCAGCAGTGGCTGCCAGTGATTGATCACCAGGCCCAGGGGCGACCAGTCGAACAAGGTCTTGAAGAAGCTCATGACCGGCACCGACAGTGCCCGCAACAGCTCCCACAGCGCCGAGAACAACCCGGTCAATGGCTGCCAGTTATCGATCACCAGCCCCAGCGGGCTCCAGGAAAACAGGGTCTTGAAGACATCCAGCAGCGGCAGCGCCAGGGCCTGGATGCCCTGCCACAAGCCACTGAAGAACTCACTGAGCGGCGCCCAGGCCCCGGTCGCTTCGCCGACCACCGAGGTCCAGAGCCCGGAGAAGAACCCCGAGATCGCGCCCCAGGCACCGGCCAGCGCTTGCAGCGGGTTCCAGCCGAACAGCCGCTCGAAGGTGGCGAAGGCCGTGTCTACGGCCGCCTGCATGCTGTTCCAGATCCCGCTGAAGAACCCCGAGATCGGCTCCCAGTAGGCCACGATCAAGCCGGCGGCCACGGCGATCGCCGCCGCCACGATACCCACCGGCGAGGCCAGCAGGCCGACCACCGCCGCCAGGCCCATGGCCCCGGTGGTGACCACGGTGAAGGCCACGGCCGCTGCGGCCAAGCCTTCCACTAGGGCCGGGTTGTCGGCAACGAAGGCACCGACACTGCTGATCAGCGGCGTTAGCCCGGTGATCAGCTGGTTGACCGCCGGCAGCAGCGCCTGGCCCATCTTCAGCGACACCCCTTGCAGTGCGTCGTCGAACTGCTTGAGGTGGGCCGAGGTTTCCCCCAGCGGGACTTCGGGGGCCTTGAGGCCGGTGAGCTGCTGGCTGCTGGCTTGCAGGTCGTCCTCGGCCTTGATCGCCTGCTTGATGCCATGGATGAACGGTTCCAGCAGACCGCCGCCCTTGATGAAGCCGCCCAGGTCCAGGGAGCCGAGGCCGCTGTCCTCGATGCTCTTCTTGAAGGCGCCGACCCTGGCGCGGATCCCCGACATCTGGGCTTCGAGCTTCTGCGCGCCGAGCACCACCACGGACATGTGCACCGTGGTCTGGATGTTCGTCAGGCTCATGCTTTGTTGAATGTTCGCCATCACTGCACCTGCTGCATCGCATTGATCCGTTGCGCGTGCTCCAGTGATTCACGGAGCACATCCAGTGGCCTGGCCATCATCTGTTCGGGGTCAACCTTCCAGAACCAGGCCAGGTCATAGGCGGCCGCGATCAGGTCGCCGATGGCTGCGACGCCGCACTCATGAAAAAACTCGCGACCGCCCAGCTCAGGCCGTTGAGGTCGGCCAGGTCCAGCTGGTTCACCGAAGACGGTGGGATACCGGCGCAGACCGCGATGTACTTGGCCGCGACATCCATGTCCAGGCTCACTTCCTCGCTCTTGTCGATCCGGTACGGCAGCGCCTTGATGCTGCGTACCTCCTGCACCGTCGGGCGGCGCAGGGTCAGTTCGTCGAGCGATTCGCCGTGGGCCTCGATGGCCACTTGCAGCTTCACGACTTGAGTCATTGCCAGGTCCCCTTCACGCCGTTGAACACCAGCGCGATGCTGGCGTCGTCGCCCTTGGATACCGGCTCGTCCACCAGGTAGGCGCCGGCCAGGACGAAGACTTTGCCGTTGTTGAATTCGCAGGTGACGGTCATGTCGGTGCCGGCCACCAGCTGCTTGAGCGGGAAGTCCGGGGTGTGCAGCGCCGTGACCTTGAACGTCGGCGTGACCTCGACTTCCTTGTAGAAACCCGGCACGACGGTTTCACGCTTGGTGGACATCAGCGGCGCCTCGCAGCCGCCGTTGATCGTCAGTTGAGCACCGTCGACCTTGACGTAGCAGGTGCCCGCAATCACTTGACCCATGGTGTTTCTCCCTTCAATAAAAAGCCCACGCAAGGTGGGCTGGATTCACAGTCGAACGTGCGTTCAGGCGACGTTGTCGTACTGCAGGCGGAACTGGTTGAGCAGCGCGAACACTCGCAGGCCGTTGATGTAGTCCGGCGGGAACAGCACGTTGATCCGGCTCGGGTCCCGGGCATCGCGTTCCACCACCAGGTGCTCGGCGAACAGCTCGGCGTTTTCCACATGGCCTTCCAGCTCCAGCTTGGCGTACTGGGCGATCAGCTCGCCGCGAATGGTGCTCGGGGTGACGATCGGCTGGCCGGCGCCGAAGCGGGTGCCGTCGGCGGCCAGCTTGTGGCGCCCGTACTTGCTGGTGATCACGCCTTGCAGGCGGCGCACGATGTAGGCCGACTGGTGCAGGGTCTCGCTGTCCAAGTAGGAGTTGTCCGCCTGGCCGAACGCGTTCTTCTGGTAGGTGGTGATCGAACGCTGGATGCGCACGTAGCCACCTTCGTAGTAGGCGGTGGCGATGCCGTAGTTGAGCAGCGACTGGCGCTCGGTCAGGGTGAAACGCTCGCTGGCCGCGGCCGGGTCCAGGCCCGGCAGGCTGCCGCTCTGGGTCGGACGGCTGGCATCGGCGGAGATGAACACCGCGGTGCGCGCGGCCAGTGCCGCAGCCTGGACCCAGGCCGGTTGCGGAACGCCCGGTTCCAGGGCCTGGATGGTCATGTGCTGGTCGTTGCGCGCCTGCCCGGCGGCGACCAGGGTGCCCACGGTGCCGCGCTTGGCGGTGTAGACATGGCCGAACAGCTGCTTGGCCCAGGACCAGCGACCCACGCTGTCATCCATGACCGCTTGCCAGGTGTTGAGGCTGGCGACGTCGGTCCAGGGCATGCAGATGAACTCGAACGGCTCGTCGCCCAGGGCGGCGACCGCGGCTACCTGGTCAGGCACGCCGGCACCACCGGCCATCTTGCCGATGACGATCGCCAGGCCTTCCGGGGTGCTCTCGCCGTTGCTCTTGCCCAGGCGATTGAGCTGCAGGCTGATGTCGTTGCCGCTGTCGCCGGTCCATTTGGCGTTCAGGGTCACCACGCCTTCGGCGGCGCTGGCGCTCAGCGGCAGGTCGGCCGAGGTGTTGATCTTCTGCACCAGGGCGGTGGCCGCCTGGGCCGCGGTGGCGCCCTTGACGATGGCGGCCTGGACCCGCACGCCGCCCACATAGAGGTTGAGCACGCCGCTCTCGGTGGCGCTGCCGGTCAGGGTCAAAGTGCCCTTGGCCACGCTGCCTTCGCTGTTGTGCAACGGCAGGCACCAGATCTCGCCGACCGGGTCGGTCTTGCGGAAGGTCTCGTACATGGAGGCCAGCATCGAACCCTGGCCGCCGATGCTCTTGGCCAAGGCCACGCTGGACACCAGCACCAGCTTGCCCACGTCGCTGGCGGGCACGTTGTCGTTGACCTGGGCGACGATCAGGCGGCGCATGGCCGACGAAGCGCTATTGGCCGCCGAGTTATCCATCTCGGCATAGAACAGCGGAACACGAATGTCCGCGGGGATATTGCTGAATCCGATCGCCATTATTGGGCTCCCTTCGGTTGTGCCGCTTGCACGGCGTTGATGGTGATATCGCCATCGGCCAAACGGCGACGCCACCAGGCGTTGTCCGTGACTTCACGGCCGGCGGCCGGCAGCAGGTCGCCTGCTTCCGGATCGGGTACGGCACGGCCAGCGGCCGGCAGCACAGTGATGCGTTTGCTCATTGCTTCAGCTCTCCTGAGAAAGTCAGCTCCAGGCGCCCATCGGGACCCGGGCTTTTCAAATTGGGGTCCGCCGGATCGATGGCATCGACCCGCACCGTGACCCCGGTAAAGGACGGCAAGCCGTCGAGTTCACGCTCATGCCAGGTTTCCGCCGGCTGCCCGGAACGATTGCGCCCCAACTGGAACTCGGCGAAGAAGCGCAGGCGATAGAGCAACCGCTCGTTGCCTACAGGCACCAGCTCACCGCCCTCGTACTGGATCGGGCTGTACTCGGCCCCAGGCTTGAAACCCACCAACGCGCGCCAGACCTCGGCCCGCAGGTCATGGAGCTGGTCCAGGGCCTGTTGCGGGTTGGTGGCATCGAGGAGCAAGGCGACTTCGAAGCGGTCGCGGATGGTTTGGTGGAAGGTGTTTTGTGCGGTGGAGGGGGTGGCGAGGTCCGCTACAGGCAGAATGTAAGCAACTACGAGGGAGGATATGGCAGCTGCTGCAGGTACCGGACCTGCTATCACATGTTCGGCAATACTCGGACATTGATTACGCAGCTGTTTGGCAACAGCGGTAATATTCATCAGGTTTCCTAATAACTATTAAAGCCCCATAAATCATTTATGTTCCAAATGGATATCCCTGCGCTATGTGGAGAGCCAAGCCCCGCAAAAAAGAACGTCTACAAAGCCCTTTACATAATTCCACGACGCCCAATACATTGGAGCCGAAATAACACCAATCTAAAAAAAGCAGGGATCCACCCTCGACACAAAGTTTTTTCAACTGATATTCATCAGACCTGAGATTTCAATAAAGCATATAAAATTCAAATATTTAGAATCGGCATCGAAGGTAAGTCAAAGAATACGGCCCCTGGGATTCCGTAGGGAAACGTCCCTGCCGGAGCATCCATAAACGACTCTAAAAAAAGTAAAGGCCTGCCTGCAGACTCCCACCCAAAACCCACTTCAGTCACCACAGAAACCGGACCAAAGTTACTATTGGTGAGCCCAAAAAAAGCGAACGCCAGCAAGCCTAATGCAACATACTGACCATTCTTAACCGGCGACGTCCCATAGTGAAATAAATCGTCACGACCGTTAACAAACGGGCTTCCACCAGCTTTAACCCAGCCAGATGTTTCTCCGGATATTTCTCCTGAAAACGTGAGCATTCTCCGGCCAGCATCAAATACACATTTATCCTTTTCATTGAAGACAGAAAGTGTCCATCGTTCTCCAGGAGGCAAGTCGGTGGCATATACTTGCCAATCCAACTTGATTGCTGCGCCTCTTACCCTGACTGAAATTCCCGTCCAAGCTCCAGGCGCACCTAAAACGGTAATACCCCCAATCAGTCCTGCCCCTGACCACTGAGCAACACAAATGATAGGTAGATTAGCCGAGTTGATAGAAGCCTTGAATGAAACTTGAGTAACGCCAACCCCACAGTCCGTTACTCCTGAAGAACCTAGAGAATAATTAAGAAAGTTAGAGTCTACGAGAGTATCTCCATCAGGATTTTTTATAATCATCCCATAGTTCATTTTTTTACCACCAAAACTATTTCGCTAGGGCACATATAGGCTGGTCGATAATACCAAGCGTAACTCCAGACTATTTTCCCATCCATGAGATATACCGAGACACCAACCTGTGAAGGATCTCCTTTAGGTATAGAGTATACGTACGCATTATGTGGCCCATAACCGGGTACGCTTTTTTCTCCAGCCTCAATTTTTCCGACTGAAAAACGCTCTACCACACGTAAAGACTGACCAGTCATCGTGTTAACGAGCTTCTGATCAGAGTCATATATCGCAAACCCGAAACTCATGCTGTCAAGTCCCCTATATGCACTCGAAGCCTATCATTAGAATCGACAACCTTGATTGAGCGATTAGTTATACTTAGATGACCACCACCAGATATAGGTCCATTAAATTCAAGGTTCCCCGCCTTATCCAAACGCCAACCTCGACTACCTGCCTTATAATCATCAGACTCGATATACCCACCAATGTGAGCAGTGGTTATCGAACCCTTAGCAATATATGCAGAGTCTATATAGGTACTACCATTCTGAATAACAAACGGGGATATCGCCTTGGCAGTATTAGGATCGACAACCGCAAACCGATTAGCCGCAACCAATACCTGGCTGGTAATGACGCCCTTATCGTTTTCGACCCCGACACCAATCCCCGCCAGATAGGGTTTGTTATCCACCGTCAGTTGCGTCTTGATCGAGTACATCGCCGCCAGCTCGCGCTTCATGGTCTCGACTTCGACCTGGGCGCCGCCGCCGGACTCGATCTTCTTCAGCAGGTGCTGGCTCAGTTGCGTCTCGCTGATCTTGTCGCTGAGGTATTCGAGGATCGGCCCGGCATCCGAGGATGACTGTCCGTTGATCGGCCCATGGAAAGCACCCTGGTTACCGATCTTGTCCACTAGGCGCGCCCAGAAGAAGAACCGCACACCAGCGGCCAACCCCATGATGGTCAGGTCGGTCTGCGGGTAGGCGTAGTCGCCGAACTTGGTGGCGGTGGCCACGTCGCTGCCCTGGCTGTACCAGATCTCGGTCCGTTGCAGGTCGGCGGTGCTCAGCCCGGCCGGGATGCTCCACTTGAGCTTGATGCCGAACACGATCGACTCGGCGTTGAAGGAAGCCACCATCGGCGGCGGCGTGGTCTTGCCGTTGAGCACGGTCTCGACCGAGGTGGCGAACACCGAGCCGATGTCCAGGGCGTTGATCGCCCGGACCTTGGCTACGTAGCGCCCGGCATAGATGCCGCTGACGTCGAAGGAGCTGCCCCCGGTGCGCCCGGCGAACACCCATTCGCCATCGTTCTTGCGCCAGTGCACCTCGTAGGCGATGGCGTTGTCCGGACGTTCCCAGTCAATGGTCATGACGCTGACCGCACTGCCCTGGTCGACGAAGTGGTCGTTGCGTACCCGCACGTTCTTCGGCGGGTTCTGCACGCTCGGCGGGATCACGGTCACCGGTGGCTGGTCGATCCGCGCGCCGTTGTCGATCGCCGCGAACTTGCCGGTGACATGCTTGACCGCGCTGATGCTGTACCTGATCGCCGAGTCGGAGAAGTCCTCGGCCACCGACAGCACGCGAAACTGCTGGACCGCCAGGGTCGGCGAGTCGATGGCCCACATCGAGTGCACCGGTGGCAGTTCCTCGAGCTTTTTCTCCAGCATCACGCGCTGCACTTCAGCGGGAAAGCCGGTGGTGTCGAGGGTGATCGCGCCGCTGTCCCAAGTGATGCCGGTGCTGTCCCAGGTCAGTGGGTAACCCACGGACTTGATCACCCGGGAGATCGCCTTGCCGGTGGGCAGGATCAGGGTCAGGGTATCGCCGGGGTAGGCCTTGACGTCGGCATCCAGCACCAGGGCGTCCAGGGTCGCCGAGCGCAGGCGCCCGCCGATGCGCCGCCCGGCACGGTCGTTGTCTGCCACGCGGATGACCTGTCCCGGACGCACCAGGGTGCCGTCCAGGCCCACGGAAAAACTCACGCTTTCGGTTTCCAGGCGGTTGGTCAGCAGCGCCCATTTGCCGATGCGCTGGGCCTGGGCCTGGGAAGTGCAGCCGGTGGCGGTGATCTCGGTCTGCTGCACGCCATAACGGGCGATGCCTTCCGGATCGTCGACGTACTGCACCTTCTGCCGGTAGAAATCCGCCGGGTCGTTCCAGCTCACCAGGGCCACGCTGTAGCGGGTCTTTTTTGCAGAACCTGCGTAGACGAACTTGCCATCGATCACGTTGGCGTTGCTGTAGGTGTACACCGGGTCTTCCGGCATGTCGGCCACCGCCATCACCGAGCCCGCGCCCCAATAGGCCATGCCCCGGAAGGTGGTGGCCAGGTCCTGCAGCACCTTCAGCGCATCGGCGCGTACCGAGAGGTAGAGGTTGCAGGTGAAGCGCGGCTCGGTGCCGCCCTTGCCATCGGACACCGGCTGGTCGCAGTACTGGCCGATGCGGTACAGCTCCCACTTGTCCACCTGGGCGGCGTTGAGCAGGTGCCCCAGGCCATAACGCTGGTGCAGCAGCAGGTCGTAGTAGATCCAGGCGGGGTTGTCGGTCCAGGCCGACTTGAAGGTGCCGTCCCACACGCCGCTGTAGGCCCGGGTGAGCGGGTCGTAGTTGCTCGGCACGCGCAGGATCCGCCCCTGCAATTCGAAGGAGCGATTGGGGATCGACTGGAACTGCGAGGCATCGAACTGCAGGCCGATGATCGCCGAACCCGGGTAGCGCAACTTGGCGTCGATCACGTCAGTGATGGATTCCACGCTGGTGGTATCGGCGATCGCCCCACTGCTGGAGTTCGCGGTCAGCCTCCGTACGCGCACGCTCCAGCCGGCCTTGGCCGCTGGCAGGTCGACCCGGTGGGAGCGCTCGTACTTGCTGGAGCTCTTGCCGCTGAAGGCCGATTCCAGCACCTGGACAAAAGCCCCGCCGTCGGTGGACAGGTCGATGGCATAACTCACCGTGTAGCCGTTGGTGTCGCCGTTGCTGGTGTTGGTCTGCGCCAGGCGCGAGACCGCCAGGCGGATGCGCACCGCCGACAGTTGCAGGTTGGTGATGGCCCGGGTCCAGGGTTGGTCGCTGCGCAGTTCCACGGCCACCGGGGACTCGTTTTCCACCGCCGGGAAGCCCGGGATGTAGCTCTGGTCCTGGCTGCCGTTGCGGGTTTCGAGGCTGACCCCGGAGAAGTTCAGGCTGCCGTCGGCGTTGGCCAGGGGCGTCTCG
Source organism: Pseudomonas sp. L5B5 (assembly GCF_020520285.1). Lineage (NCBI taxonomy): Bacteria > Pseudomonadati > Pseudomonadota > Gammaproteobacteria > Pseudomonadales > Pseudomonadaceae > Pseudomonas > Pseudomonas sp. L5B5. The sequence continues at coordinate 2,808,030 of NZ_CP084742.1, forward strand.
TTGAGGAACACCGAGCGCTTGCCGTTCTTCAGGCCCACGATCTCGCCTTCGCTGACAAGGTCGAGGATGCGGGCATAGGCCGTGCTGTGCAGGCTGTCCGGAGCTTCCACGGACGGACGAGGCGGCTTGGCACCGCCGCCCTTGCTACCGGCGAGAATGTGGTCGGTCATGGCTTTCCTTCAGGCGAAATGAGGCCCGCGGCATCGCAGGCAGGTGGAAGACGGGGAGTGCTCAGAGTTGGTCCTGGGCGTAGATACCGGAGCTGATCACGGTGCTGCCGATGGTCAGCTGGCCATAGAGCAGGCCCACCGGATTGCCCTGGGCCGTGGTGTTGACCGGCCCGTTGAAGCTGTAGTTGGGGCGGTTTTCCGGGCGCTCCTGGGCGCCAAGGCCCTTGGGCATGGGGGCGAGCATCTGCATCACGCCGCCCATCACCATGGTCGCCCCGGTCATCATCATGAAAGAGACTGCCGGGCCGGTGAGGAAGCCGAAAGGGTTGTAGTAGGCCACGGCCATCAGCACCGCCCCAAGGATGGTCTGCAAGCCTCCGGCGCGCTTGGAGCCGCCGAGCACCGGGGCGATGCGGATCACCTGCTTGCCCAGGGGCTGGTGGATATCGGTCTCGGACAGGTTGCGCCGGCCGTTGAATACGGCGAAGCGCAGGCCCTTGTCGGCGCTCTGCACCATGTAGCGCTCAAAACCCGGAAATTGCCGGAAGTAACCCATCACATCCTTGAAGCCTGCGCTGATGGCCACCCGGTGCTCACGCCCGAACAGCCGTGCCAGGGAGCCTGACAGCAGCACGGTTTGCATCTTTTGTGGTTCTACGGCCAAGCCCATGGGGTTCTCCTGGCGATAAAAAACCCGCCGGGGCGGGTTTGGATGGACAACTCAGGCCGCTGTTTCAGAGCTGGTCCTGGGCATAGATGCCGGCGCTGATCACCGAGCTGCCGACGATCAACTGGCCATAGAGCAGGCCCACCGGGTTGCCCTGGGCCGTGGTGTTGACCGGGCCGTTGAAGCTGTAGTTGGCGCGATTGTCGGGACGGTCCATGGCGCCCAGGCCCTTGAGCTGCGGCGACATCATCTGCATCACCCCGCCCATGGCCAGGGACAGGCCCATGCTGGCCGCGACGGTCCAGCCAGTAGAGGCACCGGAGCCGAGCAGGCCTGAGGCAGTACTGCCAGTAGCGGCCATGCCACCAGTGAAGTAGGAGGCCGCCACCACCAGGGCCACGCCGATGATGGTCTGCAACCCACCCGAGCGCTTGCTGCCGATCAGCAGCGGAGCGATGCGGATATCGCTGCTGCCGCTGGGGGCATGCAGGCGGTCCTGGCCGATGTTGTCGCGTCCCAGAAACAGCGAGTAGGTCAATCCGCGATCCTTGGACTCCATCAAGAAGGCCTCGAACCCCGGGACCAGCACGCACAAGGCGCGGATCGCCTCCGAGGCGCTGCCCACGGCCAACCGATGCACCCGGCCGAAGCGGGCTCCCAGGGATCCGTACAAACGCACGACCCGGACTTTTTGCTGATTCATCACATGACTCCCAGGAAGAAAGATTCCCGGTTGGCAGCCGGGAAAGGCGGCGGCCTCAAGCCGGCGCCATGAGCTGGCGATGACGCCAGATGCTGACCGTGACCTCGTCCCAGTAGCCGCCATAGGTGTCGCGCTTGCTGTCGCGGCCATAGAGGTGGTGCAGGATGGAGCCCGGCGCCGGATAGTGCGCAGGCTCGCTCTTGAGCACGCCATCGGCCAGGTAGATTGCCGCGTGGTTGGGCACCGGCGAGCGGATCTGCATCAGCACCACGTCGCCCTGGCGCAGGTCCCCTACCCGCTCGAAACCGGCCTCGGGCAGGTGCTCCAGGTAGAGGTTGCCGCCCTTGTCCCACCAGCCGTCCTCGCGCGAATAGTTGCCCAACTCGATGCCCAGCTCACGCCGGTAGTAGTCGAGGAGGATGCTCAGGCAGTCGTGCACGCCATGGGCGAAGGCCCGGCCAATCAACGGTGCCTGGTAGCCGCTGGGCGCCAGCTGGGCCCATTGGCCAACGCGCGGCTGGCCGGCGTCGTCCGCCAGCACCTGGACAATGTGCCAGGGCAGCCCGGAGGCCTCGCAGGCCACCCGGTCCGCCTCGCTGGGCGTGGCCGGGTAGTCCGGATGGCTGTGGATCACCGCCAGCACCTCGCCGCGCTCCTCCGCTGCCGCGTAGTCCTCGGGGGCCAGGCGAAAGTGCTCGCTGGGGGTCGCGGCGGTATTGCGGCACGGCACATAGACCCGCCGCCGCCCCTCGCGAACCAGCAACCCGCAGCATTCGCGCGGGTACTCGGCCAGGGCGTGGCGCTCGATGGCCGCAAGGTTGGCCTTGTTCATGTTCAACTCCGTAGCAGGCCCGCCGCAGGAAACGAGCCGTAGGGCAGCGGGTTGTTCTCGCCGAAGCGCAGCTTGCAGCTGCTCAGGCGTCCGCCGCATTTATCCTTGGCCGCATCAGTGACGATCACGTCGTTGACGTCCGCCACCGGGCCACCGTTGTAGCCGCAGTAAGGGCCGCGATAACCGCCGCAGCTGAGCCACCAGCAGACGTTGGCGACGATCTGCCGCCGCGGCAGCTGCACACCGTTGAAGTCCAGGGCGCTGGACAACTCGAACTTCACCACCTCGTTGTCTTCGGCGACCTTGCGCTCGACGTACCAGATGTCCGGCGCCAGCTCCTCCTCGGGGTCGGCTTCGGGCTGGCCGTCCAGGTACTTGCCCAGGGTCCGGTGGCGAATCAGCCGGGCCCCCACCAGGTCTTCGAAATACAGCACCAGGGCGGTGATGAAACCATCGACGTTGCCCACCGACAGGGTCGGGGTCGGCTGTGAGCCCTTGCCGGTCATTTCGAAACCCTCGGCCTGGATCGGCCAGGGGGAGTACTCGAGCCCCTGCCAGAAGATCGACGACTGCTGGGGGTAACCGTGAAAGCGATAGAGTTCGGCGCCGAGGCTGGTGGCGTCGAGCTCGAAAAGCTCCACCCACGCGCCAGGCTCCAGGGTCTGGATATCAGCCGTGATCGGCATGGTGTTTCCTCAAGAAAAAAGAAACCCGCTCGCTGGCGGGTGGGATGGGCGGTGGCTGCGCCTAGATCAGGTGGCGCGCCTGGGCACGCTGCTCAGCGATATCAGCCGGGACGTCCTTGCCGGTTTCCAGCTTGCGTACCACCAGCCAGTCGGTCTGGCGCAGGTACTCCCGGGCCTCGTTGGCTTTCCGGTCCTGCTCAGTGAAGGTTTTCTTGCTCTGGGAGAAGTCCATGGTCGGCCTCGATGGTTGGGATCGCAGGAGGTGGCGCCGGGTGATCGGTGGGAATATCCACCGGGCCGTTTGTGGTGACAGTGACGGGTGCCGGGAAGCGGATGGCGTCGGTGGCCGTGGCTTCGTCGTAGGGCATGAGCAATGTCACCGAGAGCGTTCCATCAACGGACATTACGGCCTTGTCGGCGAACAACTCGGAGCCGATGGCCTCAAGTGAGAGTTCGTAGCCCTTCTCAAGCGGTGAGAAGTCGAACGTTGCGCCGTTGATGGTGATCACGTACCCATCGACTTCGACCGACTCCAGCCGCTTCCAGTCTGGGGCGTAAATAGGGGAAAACTTAATTTTTACCATTATCGCCACCTCCCAATGGCCATGTAACGTGGATATCCGTCTATTCCTGAAATAGCAGCATTGATACGACCAACAGTTTGCGTTGTGTTCGACCATTCGTGATTCGCCCAGCACACACCATTAGATGATGAACCTGTTGACCAGTGAACAATTGGGAAAGTAACAAACGGCACAGGAAAGGTATAAAAGTACTGTTGCGAAGTGAAAATCGAACCATTAGCAGCGCCGGCAATCCCTCTGGATGCGGATTCAAACCAGCAAATCATGGTGCCATCTGCATATTTGATGGCGCTTCCGTTGGCGTTACTTACAAATTCTGGAGTTTGCCTAACCCATGGCTGGACTCCACCATTCACGCAACCGCGTGTCCACATGATCGACCCATCAGTAGTGATCGCCATCTGGGTCCAATTCACCGAATCAAACATTGTAGTCTGGCAAGTTCCCCATATGTTTGGCACGGGAATGCCAGCTGTGCTTGGGTCGAAACGAAAAACACCACCTCCGGTAAATACATTCATGTTAGAAAGTCTTGGAGAGGTCTGACCTTCTTGCTGTGTCCAGCCGTACCAAGTGCCCGCTATCCTTCTGCGAACATATACCGGAGCATCAGGACCAAGGCTTGTGGCTCGTTGCAACACATAGCCACCGTAAGATCCCCCTTCTTCCAGAGCTAAAACTTCAACGTACCAGTCCCCTGATACCGGACTATTCAAAACTGAGCTATCAACCCAAAGAACTTGTCGGTTGGTCACTGAGTTCAAATCGGTTATCACGCCATTGAGCGAAGTATTTCTAGATAGGTAAGTTCCGTCTAAGGCGACCTTCTTCCATGGTTGCCAGGTAGCTGTTTTCCTGCGCCACCACAATTCGTCCGATTCATGGGAGCCGGCAAGCTGGAACCCGTAGTTCGGGCCTCCCATCAGGTTGATCAACTCACCCTGCCGAACAGCTGGGGCGCCAGTATTGAGGTTGGTCCACTTATAGAGACCGGAAGCTTCAGCGCCGTTCAAGGTGTTCCCTGGAAGCTCCGGCAAGAACCTGGCGCCCAGCCCGTAGTCTCCACGAACTACAAATGCGACCCACTCTGTCCATGTATTGCTCTGCATCGCTCGACTGTACTGGCGGCCGTTGGCCCAGTCATAGAACTGCTGAGAGCATACCGTGGTATTGCTACCGGCCTGGGTAATCAGTACGCCAGTTACTAGGCCATGAGGGCTGATGTTGAATTGCCCGACGACATACCCTCCAGTCCGGTACGTGTCCGGGTTGAGGTTTGTTCCCTGAAATGTGGCATCCGCCTTTGCTCCGAGACCGAAATCGCCCTGCATCAGTACCATTCGCCACGCGCCCCATCCATCAGCGGCGTGACCTCGCTCCCACACTTGCCCGCCCTTTCCTGGAGCGCGCCATACCTGCCGAAGGGTGTACAGCGGATCTCCCTCAGGTTTCCCGATTGTAAGAACATCCAGGATGGCGTTTACGCGAGGTACGCCGTCCAGGACTGGAGCACCGGGCAGCGCCGTGCTATTCGCACCGAATACCGCGTAGAGGCCAGGGGTTTTAACGTCGTCAATGGAACCGGCGGAGACGATAACTCGCTTGTCCGCTCCGGTATGGTTCGCACGATCCAGCAACTCGGCATCCGGCCGGTTTTTGGTCGCACCCGTTTCGATCGAACTGAGCTGGGCGCTGGCCTGCGCGGCTCGCTGATCCAGCTCGGCAAAGTTCTCATTGATGATCTGGGCACCGGTGCGCAGGTTGTCGCCGGTGCCATCGTTGGGCTGGGCGCCCGTCTTGATGGTTCTGAGGGTCATGGATGAACAGCCTGTTAAAAATGAGTACTGAGGAGCTCGCCGTCACGAGCAGCCGATCAGGAGGCCAGTCCGACGATGGTCACCAGGGCATTGCACAAGGCAAAAAGAAACCCGCTCGCTGGCGGGTGGGATGGACGGTGGCTACGCCTAGATCAGGCTACGCGCCTGGGCACGCTGCTCGGCGATGTCTGCCGGGACGTCCTTGCCGGTTTCCAGCTTGCGTACCACCAGCCAGTCGGTCTGGCGCAGGTACTCCCGGGCCTCGTTGGCTTTCCGATCCTGCTCAGTGAAGGTTTTCTTGCTCTGGGAGAAGTCCATGGTCGGCCTCGATGGTTGGGATCTCAGGAGGTGGCGCCGGGTGATCGGTGGGAATGTCCACCGGGCCGTTTGTGGTGACAGTGACGGGTGCCGGGAAGCGGATGGCGTCGGTGGCCGTGGCTTCGTCGTAGGGCATGAGCAATGTCACCGAGAGCGTTCCATCGATGGACATCACGGCCTTGTCGGCGAACAACTCGGAGCCGATGGCCTCAAGTGAGAGTTCGTAGCCCTTCTCAAGCGGTGAGAAGTCGAACGTCGAGCCGTTGATGGTGATGGCGTAACCCTCGACGGAGGCTGATTCGATAGGCGGAAACTTGCCCGTATACACGGGAGAAAACTTGATGATGACCATTATCGCCACCTCCCCACAGCTAGATATCTTGCTTGATACTGAGCGTTAGCCGCATGACTGAAGCCAGCTACTCGGCACTGGTTCGGGTTGTTCCCTTCTCCTACCGCCCCCCAGCAATAGGCATATGCAGAGTACGAGACAGAGGCAATGACAACCCCAATCGTCACGAACGGAACCGGAAAGGTAAATATTTCGGCGGCGCCGAGAAAGACGCCCGTTGATACTTGATTTGATGTTGTCTGGATGGTTGAGCTCTCTTTCCAACACATCATGGTCCCATCCGAGAACTTGACTGCAGTCCCGTTGCTGTTCGTTATCGACTCTTCATTGATCCGCATCCAGGGCTGGATGCCACCGTTAATACAGCCGCGACAGAACATCTTGTCGCCAGCTGTGGAAAGAATAAGTTGCGTCCAGTTGCCGGTGCTCTTGTCGTAGAACGACGTCCTGAGCGTTCCGTACACGCCAGGATTTGGGCCGTTTAGCGTCCCTGGGTACACCAGCAATTCGCCGTTTTCCGCCACGTTGTTTGCATCGATGCAGGTGAGCAGATTTTTTGCACCCACACCGAAGTCACCTTGCATCAGGAGCTTTTTCCAGGGCTGCCAACCACCAGTATCACGGCGGAACCACGCTTCGTCCGAATCGTGCGACAGGGCAAGTTGGGTAGCTCGCTGAGCAACTGCCGCCCCCTGAAGCATAAGGAATTCGCCGTTCACGTCCGCCCTCGGGGCACCAGCATAGCTACCAGCCCAGCCATAAAACCCGGAACCTATCCGGCCGTTGAAGTCGCTCGCGGGAGGGGCAGGAGCATCGCCGCCAAATCCAAAATCACCTTTCCACAGGCCGGATGTCCATGCTGACTGCCAGGTTCCGTTGTCCTTGATCCTGCTGTAGTACTTGCCGTTTAAGAAGTTGATGGCGAGCTGCGCAGCGAATCCAGCATCGTTGAGTTGCAGATGAATGACGTAATGGTTCACCTGCGAAGGGAGAACCCCTGCGCCAGCCGGCCTGCAAAAGGTGAATGTATTCACGGAAAGACCGTTTAATTGCCCCTCGGGGATATCCCGGATTTTTTCCGCGAGCCCGTATTGCTGGAGGATTGCCTTTACTGCCGGCGAAAAGTCACTGATCGTGCTGGCCAGTTGTGCGCCAGTATGGTTCGCGCGGGCCAGCAGCTCGGCATCCGGCCGGTTTTTGGTCGCCCCCGTTTCGATCGAGTTGAGCTGGGCACTGGCCCGCGCCGCTCGCTGATCCAGCTCGGCAAAGTTCTCATTGATGATCTGGGCACCGGCGCGCAGGTTGTCGCCACCGCCGTCGTTGGGCTGGGCGCCCGCCTTGATGGTTCTGAGAGTCATGGATGGAAGGCCTGTTCAAAGGTGGCGCTGAGGGTGTACATCCCTGCGCCCAACGGCGAGGGCTGGTAGGTCTTGCAGCGGTACAGTCCCTGTTCTCCCAGGGGTGGGGTCCAGTAGAACGGCGCCGCGCCGCGATGGGCGTCGATGAAGGCGATGATTGGCTTGATCCGGCTTTCGTCGCCGACGAAGGTCAGCGGCCAGGACTGGGTCTTGTTGTTGATCCCGTCCTGGACCACCTGCTGGTAGCCGTCGCCGAAGCGGGCCGACTTGAGGCGAAATTCAACGGTGCCCACGGGTTCCACCTTGGGCACCCAGGCGAAGGTTTCGATGGTCATGCTTTTCTCCGGGCGTGAGCCGTCTCGGCCGCTGGGTATCAGCGGCCGTTGATGACGGACCAGATCTGGCCGCCCGGCTTCAGGTCACGGGCGATCTGTTCGGCAGCGCCCTGTCGGGCGGCGCTGGCATAGGCGTTGGCGAGGTTCTGCGGATTGGCGCCGGCGCCCTGGCCGGCACCCTGGCCCTCGCCGACGTTGATGGTCTGCTGGATCACCACCTGCTGGTTGCTGGTGTTGCCGGCCGGAGCGCCACCCAGCGCCACCACGCCCAGGGAACCATCGGCGCCCCGGCTCAGGGGCATGATCGCCTCGGGCCCGGCTTCGCCGAACAAGGCCATGGGCGCCAGGGTCGGAGCGCTGGCCACGGTGTTGCTGAAGACCCCGCCCTTGGCAAAGCGCAAGCTGGATGCATCCAGCTGTGGTTTAAACACAGTGGTGGCGCCATCCACCGTGAACTGCTGGGCAGCAGGAGCCGCAGCAGCAGAGCCCGGCCATAGGCTCATCAGGGCCGAGCCGGCCATGCTGAACAGCGAACTCAACGCCCTCGACGCGGCGGTCTTGGCCGCCAGCATCGCCATGTCCTTGAGTACCGAACTGGCGAAGTCGGAAAAGGAAAACTTGCCGGTGGTGGCGAACTGCACGATACCCGCGCCCATCTTGTCGAAGGCGTTGGCGAACACTGCCTTCGACTGGGCTGCGGTGTTGTCGGAGGCGTTCATGTAGTCGTCGAAGGCCTCCGAGGCGCCGTTCTTCCAGTCCTGCATCGCGTCCGTCATCTGCTGGTAGTTGCTCTGGATCTGCAACGCGGTTTCGCTGTGCTTGGTCTTGAGCTCTTCGAGCCTGGTCGCGTACTCGTCGCCCTGCTCGCCGCCCTTGCCGTAGGCATCGCCGGTGGGGAACTTGATCCCGGCCTGGTCGGCATAGGTTGCCGGCGCCTGGGTCGCCCCTTGGGGAAACTGGGCGTCCAGGGCCTTGCGGGCCTGGGCGTACTTCAGGTCGTTGTCGCTCAGAAGCTTGGCCCGCTCCTTTTGCCGCGCGCCCATGCCCACCTGGGCTGCCGCCAGCGCGCCGTCGCTGCGCAACTTGTCGAATTCATCGGAATACGCCGCGAGTTTTTTCCCGGAGTTTTCCAGGGTCTGCGCGTAGTCGGTTTCAGCGCTTTTGTTCTGCTTGAGCAATGTCGCCAGGCGGCCCTGTTTCTTGATGTACTGGTCGACCGCTGCGGCGGCCGGGTCATAGGCCTTGCGCATGCCGTCAAAGGCACTGGAGCTGGCGTCCAGCGCCGAGGTGGACGCCAGGGTCATGGCCTCGGCGGCTTTCTTGCCGGCCTCTTCGATGCGCCGCTGCATGTTGCGCATGGCCTGGTCGGTGATGCGCTGGGCCTTGTCCAGGGCCCGTTCCAGGCCGCTCAGGTCCAGCCCTTGGGAAGCTGTTGCCATGGGGTTCTCCGGGTCATGAAAACCCGTCGAAACGGGTTCGGGAAAGTGGCCTGGGATCAGCGCCACTGGTTCATTGCGCGTTCGAGCGACAGGCCCAAACGTTGTTCATGGGGCATGAAGTCCAGCAACTCCGCCACGCCCCCGCCCAGCCGGTGGGTCTGCAGCGCCACCAGGGCGCTGCCCGCCTCCAGCCGCCTACCGGTATGCAAGGAGCCATATCGGTCGATATAGCGCCCCCATGCCAGGGCTTCCTGGTAGGTCATGCGTTCCTTGGCTTCGGCAATGGTCCGGCCGCCGACTCCGTTCAGCACCAGTTCGTGCCAGAACTCATCGGCGGCCGTCAGTTTTTTGCCGCACCGCCGGTGCCGTTGACCTCATTGACAGCGTTGAGGATCAGGAACCCCAGGGTCGGCTCCAGGCCGTAGGCATCCTCGTAGCTCAGGGCCTCGCCACCATCGGTGCCCAGCGCCACCGAAGCGGCGATGTAGCGGGCGTTGCGGCTCTGCTCGTTGTCGCTGTCGGCGAACAGCCGCTCGATGACCCCGAAGGACTGCCGGCGGATGTGCAGGGTGAAGGTGTCGGTCACCTCCTTGCCGCTCTTGCTGTCCTGGTGAGTCCAGCTCACCTGCTTCTTCACGGGCAGGGCATCGACGATGCCGCCCTTGGCTTTGAGTTGTTTGAGGTTCATGGCGATGCTCAGGCCTTCTTGATCCAGGTGGAGCCACCGGTGCGCTGGATGGTGACGGTGGTGGTGACCACGGCGTTGAGGGCGAAGTTGAACGGGAAGTCCGAAACGTAGCCGTCGAAGGCGAACCAGGTGCGGGTGGCCGGCAGCTCGAAGTTGTCGCCCTTGGCATTGACGGTCGGAGCCACATCCTTGCCGTCGGACCAGCCCACCACCCACTTGATGCTGGTGTCGCCGTTGGCTTCGGACAGCTGGTGCAGGCGCACATGGCTGGCATTGGACGGGTCGGCGTTCAGGCCCAGGCTGGCGGTGCCGGGGGTGCGCAGGCCTTTCTTGTAGCTGCGTTCCTGGGCGTTGAGGCTGGTGTCCTCGATCTGCTCGGCAGGCGCGCCGCCCGGCTCGAAGGAGGTGACGTGCTCGACTTCCAGCACGGTGTAGGGACCGCTGCCAGTCACGGATGGGACCAGGGCGAAAATTTGCGTACCTTGGGTAAGAATCGACATCGGGTGTTCTCCAGAAAACAATGAAAAACCCGCATCAGGCGGGTTGTGGGTGTGTTGCTCGGGGCAGGTGCCCAAGGCGCCAGGCCTTGTGCTCAGGGGGCGGGTGAGCCGTCCAGGTAAGGGGGCGCGTTGGGGTCCGGCTCACGACTCTTGATCAGATCCACCAGGGCCTGGTTGCTCTGCGCCAGCAGGCGGATCGCGCCATTCAAGGCGGACTGGCCATCGGCCTGGGCCTGGAGGGCGGCAATCAGGCGATTGATGGCCGCCAGTTCTTCGTCATTCATGGCTGGGTGCTCTGTGTCCATCGAAGGTTATTGGCCGGTCTCGGTGGCCGGGCGAATCATTGCCGTCCGGCCGGCAGCAGCGCTTGGCCACTGGCCAGGCCGGCCTGCAACGCCGTCCAGAAGTCGGCGTTTTCATAGCCCATGGCCCAGACGCTGGTCCCCCCCAGGCCCAGGCGCCCGACCAGTGCGGCCTTGGTGCGGATGCTCCGGGCATCGTCGTACCAGAGCACCGGCTGCGCCCGCTCCGGGGTCCATTGCACGCCATCGGCGAAATGCTTGACTGGGCCCCAGGTGGCGTAAGGCGTTGCCGAGGGGGCATCGAGGTGGGTCACGGCGCCATGCTCGGCGATGATTTCCGGGTAGGCCGACCAGTGCACCCGGTTGCCGATGCTGTAGTCCTGGCCGTAGGTCGCCAGCCCGGACAGCACCTTGGCGGCCGGGACGCGCGACACCGCATAGCCCAGCAGCGCTTGCTGCCAGTCCAGGCCGGTGCCCGGACCTGGCCAGACTTCGCCGTGGAAACCACCGCTGCTCCAGCCCGGGCCGACCTGGTCGTAGGTCATCAGTTGGAAGTAATCGACGGCTGCTCCCAAGGCCCGGTAGTCATAGCCTTGCAGGTATTCGGGCTGCTGGTCGTCGACCTTGGGCGGCACGCTGATGATCAGCTTGCGCCCCTCGGCATGCAGGGCCTGGCCGAGGGCTTTGACATAGGCGGAAAACGCCTTGGCGTTGCGCGGCTCCACCTGCTCGAAATCCAGGTTGATGCCGGCAAAGCCAGCATCCCGGGCCAGCTTCACCATCTGCCTGATGCTGCCGGCACTCAAGGCCTTGCTGTTGACGATGGAATGGGAAATGGCCGGGTCGAAGGCCCCGATACCCTCGTTGTAGTCCGAGACCGTCGGGTACAGCGGCAACGACCTGGACTTGGCGAACGCGATGATCTGCCGGGTGGTGTCGTTCATGCCCTCCTGGTGCAACTGGCCAGTGACGGTCAGGCCGTAGGTGCTGCCCAGGCCCACGGCGCTGAGGTTGCGGTGGAAGGCTTGCAGGTTGCCGTAGGACGCCTCGACCTGGCCATCGGTGTAGGCCAGGACAAAAGGCGTGGCCTGGCTGGCGCTCGCCAACACCAGGGCACAGCCACCAATCAAGCCACGGAAAAAACGCCGGATGCCTCGCGCCGAGGCCGGCTGGGTAATGCTCGAATTCATGAAGACTCCTGCGGAACAACCGCATCGTGAGGAATAAAGGTGTGCCGGAGCGAACCCCGGGAATGCCGATAAAACCTGGTAAGCCGTGCCGTCGGCCTAGAGCTGCAGCACTTTGAGCGGCTTGATCTTGGGCTTCTGCTTGCCCTTGGCCCGGGCCTTGCCGTGCTTGCCGCCATTGCACTGCACCGTGGTGCTCCAGCCGGACGGGCTGAAGACCTGCTCGACCGAATCCACCAGATAGTGGCCATCCAGCCCGGCCTTGAAGCCCTGGGCGTCGATCAGGCGTTCGGCAAACAGATCGATGCGCCCGGGCATGTCCAGGCGCAGGCTGGCGGTGCTGCGGTTGAACGCCGCCAGGCGTGCGCTGGCGGCCTGCTCGGCGGCCGCCTTGTTCGGATACAGGTGCCGGTCGGTGTGCACCGACGGCACGCCCGCCGGGGCATCGGCGTTGCCCAGTTCGATCACCTGCAACTTGCCGCTCTTCGGGTCCTGATGGCGGGTCTGCACGGCCTTGTGACTGCTGCCATCGCCCAGGCGAAACTGGTAGCGGCTGACTTCGCCGCGGGTGATGGTGACCCTTCCCAGGGCCTGGCCGCTGGCGCTCTGCCCGGCCTGGCGCGGCAGCACCAGCAGCTTGCCTTCGGCGACCTTGGCGGTGCAGTCGTATTGCCGGGCCAGGCGGGTGATGAAGTTGAAATCCGACTCGTTGAGCTGATCGACCCGTACCACCCTGGTCGCCACCGGACATACCGGAGTCCAGCCGTTACGGACCGCCAGGTCGCGGACCACCTGTTGCAGCGGCACGTCTTCCCAGCTGCCGCTGCGGGTGGTCTTGCCACTGCCGCGCATGTCGCTGGCCTTGCCGCGGATCTCCAGGGTGTCCGGTGGCCCGGAGACCACCACCTCATCCACGGTGTAGCGCCCGAGGCGGGTCAGCCCCTGGCCGGCATACCCCATGAACACCTCGATGATCGCGCCACGGCTGGGCAACACCACGGCGCGGTCGCGGTCGTCGATACGCAACTCGAATTCGTCCGACTCCATGCCGGGTTTGTCCGAAGTGCGCAGGGACAGCAGCCGGTCGTTGATCTGGCCGGTGATATCGCGACCATCGGCCACGATACGAAACTCTGGGGTCATAAAACGCCTCGCACTTGGTGCCGATCAATAAAGAATTTTGTAGGGGCGAGGCTTGCCCGCGATGGGCTTGAGAACGTTGCGTTTATCCAGTCGATACGCGCCACCGTCAGCGACCATCGCGAGCAAGCTTCGCTCCTACGAGACCTGGGGCTCAGTCCCATAGCTGGACCAGCGCCTGCTCCGGCGCCGGCAGGTCCGGCAGCAGGATCAGCACCCCGGCCCGCAATGGCTGGGGCTCGTCGGCCAGGCCCTGGTTGGCATCCAGTACCGCCTCGACAGTGCCGTTCAAGTGCCCGTAGTACTGCTGGCACAGGGTGTCGAGCACATCGCCGTCAGAGGTTCTGCAAGTCGTCGCCATAGCTTACGAACTCCAGTGAGAAGGCTTGTTTGCGGGGAATGCCGCCGGCCAGCAAGTGCCCCTGGTCTTCCTCGAGGCTGGTCAGGCACCAGGTGCCCAGGACTTCGCCGTAACCGGTGGTCAGGCTCAACGGACGCAATTGCCGGCCGATGCTGCGCAAGGCCTGCAACTGCCCCAGCCCGCCCTTGAACCCGGGGAACACCGCGCCCTTGAGGGTGATGCGTTCGTCGCCCAGGCCCATCGCCTGCTGGGCAGGGCTGCGACCCAGGCGCTCCTGGCCGGCCCAGCGAAAGCCGGTCTGGCGGCGCAGTTCGTCGAAGGCCGCAGTCTCCAGGTTGAAGTAGTACGGCTGGCTGGCAGCTCCCAGCGGCTGGAGAATCAGCAGATGGGGGAAGGGCTTGACCGCTTCGGGCGCGGGCGTCTGCCGGGCCGCGAATACGCTGCTGGGAAAGATCGTGCCCAGGGCGGGACTGATCTGCCCGCCAATGCGGTTGATCGCCGCCCCGACCTTGGCCGTCTGCTCCTGCAGGACGCCGAGGCGCTGTTGCACCTGCCCCGCCACCGTGACGGCCTGGCTGTACTTGGCCGCCACCTCGCCGACCCGGCTTTGCGCGGCATCGATGCCGCGCAGGATGCGCCGCAGCCGGGTGCCGACTTGCGGTCCCACTACAGGCAGGCTCTCCAGTTCCAGGGCGGCGCCGGTGATGTCGCCGATGGCCCCGTTCATGGGCCCCAGCATCTCGTCCGCGCTGCGGCGTCCCGCCTCCGCTGCCGCCACCAGGGATTGCAGCCCCGATTGCAACTGTTCCATGTAGGCCATGGCGTCTCCTTAAACGTGGGGTGCATCGGACAGCTGGCGAGCCGAGGCCTGGCGGCTGTACTCGTCGAACTGCCAACGCAGGTAGGGCTCCAGTTCCCGGGCCAGTTGCGCCGGGTCCTTGACATCGCCCTGGACCGTGACCGATATCGCCGGGGCGAAGCTGAACTGCTGCTCGATCGCCGGCGCCAAGGGTGCCTTGAAGGGTTCGGCCAGGGTGCTGGCCGTGCCGGACGCCGGAGGCATCGCACGCACCACCTGGCCCATCAGGGGCGGGGTTTGCCCGGTCTTGAAGGAGTTGGCGATATCGTCCATGACCGGCGGGAGGTTCTTGCCGGCGTCGCGCATCATCAACGGGCCGGCGGCAGGCATCGACTTGAGCGAGGCATCGCCGCCGAACAGTTTCTTGCCCAGAAAACCACCCGCTTCGGTTCCAGCCCAGGCCGCCAGGATTCCCACCCCAGCCCCAACGATGCCGCCGACGACCGTCCCGAGTACCGGTACCGCCGAGCCCATCATGGCACCGGTCATCGCCGTGGCGGCAACACCGGCTACTGCACCTGCCGCGGTCCCCAGAACGCCGCCGGCCAAGCCTCCGGCAGCCTTGCCATAACCTTCGGCCTTCTCGTCCCGGGTCTTGGCATTCTGGTGAGTGTCTGCAGCCTGAAAAACAGCCCCGGCCACGGACAGAACGCTGCCGCCCTTGATCAGCGGCTTGATCAGGTTGCCGCTATTTTTAACCGCCGAGATTCCTGCCTCCAGGACCCGGGCACCCTTGCCTGCCTTGCCCGCATTGCCTGAGCCGAAGAAATCCTTCAGCTTCTGGACGGTCTTGCCGACAGGGCCGCCCTTGGCTTTTCCACCTCGCCCCCCTCTGCGCCCCTTGCCGCCTTTCCTATCCCGGCTGATATCGCTGTCGTAATCACCGCCACCCAGGGCTCCCGGGTTGGTGACCAGCACCTTCTGGATGAAGTCCGGGTTGCCCATCATCGAGCCACGGGCCACGTTGAACAGGCCCTTGCCGAGGGTATAGGCCGCTTGCAACTTCTTCAGCGCCAGCAGGCTGCCGGCCAGGACCGTCACCCCCAATACCGCCGGAGCGGCCTGGTGGGTCAGGTCGGTCATGCCGTTCGCCAGCCAGGTGATGCTCTGGCCCAAGCGGTCCGTGGCCGGGATCAGGGCCTGTCCGAACGCCTGCTGCAGGTTGTCGACCGCGCCATCGGCTTCGTTCCAGATCTGCGCCGACGTCCCCCGGCGTTCGGCCTGGTTCTTGTCCAGCACACCGGAGGCCGTCGATGAATCCTGCTTGAGCTTCTGGTACCCATCCTGGCCCTGGGCGTAGGCCTGCAAAGCCGCGTTGACCTGCAGGTTGGTGAACAGGTCGCCACCGCGCAGCGACTGCGCCAGGTCGGCCAGCATCGCCTGGGCTTTCTGCGGATCGGTTTGCTGGCTGATCTGCGCCTGGGCCGCGGTCATCTTCGCGGCCTTGGCCGGGTCGGTGACCTGGATGTACTTCATGGCCAGGGCGAAACTCGCCTCCAGGGTCGACATGCTCTTGTTCAGGCCGGTCTGCAGCGACCCCTCATAGTCGATGCCGGCCTTGGCATAAGCCGCTGCGGTGGCCGGTGAGCGAATCTGGCCCATCCAGTTCTTCAGGTTGCCGGCCGCCTCATCGGCGCCGTTGGCCGTCGACATCTGCAATTGCAGCATCGACCCCACCTGGCTCACCGCATCCATGCCGGTGAGCTTCATGTCCTTGGCGCCTTTGAGCAGGT
Organism: Pseudomonas sp. L5B5; assembly: GCF_020520285.1. Lineage (NCBI taxonomy): Bacteria > Pseudomonadati > Pseudomonadota > Gammaproteobacteria > Pseudomonadales > Pseudomonadaceae > Pseudomonas > Pseudomonas sp. L5B5. The sequence continues at coordinate 2,824,061 of NZ_CP084742.1, forward strand.
CGGGCAGCAAGCGAGCCATGTCGGCCGCCTCGAAGTTGCCCGCCTGGCCTTGCAGGGCCATCGCCTCCAGCGCCCGCTCCAGGGTCTTGGGATCGGTGATCCCGGCGTGCGTCTCCAGGGCCCGGATCAGGGTCGCGGTGTCGCCGACGCCGGCCCCCTGGCCAACCACGAACTTGGCCGCCAGCCCGGCATACTGCTGGGCCTTGTCCAACGACGTGCCATTGGCGGTCATCCCGGCGATGAGGCTGGTGACCTCGCCGCGACCCAGCCCGGAATCCCGGGAAACCTGGAGGACATTGCGGGCCAGCTGCGCCTCTTGCGGGGTATTGGCGATATTGGCCTTGATGGCAATGTCGCGGATCGTCGCCTGGTAGTCGGCGTTGATCTTGACCGGCACCGCCAACGCCCCCACGGCTTTCTTCGCCAGCTCGTAGCTGGACTTGAGGTCCGTCTTGCCCTGCTCGATCTGCTGCTGGCCCCTGGCCCTGAGCTCAAGGCCCCGGGCCGCGCGGCCCAGGGCCTGGTACTCCTGGCGCAGCTTGTGCACTTGGATGCCCTGTTTGCGCAGCCCGTCCAAGCTGGTGTCGAGCTCGGCCTGCAAGTCACTGGCCGAAGCCGCGCCCTGTTTGCGGGCCAGGTTCAGCTCCCGGCGCAGGCGCTGGGTTTCACCGATGGCCTTCTCCAGTACCCGGGCCTTGCCGGCCTGTGCTTCGAGCTCCTTGATCCGGCCCTCCACCGTCTTGACCGCGGCATCCCAGGTCGAGCCCAGGGCTCCGCCGATCGTTATCACTGTCGATACCCGCTCGTTATTCGCCATTTGACGTCCCCGTGGTGACAGGCTCAATCCGTGAGCCACCAGACCATGTCGCTAAAGCGCATGGTCATGATTTCCTCAGCGCAAAAATGCAGCTCGCTGGCGAGCCGCTTCGCCGCCACCTTCATCACCGCCGGGTCAAAGCTCGTCGTCTTGCACCAGGCGAAAATAACCGGCCTGCAGGCGCTGGTAGTCCTTGAGGGTCAGGCCCTCCAGGTCCTTGCTGCCGACCTCGGCCAGGCTGGCGAACAGCATCAGCTCACGCTGTTCGTCATCCCCGGCCGCCGCGCTGTTGGCGGCGCGGATATCACGCACGGTGGGGGCTCGCAGGGTGAGCTTGTCGCACTGCACGCCGTTCATCGACACCGCCTTGCTGAGGCTGATCACCACGTTCTCGGGGCTCAACACCATCCAGGACGGCGTGCCATTGATTGCTTGTGACATCGAGGGAGTTCCTTACAGGCCCAGGGCCGAACGTTGGGCGGCGAGCTGGTCGACACCGTTGATCACACGCTTCATGCCCAGGGCATCGATCTCGTAGATCAGGCGGCCGTCGACTTCCAGCTTGTAGTAGCTCAGGGCGACGTTGTGCTTGATCTCGGCCTTGTCGCCGGACTTCCAGTCGCCCATGTCGACTTCCTTGAGCAGGCCGCGCAGGGTCACGATCACCGACGTGGTCTTGCCCTTGAGGCCTTTGAAGGCGCCACGGAACACACCATTGAAGGCGCTGCTGTCGGTCAGTCCGAACAGCTTGAGGGATTCGCGGCGCACACCGGTGGTGGTGAAGCCGGCCTCTTGTTTTTCCATGCCCATGTCCAGTTCGATGGGCATGTCCATGCCACCGACTCGGTGTTCCTCGGTCTTGAGGGTGAGTTTGGGCAGGGTCAGGCTCGGCACGTCGCCTTGAAAGCTGATGCCATCGACGAACAGGTTCATGTTCGCCAGGGTTTCGGGAATCATTGCCATTGCTGAGGCTCCTTAAGCAGTTTTATCGAGGACTTCGGCCAGCCACTGGTTGGTGACCTCGACCCGGAAATTCGGGTTCTCGGCGGGGGGTACGTCGGTAAAGCGGATGTTCCAGTACACCTTGCCCTGCTCCAGCTGGCTGGCGGTGTTCAGCTCGGGGTCGGCATAGACCTCGAAATTGATGATCGCGCCCTGGTTCTTCAGGTCGCGCATGAAGGCTTGCAGGCCCTCGGTGACGTCCTTGACGTAAGTGGCGGTGATGGAGCGATCCACTGCCCATTTGTGGCCATAGAGGATCGCGTCCATGACGATGTCCATGGTTCGCACGCGGGTGACGAATGCCCATTTCGCATCACTGGACAGCGTGCGGTTGCCCCACAGGCGGAAGCCGGCGTCGCGGATCACGGTGGCGATGTTGGCGTTGTTCAGCAGGTTGGCGCGGCAGGTCTCGTCGCCATCCAGGAACTCGATGGCCCGGGTGGTGCCAGTGACGCCGACGAATTCCTTGTTCGAAGGCGAAGCCCAGAAGCCGTACTCGTTGTCGGTCCAGGCAAACAGGCCGGCAACCCAGGCCGAGGCCGGGGCATCGACGGTGGCGCTGGCGGCGGTGTCCCAGTGCTGGATGCCCGGGTCGACCATGAACGCACGCTTGGCGCCGAAGTTCTTGGCGTAGGCCATGGCCGCTTCATCGGTGGTGTTGGGGCCGTCGATGATGGCCAGGCCGCGCAGCTTGTCCGCCAGGGCCACCAGGGCGGTGCCGACCGCCTGGGTGGCACTGTGCTTGGGGGTTACCAGCAGGCGTGGCTGGGCGTTGAAACGGCTCTTGCCGTCCAGCAGCGCTTGCAGGCCGGTGCGCTTGCCGTTGGCCAGCACGCCGCCGATGATCGCCGAGGTCTGTTGTTCGGCATCGTCCACCTTGGCCACGCCACAGGCGACGATCACCGCCTTGGCCCGCTGGTAGATGGCCTGGCAGGCCTTGGTGATGGCCGCGTTCGGGCCCCAGGCGGCAATGGCTTCGCGCTCGCTGGTGATCAGCAGCAAGTCGTTGGCCTTGGCGCTGACGCCCGGGCCCTCGGTGAAGGTGTCCACCAGGCCGATGATCGAGGACGTGGGCAGCGCGATGGTGCGTGCGCCGGTGTCCACATTGGTGACGGTGACGCCGTGGAAAAAACCACTCATGGATAAACTCCAGACATGAAAAAGCCCCGGGTGGCGGGGCTGGAAGAGAAAACGGTGCGCCAAGGCGCGGATATGAAAATGCCCCGGATGGCGGGGCGTTTATGGGGTCAGGCTGGGTAGCCACTCTGGGGCTGATGGACGATGTTGGCTCAGCGGAAATTCGCCGGACTCGGGCCAGGCACGTAGAGCGCGGCGGTAGGCTTGGAGTTGGGTGTACTGCTCGGCCTCAAGGGTCGTGGCTGCAGCATCTTCCTGTTCGTCGCGGTGCCGAGTTACAACGCCATCCGTTTCAGTCAACTGCTGATCTCGCCATGCCCGTTCAACGGCGGCAAGGTCCTCAGCGCTCGGTGGCGGTGGCTCGGTAAGCACTGGGAAGCCGTCTTTGCCCCAATCAATGAGCAGGCCCGCTGCCTGACCTGCCATTAACTCGGCGTGCCTTTCAGCGGTTATTTCGACGACATCATTCGGCATAGACATGTGAATGGTTGGGACGTAGAAGCTGCGAGTGGATTTTGAACTGAACATAGACCCTCCTCAATTTCCTAGGGCGATGAAAAAACCGCCAAGTTCGGCAGTCGGCACGCCTGTTGTGCTCAACATTGCCGTGGCTTTGAGCCCGTTTGTGCCCTTGTTCACAAGAGAAAACACTGTCGCCCCTCCGTTGCCGAGTACTGCCGCGCTGAGGCACGCATTCGGGAACGCAATGTAAAAAACAGCATTCCAGTTACCCGTTGCACCTCCTGCCGATACAGCACTTCCCCATTGCAAGATTAGGCCTCCCGGCAACCTCTGATAACCCGCCGGTGCTAAGGCTCCGGCAAATGAAGCCGAGGAACCCAACTGGACTCCACCCCACCCATACCACTGGCCGCCCCCGACATAAGAGATTGTTACCGTATCGCCAGCCCCTAGTACAAATGTCCTTGGTATCGAGTTACCTACCCCATAAAGAGTCTGTCCCGATGATGCCTGCACAGTCACTACCCCGTTGCCGGCGTTGTTGATCTGATAGGTTGCGCCAGCGTTCTGAGCAGTGGCGGTTGGTAGCGTGAGCGTTATCGTGCCGCCTGCATTGATAATGAAGCCGGCAAGGGCAAGCGTCAGTGTCTGACTGGAAGCCACGCCGTATTGCCCTGCGAAATTTCCAAGCGCTCGCTGCACGAACTCCGTTGTAGCAAGGCCTTTACTTGTATCGAACTGCGCTGCAGTTGGGCCGGTCGGAGCTCCGGTAAACGCCGGCGAGTTGATCGGCGCCAGGCCCTGAGTCACGCACTTGAAGGTTAGCGGCGTGGTGCCCAGGACAATCGGCCCATCCGTGGCCAGCAGCCACAAGGTATCGGCACTGGCTGTGCCCTGTTCGACAGCGACCAGCAGGCCGGGGGTGGCCTTCGCGCTGCTGTCTGCATCGGTTGCCCGTTTCCAGATCTCGCCCGTGAGATAAATTCCGTTGTCTCGAGCCTGAGCCTGGTCCTTAACCAGTACCCGCGAGCCCAGCGGCACCGCCACCCCGTCAATCGTTTGGGCTCCGACCAGTTGGATCGGGCCCGAGGTGGCTACCAATACCGAAGCCTTGGCATCTTGCCGGTTGGCTGCATCGGCAATCGAATCATCGACATATTGCCGAGTCGCCAGCACCACGGCTGGATCGATCTTCAGCGTCACGTTGGCCGCGCTGGAGACGATGAAGTTCATGCGCACTACTTGTGTGCGGCCAGAGCCCTGGGACATCAATGGCTTGTAGCTAGGAGCGCAGTTGGCCACCGCAACCAGGGCGCCGTCGGCGTCATACAGACCGATTTCGCGAATCCACCAGCCGCCCTCATCGGCAGGGATGATCTGTTCGGCTACCAGAATATTGGAGTTGGCCGGGTCGACCGACAGCTTGTTCAGCGGTCGGCGCCGACGCTCGTTGAGCAGCCGGGTTTGCGCACGATCAGGGATAGGGTCGGTGCCGTTGGCATCGCCTACCCCCATTTCCGTGAGTTTCCAGGGGATACCCAACGCATCGGCATTGGCCTGCTTGGCCTCGCCAACGGCGGTAAGAATCGCAAAGAACTGAGTGTTTGGATCGATCATGGGTAGATGTCCAGTGTGTCGATGGAATGTTCTCGGCCAGAGTTGCCGATGACGCCGGTAGTGACGATGTCGTTCAACACAGGCGGGTAAACATCAATTTCATCGCCCTCATAAACACCGGCGCAGAGGTTCATCGCGCCGGTGCTTTCCAGGCTGATGGCCAGGCCTTTCAGGTGGCGGCTGGCTGGTTTGGCATCGTCGATCAGCCGCTCCAGCTCCGCATACATTTCTTCGGTGATACCGGTCTCCATCACACCGACTTTCAGGGCAAAGGTGCCCGGCTCGCCTTGGGGCATCATCTGCCACCACTCGAGCACTTCGATCAGGTAGCCCAGGGGCTCCACCACCCGGCGCAACGCACCAATGGTGCCCTTGCGTGCATGGATGAAGAACGAGGCCTTGATGGCGTTGCGCTTGACCGTCTCGGACCAGCTCGGGTCCCAGCGATCCACGGACCAGGCCCAGGCCAGTTGCGAAAGCAGGTGCGCCGGGCAGGTATCGGGGTTGTACAGGGTGCGCAGGACAATGGCTGTGTCGCCGGTGCTGACGGCCGCCAAGGCCCGTTCCAGCGGGGTCGCGTTGATCGGCAGCAGGCTGCTCATGTCAACCTCCCAGCGTGATGCTGTAGCCGGTGCAATACGCGGCCTGGGCCGGGGTCGGGGCGATGTCCTGCCAGTGAGCCAGGTCGACCCGGGATACGCCGGCGACGTGCAGCTGGGCATCGATGGCCGAACGTGGCACTTCCAGCCCGAGGCGCCGGCGCGGGTTGATCCAGGCCGCCAGTCTGCGTCGGGCCTCGGCCAGCGCGGCATCGCTTTCCGGCCCCGGGCCCTTCATGTGCAGCACCGCATCGATGCGGTAGGGCAGCACCTGGGCGCTCTGCACCGTGACCCGGTCGCCCAGGGGCCGCACGTCCTCGTCGTTGAGGGCGGCGGCGACTGTCGCCAGCAGATCCGGGGCAGCGCTGCCGTCCCCGTCCAGGCCCAGCACAGTGACGGTCACGCAAGCCGGGGATGGGCTCTGGGCCGCCGCATCAGCCACCAGGGCCGAGGCGTTGCGGGCGTGCAGGATGTAACTGTTGCGCGGCCCGGCGGTGGTCAGGCCTTCGTAAGCCAACTGGATGCGTTCACGCAGGGCATCGTCGGCCTCCTTGACCTCCAGTGTGGGCGGCAGCGCTTGCGGATCGGCCGGGTGGATGACCAGGCGCTTGAGCTTGACGTTGGCCGCCAGCTGGTCCAGGTCGCTGCCCTGGGCGTGGGCCAAGAGCAGGGCCTTGGCGGCATCATTGACCCGGGCCCGCAGTTGCAGGTCGCGGTAGGCCGCCAGCTCCAGGAGCTTGACCACCGGATCACTCTCCAGGCTGGCGCTCCAGTTGCCGCCCATGTGCTGGCGAAAGCTCGCCAGCTTGTCCTGGTACAGCGCTTCGAAATCCAGGGCTTCCAGCACCTGCGGCGCCGGCAGCGCCGATAAGTCCAGGGTGCTCATGCCGTTACCTCCAAAATTGCACTGTTGCCCAGGTATTGGCCCGTCAGTTGAAAGCTGATCTGACCCGCCACCACTGCCACCACCTGGACTTGTTGCAGCTTCAGCCGCGGTTCCCAGCGCAACAGCGCCCGGGCCACTTCGGCCTGGACGGCGCTCTTCCAACCACCAGTCACTGGCAGGTCGACAAAGCGCCGCAGGTTGCTGCCGTACTCCGGGCGCATGCGCCGGCTGCCCAGGGGCGTGCCCAGGATGTCCTCGATGGACTGGCGCACATGCGCGATACCCGACAACGGCTGGCCGGTGCGGCGATCCATTCCGATCATCGGGTCACTCCTGCGCTTGCAGATCCGGGTGCTGGCCAAGGTAGTCCCGGGCGGTGCTGTCGTTGGCCTCGACCGAAACCTGGCCGTTGGCGACGTTCAACATCCGGCCATCGGGCAGGACCAGGACGCGGGAGGTGTAGACCGTGTCGAGGAACACGACCGGGCCGGTGTTCTTTTTCTTGCTGCTCATGGTTGCTCCAGGCGAAAAAAAGCCCGCGGTGGCGGGCGGGGTCATTGCGGCGTCGCAGTTGAGCCGCCACCGGGCATCACGCCCGGATGGATGTGCGTCGAACCGACATTCACGCCGTTGTGCTTCAAGCTGGCGCCGTTGATCTGCACGTCACCGTTCAAGGTGATTTGCCCGGTCAGGTTGATGGTGTCGGCCTTGGCCGTTATCGCGCTATCGGTGATCACCGCCGAGCTGTCGCCGACCTCGATGGTCACGGTGCCGCTGGGCAGGTTGATGCTGTAGCTCCTGGCCTGCCAGTCGTAGATGAGCGAGCCGCCATCGTCGAAGCGCCAGACCTCGACGTGATCGCGGTTGTCTGGCGGGGCGCCGGCATTGCCATACAGGCCCGGGATAAAAGTGCCCTGGGCCGGCTCGCCGCTGGGGCTGATCAGAACGCCCTGCTCGCCCAGGCTCGGCGCCCGCCAGTGCCGGGCCTTGCCGGCGGCCTGGCCGTGCCAGCGCACCCAGGCGCTGGTCCAACCGGCACCGTCGGAAACCCGCACCTTGGCGGCGGCCAGGTCGACCCCAACCACACTGCAGGGGATGATCAGGCCAGCGAGCATGCGGTCGTGGGTCGCGGCAACAAAACTCATGCCTGCTGCCCCGGTGAGAAATAGTCGTCATTGTGGCCAGGGCCAGTATCAGGGCCGAAACCGAGCAACAGCGACTCTGGCCCCTGATTGGCCCAGGGCCACTGTTCCTGCCCGAGGAACACCTGCTGTTGCCACTGCACGGTCCAGGCCTTCTTGCGCCACGACTCGCTGGTGGCGTCGGCAGGCTTGGCCCGCACGCTGGTGGTGCCTTCGACGAAATCGAGGTTCCAGTGCTGGCAATGCAGCAAGTCCGCCATCTGCGCCGCCAGTTCGACGGCCTGCAAGGCCGCTCCTGGCAGACTGGCGTCCACCAACATGCTGGCCTCGAACGTCGCTTTCACGCAGCTGCGACCATCGCCCGGGTCGGTGGCCGGGTCCATGGCCGTGATGGCAAAGACAATCGCCGGCCGGGGCATGCCATCGGGTGCCTCGGGAAATGCCTCGACGGCCTGGACTGCGGGCATCGCCGCCTTGATCGTGGCGGCGATCGCGTCGTGCAATATCGTCAGTTCGCTCATTATCCAGTCCTGCAATAGGGTCGATGACGGCACCGATGACGAGCCGCCTCGCTGGCCTGCACGCTGGTACCACTGTCGATCAAGACGCATGAAAAGTACTGGCCGGCGCTCGACAGGCCGGCCACGGGCAAGGCGAACCAAACCGAATTTGCCGGCAGGTTCGCCCAGGGTTGAAGAATGGCTGCTCAGGAGCGATCGGAATGCGAGTCACGCTCGGCTACCTCGCAAACACCGATGCGCTTGGCCGCCCAACGCTCGTAAAGACCGATGGCGACGTCGGCGCCGGCCATGGCGGTCAAGCAGCCAAAAGCGCAGGCGGTCCAGATCGAGACGCCGGCGGCATACAGCAGCATGATCGCCGAGACACCGCAGACCACACAGGCCCCGGAGCGCAGCGCCAGGCGACGCAGGAGCGCCCAGCCGCGGGCCCCCTCCTTGTCGGCACGCCACATTTCGCCGGAAACGCCGCCCACCAGGGCCAGGACGATGACCATCCAGATCGGCATGTCCAGCAACGCTTGTTGCTCGTTTGTCATTCAGGTCTCCCGTGTGGATTGGGGCCGGTGAAACGGCCGGTTGATGAAAAACTCAAAACGATGGTTCAAGGGGTCCCTGTCTATTGGCGGCCCACGTCAGGCAGGCATTCCAAAAAGCCCGGTCGCCCGGGCTTTTCAGTAATGCAATCCTTGGTCTTTCGGCACTACTGGTGCGGTACGGACCCATTCAAATTGTTCCTCCGACCGCGACCCCTGTCCGCCGGATAACTGCTTCTGGTGCTTTACGCTGCACACCTGGGTCAGTTGCCAACCCTCTGAACCGTCGAGGCCGGTTCATCGCTGCCTTTGCTTTTGCCACTAAAGAGCGTTGTTGCAGCCGCTTTCGAGCGGCTTGAGACGAATATTATGCATTAATGCATATGCAGTCAATGCGTAAATGCATTTATTTATGCGAGTTTTTTGCTCCCATGCATGAAAGCCGCATAGGCATTGGGGATGAAAGGGTTTTACGGGACAAAAAAAAGCCCGCTCAGAGGCGGGCTTGGTTTGCGGGTGACGGGCTAGCGGGCGTACATGCCCCACCAGAAGACGTGGCCAAGGATGCTGATCTGCTCTTCCTGGATGTCCTGGAAGCTGTAGTCCTCATCCGGGTGCTCATCGCGATTGAAGCTGCGCAGGCGGATGCCGGTAGGCAGGCGATACAGCTGTTTCACTCGCAGCTGGCCGTTGTGGTTGATCGCATACAGGTCGCCGTCGACGATATCGCCAATGGCGCACTTGCCAGCGTTGACACCAACCGTGGCGCCGTCGCGGAGCACCGGCAACATGCTGTTGCCGCGTACCGTCACGCACTTGGCCTGGTCGAACTGCACACCGTTGTGCCGCAGGCTGCGCTTGCCGAAACGCAGGCTGGAGCGCTCGCTTTCCTCGATGACGAATCTTCCTGATCCAGCAGCCAATTCAACCTCACGCAGAAAGGGAACCGAGACCTCGTCATCGTCGACGGGGGTATCGTCATCCCACAGGCTTATGTCCTTGAGTTCCGAATGAATCTCGTCGCGACCCGCACTGCGGGCGGGCGCGATACCCACGCGCCCGCGCAGTTGATCGGTGCTCACCTGGAAGTATTCGGCGATCTTGGAGATGTGCTTGTCCGAAGGATCGACGATCTTCCCGCTGAGAATCCGCGAGAGGGTGGATTGAGGCACACCGGTGCGGCGATGAAGCTCCGTGGGGGAGATGGCATCGCGATCCAGTAGCTCTCTTAAGACGGTAGAAACGTTGCGTATTTGCATAAAGCGCATATTGCGTGAACTTTCAAGGGAAGACAAATGCTGTTTTGCATATTTAATGCATTTTCCCGCCTCGGCAGGTTGCCCAGGGTGCCTGCGGGGCCGCCAGTACCCGTGGTAACCTTGCCGCCATCAGTAAAAAGCCGGGCCCCAGCGCCCCTTTGCGTCAGCCATTCAACGAATCCGCCTATATCCCAATGAGTAAAAATACCTCCGACCTGTCTCCTATACGCCGATGATGCTCGGGTATTAACAGAAGAGGTCCTACCGCCTCGAACAGCAGAAACTGTAAGGCATGATTGACGAAAGAATTAATGGTGCAGTTTGATGCCAAATGGAATTGATTGGCGTACGGTTTGCCTCTTCCCGAATTCTTGGATTGCTGTATGAAAACCAGGATAGCGAGGATTGGGACTCGCCGCAGATGATGAGGGAATCGTTGGAAGGGCTAGCCAGACCTGATAAATCAACAAATTGGGGGCCAACACAGGCCCGCCCGGCCCCATGTTAATGATTGATTTAGCGAGAAGGTCGCCAAACTCAAACTGCTTGAATTGATAGCACCGCAAAATTAGAGTCCACGTGTAACGAGCGAGATGGACTAGTTACGCGAAAAGCTCTGAGCACTTGAACACTAAGTTGCTCAGAGCTTATAGCATTTAGTTAGAATTACGATGACACTCGATATAGTTCATATCGAATCCGCGCGATGGGCTGACACTTTCTATATGAAGGCCTGCCTGAGCACACAAGGATTGAAAGTGCTTGGTACTTCTTACCTTGCCGGGCGTCCACACTCGTTGCTCAAAGTTTCGCGTATGAATAAACTCGGGGTTGTCGAATGTTTCAGGAAACTCTCGATCGATCAATCCTTCAATAATCACAAGCCGGGAGTCAGGACGCATTGCTTCTGCAATGGAGGTCAATATTCGAATGACGTTAGTGTCATCCCAGTCATGTAGTACGTGCTTGATTGTATAGAGATCATGCCCAGCTGGAATCGCATCGAAGATATTGACACCCATGAATTGACAGTTTTTTAAGCCAAGCGCGCTAATATGTCGATCGGCATTACTTTTATTCGCTGGTTGATCACAGATAATACATAATAATTCCTCATATTTTGAGGCCAGTGCACCTGCAAGGCTACCAATCCCACCGGCCACATCGACAAGGCTTCTTGCACTACCGACAACCAACTCATCGACAATATCTGGTATAAGCGATTGATTGGTTACACCATGCATAAACTCCACAAACACCTCATTGGCTTCAGAGTTTTTGCTGTAATAGTCCCATATCGTATCTTGGTGAGCTAGCTTGAATGCATTTTCACCTGTCAAGAAATGATCCTCAAGCTTAAGAACTCCTGGAACTATCTGTTCTGCCCAAACAAACAAATAACCTCTAAACCAAGATTTAGAGGCCTTAGAAAGTTGCAGACCCTTTCGAGCAATTACGTACTTCTCGTTATTTTTGTGGATGAATTTCAGTTCAACAGCCAAGCTCAGCAAGTCATCGAGAATATCTGATTGCGCATTGCTGAGGCTATTCAGTTCATCGAGAGTTTTAGGGCCAGTAACTAAAAATTCAAAAATCTTGACTTTTGTCAAAAAATGTAATGCATGTGCCGCATAAGATGCCTGAATCAGCTCATAGCAATTAAGATCACTAAGTATAGATTTAGCCATTAAGTTTCTCCCTGAGCTTTGGGTTATTATCAATAACAAAAATTAACGGAACAGAAAATTTGTTCCTCTTAAGCAAATTCACTTACTAACCTCACCATCTTACAAGGCGGGCGTAATCGGTAGATTACAGAATTTTTTCGAAGAAAACCATGTAATGTTTACCTCCAGCCGCCTCAAAAAAATCCCACGTTAAGCACTCTCGGCTCAGAGTATGAGCCGACGTGAAGGCTGCTGAAACGATTCACCGAAAGAGAAGATCCTTCGCCGCGTCAAACTTAATAAATAACGAAGCGAGGAATAAATTACATTCAATATGCTAACTGGTGCACCTTCGTAATCATATTCAAGCGCATTAACTCAACAATGGAGTCTTCCTCAAGGCAGACCCGGAAACTTAACATTACACATGAGAGTTAACCACTGTAGTAGTTAACTTTCACAACATTTCAGCTGAGATGACGAGGTCTCGGTTCACTTTCTGCGTGAGGTTGAATTGGCTGCTGGATCAGGAAGATTCGTCATCGAGGAAAGCGAGCGCTCCAGTCTGTGTTTCGGCAAGCGCAGCCTGCGGCACAACAGTATGCAGTTCGACCATGCAAAGTGTGTGACGGTACGCGGCAAAAAAATGTTGCCGGTGTAATGCAGCACGAACTGTATCTGAACAGTCAAGTAACACCCAAAAGAGCATACACATCAAAAATGACTTTCACCTCACTCCAAAGCACCCAATAGCTCCAATTCCATGAGAACAAGCACCTGAGAACTCACTTCTCATGATGTTCCTTCGACAAAATGTGATCTTTTTTTGAGTGCACTTCCATGCCTCTCCCGAGGAACCTTCTCAAACAGTTCATGGTAGGCTTCCATACCTACCGACGGGCATGACAGGCATCAATCAGCCAAGCTTCGTAACGCCCCATTTTTGCCTCAACAAAATGCAAACTCAGAATTAAGCCCTTGATGAATAGAACAATTTCAGATTTATCCAGCCATACGCCGATGATGCAGCAGTACTGGCGCCTCAAGAACCAACACCCCGACCAACTGATGTTCTACCGCATGGGTGACTTCTACGAGATCTTCTATGAGGATGCGAAGAAGGCCGCCAAGCTGCTGGACATCACCCTCACGGCACGGGGCCAGTCGGCGGGTCAAGCGATTCCCATGTGCGGCATCCCTTACCACGCGGCCGAAGGTTACCTGGCCAAGCTGGTCAAGCTCGGCGAGTCGGTGGTGATCTGCGAGCAGGTGGGCGATCCCGCCACCAGCAAAGGCCCGGTGGAACGCCAGGTAGTGCGGATCATCACGCCCGGCACGGTCAGTGACGAAGCGTTGCTGGACGAGCGTCGGGACAACCTGATCGCTGCGGTACTGGGCGACGAGCGCCTGTTCGGCCTGGCGGTGCTGGACATCACCAGCGGCAACTTCAGCGTCCTGGAAATCAAGGGCTGGGAAAACCTGCTGGCCGAGCTGGAACGAATCAACCCCGTGGAACTGCTGTTCCCGGACGATTGGCCACAGGGCCTGCCGGCGGAAAAACGCCGCGGTGCAAGGCGTCGGGCTCCCTGGGACTTCGAGCGCGACTCGGCCCACAAGAGCCTCTGCCAGCAATTCTCCACCCAGGACCTCAAGGGTTTCGGCTGCGAGAACCTGACGCTGGCCATCGGCGCTGCGGGCTGCCTGCTCGCCTATGCCAAGGAAACCCAGCGCACTGCCCTGCCCCACCTGCGCAGCCTTCGTCACGAACGCCTGGACGACACCGTGGTGCTGGACGGCGCCAGCCGTCGCAACCTGGAGCTGGACACCAACCTGGCAGGTGGGCGCGACAACACCCTGCAGTCGGTAGTCGATCGCTGCCAGACCGCCATGGGCAGCCGGCTGCTGACTCGCTGGCTGAACCGGCCACTGCGCGACCTCAAGGTCCTGGAGGCGCGCCAGTCCTCGATCACCTGTCTGCTCGATGGCTACCGTTTCGAACATTTGCAGCCGCAGTTGAAGGAAATCGGTGATATCGAGCGGATTCTCGCGCGGATCGGCCTGCGCAACGCCCGTCCACGAGATCTGGCCCGCTTGCGCGACGCCCTTGCCGCCCTGCCCGAACTGCAGCTGGCAATGACCGAGCTGGAGGCGACACACCTCAACCAGCTGGCGACAACCACCAGCACCTATCCGGAGCTGGCGGCGCTGCTGGAGAAAGCCATCATCGACAACCCGCCAGCGGTCATCCGTGATGGCGGCGTGCTCAAGACCGGCTACGACGCCGAACTGGACGAGCTGCAGTCACTGAGCGAGAACGCCGGCCAGTTCCTGATCGACCTGGAGGCGCGGGAGAAGGCGAGGACCGGCCTGGCCAACCTCAAGGTCGGCTACAACCGAATCCACGGCTATTTCATCGAGCTGCCGAGCAAGCAAGCCGAACAGGCGCCAGCCGACTACATCCGTCGCCAGACCCTCAAGGGCGCCGAGCGCTTCATCACGCCCGAGCTCAAGGCCTTCGAAGACAAGGCGCTGTCGGCCAAGAGCCGTGCCCTGGCACGGGAGAAGATGCTCTACGATGCGCTGCTGGAAACGCTGATCAGCCATCTGCCGCCACTGCAGGACACCGCCGGCGCACTGGCTGAGCTGGACGTGCTGAGCAACCTGGCGGAACGAGCACTGAACCTGGACCTCAACTGCCCACGCTTCGTCAGCGAACCCTGCATGCGTATCACTCAAGGCCGCCACCCGGTAGTGGAACAGGTGCTGACCACGCCGTTCGTGGCCAACGACCTGAGCCTGGACGACAATACGCGGATGCTGGTGATCACCGGTCCGAACATGGGTGGTAAGTCCACTTACATGCGGCAAACCGCGCTGATCGTGCTGCTGGCCCATATCGGCAGCTTCGTGCCGGCGGCCAGCTGCGAGCTATCCCTGGTGGATCGGATCTTCACCCGGATCGGTTCCAGCGACGACCTGGCCGGCGGACGCTCGACCTTCATGGTGGAAATGAGTGAAACCGCGAACATCCTGCACAACGCCACTGATCGCAGCCTGGTGCTGATGGATGAAGTGGGGCGCGGGACCAGTACGTTCGACGGTCTTTCTCTGGCCTGGGCTGCGGCAGAACGTCTCGCCCATCTGCGGGCCTACACCCTGTTCGCTACCCACTATTTCGAGCTGACGGTACTGCCGGAAAACGAACCGCTGGTGGCCAACGTCCACCTCAACGCCACCGAGCACAACGAGCGGATCGTCTTCCTGCACCACGTGCTGCCCGGGCCTGCCAGCCAGAGCTATGGCCTGGCCGTAGCCCAGCTGGCCGGGGTTCCGAGCAATGTGATCGTGCGTGCTCGGGAACATTTGAGCCGCCTGGAAACCACCAGCCTGCCCCATGAGGCACCGAAAACGGTGCAGGGAAAAGCCTCGGTTCCGCAGCAGAGCGACCTCTTCGCCAGCCTGCCGCATCCCGTGCTGGACGAACTGGCCAAGCTGGATCTGGACGACATGACACCCCGTCGGGCACTGGAAATGCTTTACACATTGAAGACACGCATCTAACGCGAACGCCTTCAAGCTGTTAGAATCTCGCGCGGTTTGGGATGCTGTGAACTATTAGCCTGGTCCACAGACTATCGCTCCCAAACCTGGCGACCCCGTCCTGTAGGGGCTCCGCTGCCGCCGCCTGAGGAGAGAATTAGAAATGACCTTCGTCGTCACCGACAACTGCATCAAGTGCAAGTACACCGACTGCGTAGAAGTCTGTCCGGTGGACTGCTTTTACGAAGGCCCGAACTTCCTGGTCATTCACCCGGATGAGTGCATCGATTGCGCGCTGTGCGAGCCTGAATGCCCTGCTGTGGCCATCTTCTCCGAGGATGAAGTCCCGGAAGAGATGCAAGAATTCATTCAGTTGAACGTCGAGCTGGCAGAGATCTGGCCGAACATCACTGAAAAGAAAGATTCGTTGCCTGATGCTGAAGAGTGGGATGGCGTCAAAGGCAAGATCAAGGATCTTGCACGCTGATTGCCAGCGCGCTCCTGGAAAAGGCCCCTTGCGGGCCTTTTTGCGTTTAGGGGACCAGGATTTCAGTCAGTACTTTTCGACAGGCAAAAAAAGGGGCGGTATGACCCGCCCACATTTTTTCCCTAGTCCCTGTGTTCCTTGTCATCATCCTGATGAATCGCTTCTTGCGATGTCCTGACCATCATCCTTGATGGCTGTGTCTATCCGTCGACACAGGGTTGATATTAGAGACTTCCCAGACAACGGCAATCGCACTATCAGCGGGAAATTTTGTCCAACCTGTTCATACCTAAAATAAAAATCCTTTTAAATCAAAAAGATAAAAAATAACTTAAGTCGATTTAGGTAACTTAGAAGTAGTGAAACCCCAAAGGATTACGAAAAAGTAATCTTTGGCTTACACACTAACTAAGAACAGTTCCCCTTCTCTTCCCCCTCCCGCCACGCAATCGCTTTATGTCATCCATGAAAAAGCCCCGAACGAGTCGGGGCTTTCTACCGGCCAGTTCAGCGGCTACTGAAACAGCGACTCACTGGACAGCCCATTCTTCTCGAGAATCTCACGCAGGCGCTTGAGTCCTTCCACCTGGATCTGCCTGACCCGTTCACGGGTCAGGCCAATTTCCAGGCCGACGTCCTCCAGCGTGCTGCTCTCGTGCCCTCGCAGGCCAAAACGACGTACCACTACCTCGCGTTGCTTCTCGGTCAGCTCGGAAAGCCATTGATCGATACTTTGCGAAAGATCGTCATCCTGCAGCAATTCACACGGATCTGTTGGCCGCTCGTCGGTCAGGGTATCCAGCAAGGTTTTGTCCGAATCGGGCCCCAACGAGACATCCACCGAAGAAACGCGCTCGTTCAGGCCGAGCATGCGTTTGACTTCCGCTACCGGCTTCTCCAGCAGGTTGGCGATTTCTTCGGGAGATGGCTCATGGTCGAGCTTCTGTGTCAGCTCACGGGCGGCCCGCAAGTAGACGTTGAGTTCCTTGACCACGTGAATCGGCAGCCGGATGGTCCGGGTCTGATTCATGATCGCGCGCTCGATGGTCTGACGAATCCACCAGGTGGCGTAGGTCGAGAAACGGAAACCGCGTTCAGGATCGAATTTCTCCACCGCACGGATCAGACCGAGGTTGCCCTCTTCGATCAGGTCCAGCAGCGATAACCCACGATTGACATAGCGCCGGGCGATTTTCACCACCAGTCGCAAGTTGCTTTCAATCATGCGTTTACGCCCGGCTGGGTCGCCACTCTGCGACAAACGCGCAAAGTGCACTTCCTCTTCGGGAGAGAGCAATGGAGAAAAACCGATTTCATTGAGATACAACTGCGTCGCGTCGAGCGCGCGGGTGTAATCAATGTACTTGTGTTGCTTGATTGAAGCGGAGCTTTTGGATTTGGTGCGAACGGAAGGTGGAGTTGCCCCCTCATTATTCGACATCGAATCCATATCGATACCGCTCTCCATAAGGAGAACTTCATCGTCGATGTCAAACTCCGGCACTTCTTTACTGAGAGCCATTGTTATAGTCCTTTGGTGAGTTCGACCTCAGGCTCGAGCGTCGCCTATATCCCTGGCAACACTGGAACCTGTTCCCTCTACGTGAGTGGAACAGGTTGGTAACGGATCAACGACGTGGCAGGAATTGCAGCGGATCTACAGGTTTACCTTGTCGGCGAATCTCAAAGTGCAGTTTCACCCGGTCTGTACCAGTTGATCCCATCTCGGCAATTGTCTGTCCGACTTTGACCTGCTGCCCCTCCCGAACCAGAAGCTTACGGTTATGACCGTAAGCGCTGACGTAGGTTTCGCTGTGTTTGATGATGACCAATTCGCCGTAGCCCCTTAAGCCACTCCCGGCGTAAACCACCGTCCCATCAGACGCAGCTAAAACAGGCTGTCCCAAATCCCCGGCGATATCAATGCCTTTATTCAAACTACCGTTTGAAGAAAATTTCCCAATGAGAACGCCGTTCGAAGGCCATCCCCAACCCGTCGGCGCAGGGCCTGGCGGCGGGCTTGGAACCGGCGTCGGAGCTGGGCTGGGCTTGTTTGCCGGACTGGTCGTGACAGCTGTTGCCGGAGATGTCGTGGTCGTCGCAGGGCGACGAATGACCGTCGTCTTGCTGGAGGAAGAAGCCCCCGTCTGGGTGCTGGTCACCACCGTGGCCGGTGCAGTACCGGTACGGCCGTCAAACCGGATGGTCTGCCCCGGATGGATGGTATAGGGCTCGGCGATATTGTTGCGAGCGGCCAAGGCCTTGTAGTCCCAGCCATAACGGAAGGCGATGGAAAACAGCGTATCCCCGCGACGCACTACATATTGACCGGTGGTAACAGTGGGACGCTGCGGCGCCGCATTGCTGTTGCGATCAACCACTCCAACACTGCTGGTCCTGGTACTGGAGCAACCGACCAACAAGGAACTCAAGACAAGGCCAATCATCAGTCGCTGAAAGCTAGTTGTACCCATACGCTGCGCAATGACTGTGAGACTCACCCGCCGCTCCCTTTCTGGTGGTTGACGATATAGATTGCCTGGCTAAGGCGTGAAATGACGCAAGTATAACCGGGTGCCGGCGCTTTACCGCCGGCACGGCATGGGGCCGCTGGGATTTGTCACGGGTCGTTGCCCCACTCATTGACGATCAATACGCCACTAAGACACAGCCAAACGAACAGAATTCACCCAGGCCCGAGAAATGCTCAGGCCAGCGGGCCGTTGAGCAGGGGCACGAAACGCACCGCACCCAGGACATGCCGGGCAAACCCATGTTCTTCGCGAACTATCAGCATCAGTTGCTGGACTTCGCCGGCCCCCACCGGAATCACCAGGCGCCCGCCAGGCGCCAGCTGGTCGAGCAACGCCTGGGGAATATCGGTGGCCACGGCAGTCACGATAATACCGTTGTAGGGCGCCAGTGCCGGCCAGCCCTCCCAACCATCGCCCCAGCGAAATACAACGTTGCGCAGATTCAGCTCCTGCAGACGCTCCTTGGCCCGGTCCTGCAGGACCTTGATCCGCTCCACCGAGAACACTCGCTCCACCAGTTGCGACAACACCGCAGTCTGGTAGCCGGATCCGGTGCCGATCTCCAGCACCTTGTCCAGCGGACCGGCCTCCAGCAGCAGTTCGCTCATGCGAGCCACCATGTAGGGCTGCGAGATGGTCTGGTTGTGGCCAATGGGCAGTGCCGTGTCTTCATAGGCACGATGGGCCAAGGCTTCGTCGACGAACAGGTGGCGTGGCGTGCGCCGAATCACTTCCAGTACCTGAGGGTTGGACAAACCCTCATCATAAAGCCGCTGGATCAGGCGTTCGCGGGTACGCTGGGAGGTCATGCCGATTCCCCGGCGCAGCAGGTCGTCTTGCTCGCGAGCCATCAGCGCAGCCCCTCCAGCCAGCCATTCAGGTTCCTGAACGCGTCATTGAAGGTGCGGTCCAGCTGCAATGGCGTAATGGATACATAGCCCTGCATGACCGCATGGAAATCGGTACCGGGGCCGCCATCCTCGGCGTCGCCGGCAGCGGCGATCCAGTAGCCTGCCTTGCCACGCGGGTCCACCACTTTCATGGGGGCGGCAGCACGGGCGCGATGGCCCAGGCGAGTCAGCTGGATACCCCGAACATGATCAAGCGGCAGATTGGGAATATTCACGTTCAACACCGTCCGTGGTGGTAAATCCAGCAAGCCTTGTGCCTCGACCAGCTTGCGGGCGAAATAGGCTGCGGTCGCGAGGTTTTCCACCTGCCGCGATACCAGTGAAAAGGCCATCGCCGGGCGTTGCAGGAAACGCCCTTCCAAGGCTGCAGCAACGGTCCCGGAATACAGTACGTCGTCTCCGAGGTTAGCACCCAGATTGATGCCCGACACCACCAGGTCCGGTTCATGCTCCAGCAGGCCATTGAGCCCCAGATGCACACAGTCGGTCGGCGTGCCGTTGATACTGATGTAGCCGTTGGCAAGAGTATGCGGATGCAACGGACGGTCGAGCGTCAGCGAGCTGCTGGCGCCGCTTTTGTCTTGATCCGGTGCGATAACCACACACTCGGCATGATCGACCAGCGCAGCATGCAGCGCGGCGATACCGGGTGCGGTTACCCCATCATCGTTAGAAATCAGAATACGCATGGGCTGTCCGTCTGCCCCACCGGCACCAGATCGACGAGTTCGCGCACCAATGCGGTGGCGAAACATCCGGCCGGCAGGACGAATTCCAATTGCAGAATGTCAGGCTCGGGATAATGCCACGTCAAACCGCCAATGGGCAGCCGCAGGATGCGTCGTTCCTGGTCCATGCCGGCTTTTATCAACCAATTGCACAGCGCCGGTTCGCGGGCGGCGATGTCCTGCTCCAGCGCGTGGGTGACACCTGCGGCGGGCGAGTCGCCCTCACCCCACAACGGCCCGGTGGGATGCAGATCGAGAATCCCCAGGCGCGGGTCGCTGCATTCGTCGGGGCCAGCCATGAAGAAGCTGCGGCTGTCGGTAAACGCCAGCAGGTCTCCGACCTGGGCCCGCTGCCAGCTACCGTCAGCCACCCGGGCCCCCAGCACCTGATTGAACAGATAACTGCGGGCCGCAGACAGCAGGCGCGAACGCACGTTGCGCTGCTCCGGCAGGGCCTCGCGTGCAGCCCAGTCACGGGCATCCACCAGGTTGCCGCCGTCATGACCGAAACGCTGGGCCCCGAAGTAATTGGGAATCCCTTGTCGGGCGATCAGCCCCAGGCGTTCGTCGACACTTCCATGATCTGCCTTGAGCTCCGTCAGGCGCAGGGTGAAGCCATTGGCCGCATGGGCTCCGCGTTGCAACTTGCGCCTGTGGCGGGTGGCCTGGAGGATCTTCAAGGTGTGGTTCTCGGCGGCGGCCATGTCCGGGTCGGCCTTGCCGGGCAGCTGGACGCTAAACCACTGGCGGGTCAGGGCCTGTCGATCCTTGAGGCCGGCATAGCTCACCGTGCGCAAGGGTACCCCGGCTGCCTTGGCGATCCGCCGAGCGGCTTCCTCGGTATTCAGGCCACGTTTTTCTACCCACAGCCACAAATGCTCGCCATCGCCGCTCAGGGGAATGTCGAGCACCTCATCGACCTGGAAATCCTCGGCCGTGGCCTTGAGCACCGCGCTGCCCAGGGCATCGCCATAGGCCCGCGGGCCCAACAGTTGCAGTTCGTTCATGCGCGCAACAACAAGGCCACGGAATGCACCGCAATACCTTCCTCACGTCCAGTGAAACCGAGTTTCTCGGTGGTGGTAGCCTTGACATTCACCTGGTCGAGTTCGACCTGCAGGTCCTCGGCGACCAGGGCCCGCATGGTGTCGATATGGGGCGCCATCTTTGGCGCCTGGGCCACGATGGTGCTGTCGACATTGCCAACCTTCCAGCCCTTGGCATGGATCAGCGCGACAACATGACGCAGCAATGCACGGCTATCGGCACCCTTGAACTGCGGATCGGTGTCCGGGAAATGCTTGCCGATATCCCCCAACGCCGCGGCACCCAGCAGGGCATCGCTGAGCGCGTGCAGCAGCACGTCGCCGTCGGAATGGGCCAGCAGCCCGGAATGATGGGCAATACGCACACCACCCAAGGTGATGAAGTCGCCCTCAGCGAAACGGTGCACATCGTAGCCGTGGCCAATACGCATAAAAAAACGCCCCGAAAAAGTCAGGGCGTGATTCTACCTGCTTTGCTGGCCCTTAGGGCCGGCACGAGCGTCCCGCTGGACGGGCGTGGAGGCATGCCCAGCCTAGGCGTTCAGGACCCGTGCGTGATGCCGCAGGTGATCGTCGATAAAACTGGCGATGAAGAAGTAGCTGTGGTCATAGCCCGGCTGCAAGCGCAGCGTCAGCTCATGACCGGCATTCTTCGCCGCCTGCTGCAAGACTTCGGGCTTGAGCTGGGTGGCGAGGAAATCGTCGCGATCACCCTGGTCCACCAGCAACGGCAATTTTTCACTGGCCTCGGCGATCAGGACACTGGCATCCCACTCGCGCCACCGTGAACGTTCCTCCCCCAGGTAGCGGGAAAATGCCTTCTGCCCCCATGGGCAATCCATCGGGTTGCCGATCGGCGCGAAAGCCGATACCGACTGGTAGCGCCCGGGGTTGCGCAAGGCACAGACCAACGCTCCGTGCCCGCCCATGGAGTGACCGCTGATGCCACGCTTGTCGGAGGCCGGGAAGTGGGTCTCCACCAGCGCCGGCAATTCATGGACCACATAGTCGTGCATTCGATAGTGCTGGGCCCAGGGCTCCTGAGTGGCGTTGAGGTAGAACCCCGCGCCCAGGCCGAAATCCCAGGCCCCGTCCGGATCACCGGGTACACCGGCGCCACGCGGGCTGGTGTCCGGGGCGATGATGATCAGTCCCAGCTCGGCCGCCATGCGCTGGGCACCGGCCTTGTGCATGAAGTTCTCGTCGGTGCAGGTCAGTCCGGACAGCCAGTACAGCACCGGCAACTTGCTGCCCTGCTCGGCCTGGGGTGGAAGATAGACCGCGAACACCATGTCGCAGCCCAGTACCTGGGAATGATGCTTGTAGCGTTTATGCCAGCCACCGAAGCTTTTCTGACAGGAAAGGTTTTCCAGACTCATGGCGGACCTCCAGCCACAAGCCGCAAGCGTCAAGCTGCAAGAGCGGTTGCCCCTACTTGCAGCTCATGGCTTGCAGCTTGGCGCTGCTCTTAGAAATGAATGACCGAACGGATGCTCTTGCCTTCGTGCATCAGGTCGAATGCCTTGTTGATGTCCTCCAGGCCCATGGTGTGGGTGATGAAGGTATCCAGCGGAATTTCGCCGGTCTGGGACATTTCCACATAGCTTGGCAGCTCGGAGCGGCCGCGCACCCCGCCGAAGGCCGAACCGCGCCAGACGCGGCCCGTCACCAGCTGGAACGGACGGGTGGCAATTTCCTGGCCGGCACCGGCCACGCCGATGATCACCGACTCACCCCAGCCTTTGTGGCAGCACTCCAGGGCAGCGCGCATCAGTTGTACGTTGCCGATGCATTCGAAGGAGAAGTCCACGCCGCCATCGGTGAGATCGACGATCACTTCCTGGATCGGGCGATCGTACTCTTTGGGGTTTATGCAGTCGGTGGCCCCCAGCTGGCGGGCGATCTCGAACTTGGCCGGATTGATATCGATGGCGATGATGCGCGAGGCCTTGGCCTTGACCGCACCGATCACCGCCGACAGGCCGATACCGCCCAGGCCGAAGATCGCCACGGTGTCGCCGGGCTTGACCTTGGCCGTGTTGATCACCGCCCCGATGCCGGTCGTGACACCGCAGCCCAGCAGGCAGACCTTCTCCAGCGGTGCTTCTTTCTGGATCTTGGCCACGGAGATTTCCGGGAGCACGGTGTACTCGGAAAAGGTCGAGGTTCCCATGTAGTGGAAAATCGGCTGGCCCTTGTAGGAGAAACGGGGGGTGCCATCCGGCATCAGGCCCTTGCCTTGCGTGGCGCGGATTGCCTGGCACAGGTTGGTCTTGCCCGACAGGCAGAATTTGCACTTGCCACATTCAGGGGTGTACAGCGGGATCACGTGGTCACCCACGGCCACCGACGTCACGCCCTCACCCACCGCTTCCACCACAGCTCCGCCTTCATGGCCGAGGATCGCCGGGAAGATACCCTCCGGGTCAGCGCCCGACAGGGTGTAGGCGTCGGTGTGGCAGACACCGGAAGCCACTACCCGCAACAGCACCTCGCCGGCCTTGGGCAGGGCAACATCGACTTCAACGATTTCAAGGGGTTTCTTGGCCTCGAAGGCAACGGCAGCGCGCGACTTGATCATCCTGGGTCTCCAGCGAATAAAAACGAGACAGGGAGTGTAAAACAGAGCCCCACGATGAATAATCCGAGACAAAGCAAAACATTATTGCTGTACAGGGATAATCCACATGAGTGACAACCGCTGGGAAGGCATCGACGAGTTCGTAGCGGTCGCCGAGTGCAGTCAATTCACCGCAGCAGCGGAGCGCCTTGGCGTGTCCTCCTCTCATATCAGCCGGCAGATCGCCCGCCTGGAAGAACGGCTGCAGACCCGCCTGCTGTACCGCAGCACTCGCCGGGTGACACTGACCGAAGCCGGACAGACCTTTCTCCAGCATTGCCAGCGCCTGCAGGACGGACGAGAGGAAGCGTTACGCGCCGTCGGCGACCTGGCCAGCGAGCCCAAGGGCATGCTGCGCATGACCTGCGCCGTAGCCTATGGCGAGCGCTTCATCGTGCCGCTGGTGACCCGTTTCATGAGCTTGTACCCGCAGCTTCGGGTCGATATCGAGCTGAGCAACCGTCCCCTGGATCTGGTGCACGAGGGCCTGGACCTGGCCGTGCGCCTGGGACGCTTGCAAGACTCGCGGCTGGTGGCGACGCGCCTGGCCCCTCGACGCATGTACTTGTGTGCATCGCCGTCCTACCTGGAGCGTTATGGTCGCCCCCACAGCCTTTCGGAATTGAGCCGGCACAATTGCCTGATTGGCAGCTCGGATATCTGGCAACTGGAACAGGATGGCCGCGAGTTCGCCCAGCGGGTACAAGGCAACTGGCGCTGCAACAGCGGGCAGGCGGTGCTGGATGCCGCGCTGCAGGGTGTGGGACTGTGCCAACTGCCGGACTACTACGTCCTGGAACACCTGCAAAGTGGCGCGTTGAGCTCGTTGCTGGAATCCCATCAGCCGCCGAATACCGCGGTGTGGGCGCTTTACCCGCAACAAAGACACCTGTCGCCCAAAGTGCGCAAGCTGGTGGACTTTCTCAAGGAAGGGTTGGCGCAACGCCCGGAATACCAGGATTTGTAGATACCGTCTTGCCCGTTACCGGGCAAGACGGTATCTACAAGGTTCAGCGCAAGTCAGCGGCGGTTGGACCAGCGCTGGCGCAACCATTCCAGGTCCTCGGGGCGGGTCACCTTGAGGTTGTCCGAGCGCCCTTCGATCAAACGGGGTGCCTGGCCGGCCCATTCCATCGCCGAAGCCTCGTCGGTGATCGCCACATCGGCCACCAGGCTATCGGCCAGGGCTCGATGCAAGGCGCCAAGGCGGAACATCTGCGGGGTATAGGCTTGCCAGATCAGGCTGCGGTCGACGGTTTCCTGGACCCGCCCCTGGGTGTCGATACGCTTGAGAGTGTCCCGGGCAGGCACCGCCAGCAAGCCGCCTACGGGGTCATTCGCCAGCTCGATCAGCAGTTTGTCCAGGTCATCCCGGGCCAAGTTGGGGCGCGCAGCATCGTGCACCAGCACCCAATCCTCGTCGGCAGCCCCCTGGGCATGCAGATGGAGCAAGGCGTTGAGCACCGAGTCGGAACGCTGCGCACCACCGTCCACCCGCTGGATTCGCCCATCGTGGGCACAAGCCAGGGTTGACCAATAGGGATCATCCGGCGCAACGCTGACCACCAGCCCCTTGAGGCCGGGGTGATCGAGGAAACAGCCAAGGCTGTGTTCGAGAATAGTGCGTCCACCCAACTGCAGATACTGCTTGGGACGGTCCGCGGCCATGCGGGCGCCTACACCCGCGGCAGGAATCACGGCCCAGAAGGCCGGCAACTGATCGCTCATTGGGCCAACTGGTAGAGGGTCTCGCCCTCCTTGACCATGCCCAGCTCATGGCGAGCCCGTTCTTCAACGGTCTCCATGCCCTTCTTCAATTCCATGACTTCCGCATCGAGTACGCGATTGCGCTCCAGCAGACGCTCGTTTTCAGCCTGTTGGTCGGCAATCTGCTGAGTCAGGTCCGCTACCTGGGCCAAGCTGCCATTTCCCACCCAGAGGCGGTACTGCAAGCCAGCCAGCAGCAGGAGCAAGACCAGGAACAACCAATTGGGACTGCGCATCGAATATCGGGTATCCAGTGAAAAAAGACAGCCATGCCAACAACTTCGGACCTACTGATAGCACGAAGCCTGGAAGACCCAGGCTTGTGCTCTTAAGGCATCAGATTAGTGGCAAAAAACTCGCTGTAGCGATTTTCCCGACACAATCCGGTGTCTTTTTACCATCTACTGCTTAGCCGCGAAACTCGCCACGACCGTTGTACTTGGCCTTGCCGTTCAATTGCTCTTCGATACGCAGCAATTGGTTGTACTTGGATACGCGATCGGAACGGCACAGGGAACCGGTCTTGATCTGGCCAGCCGAGGTGCCCACGGCCAGGTCGGCGATGGTCGAATCTTCGGTTTCACCGGAACGGTGGGAGATCACGGCGGTGTAGCCGGCTGCCTTGGCCATCTGGATGGCTTCCAGGGTTTCGGTCAGGGTGCCGATCTGGTTGAACTTGATCAGGATCGAGTTGGCGATCTTCTTGTCGATGCCTTCTTTCAGGATCTTGGTGTTGGTCACGAACAGGTCGTCACCCACCAGTTGCACCTTCTCGCCGATCTTGTCGGTAAGGACTTTCCAGCCAGCCCAGTCGGACTCGTCCAGGCCGTCTTCGATGGAGATGATCGGGTAGCGCTGAGTCAGGCCCTTCAGGTACTCGGCGAAACCTTCGGCGGTGAACACCTGGCCTTCGCCGGACAAGTTGTACTTGCCATCTTCATAGAATTCGCTGGCGGCGCAGTCCAGAGCCAGGGTCACGTCGGTGCCCAGGGTGTAACCGGCATTGGCCACGGCTTCGGAGATCACTTTCAGCGCATCTTCGTTGGAAGCCAGGTTCGGCGCGAAACCACCCTCGTCACCCACTGCGGTGTTCAGGCCACGGGCCTTCAGCACGGCCTTGAGGTGATGGAAAATCTCGGTGCCCATGCGCAGACCTTCCGAGAAGGACTTGGCGCCAACCGGCTGCACCATGAACTCCTGGATGTCGACGTTGTTATCAGCGTGCTCACCACCGTTGATGATGTTCATCATCGGTACCGGCATCGAGTAGACGCCTGGAGTGCCATTGAGGTTGGCGATGTGGGCGTACAGCGGCAGGTCCTGGTCCTGTGCGGCGGCCTTGGCAGCGGCCAGGGACACGGCGAGGATCGCGTTGGCACCCAGGGTTGCCTTGTTCTCGGTACCGTCCAGCTTGATCATCGCCTGATCCAGAGCCTTCTGGTCGATCGGGTCTTTACCCAGCAACAGGTCGCGGATCGGACCGTTGATGTTGGCTACCGCCTTGAGCACACCTTTGCCCAGGTAGCGGCTCTTGTCGCCATCACGCAGTTCCAGAGCTTCACGGGAACCGGTGGAGGCACCGGACGGCGCGCATGCGCTGCCGATGATGCCGTTGTCGAGAAGCACGTCCGCTTCGACAGTGGGGTTGCCCCGGGAGTCGAGAACTTCACGACCTTTGATGTCGACGATTTTTGCCATTGTTGTAAACACTCCAAAGTTGACGAAAACGCTCTATACCGCTCGATTTAACTTGTGGCGCACATTGCAATATTTGGAACAGACTTACCAGCGATGGCGCACTCTCGGGCCTCATCGCGAGCAAGCTCTGCTCCTACACGGAGAAACGAGGCTTACGCGGTTTCTACCGTCGGAAAACTCTTCACCAGTTCATCCAGGGCCTTGAGCTGGGCCAGGAACGGCTCGAGCTTGTCCAGGCGCAAGGCACAAGGACCGTCGCACTTGGCGTTGTCCGGATCAGGATGGGCCTCGAGGAACAGGCCGGCCAGGGACTGGCTCATGCCCGCCTTGGCCAGGTCGGTGACCTGGGCACGGCGACCGCCGGCGGAGTCGGCACGACCGCCCGGCATCTGCAGGGCGTGGGTGACATCGAAGAATACCGGGTACTCGAACTGCTTCATGATGCCGAAGCCGAGCATGTCCACCACCAGGTTGTTGTAACCGAAGCTGGAACCGCGCTCGCAGAGGATCAACTGATCGTTGCCCGCTTCTTCGCACTTGCTCAGGATGTGTTTCATTTCCTGGGGCGCGAGGAACTGGGCTTTCTTGATGTTGATCACCGCGCCGGTCTTGGCCATGGCCACCACCAGGTCGGTCTGCCGCGAAAGAAAGGCCGGCAGCTGGATGATGTCGCAGACTTCGGCGACCACGGCGGCCTGGGCCGGCTCGTGGACGTCGGTGATGATCGGCATGCCAAAGGCCTGCTTCACGTCTTCGAAAATCCGCATGCCCTCTTCCAGGCCCGGGCCACGGTAGGAAGTCACCGACGAACGATTGGCCTTGTCGAAGCTGGCCTTGAACACGTAGGGGATACCGAGCTTCTCGGTGACCCGCACGTACTCCTCACAGACCTGCATCGCCATGTCGCGGCTTTCAAGCACGTTCATGCCGCCGAACAGCACCATCGGCTTGTCGTTGGCGATCTCGATGCTGCCTACGCGGATGATCTTCTGCGCCATCAGGGTCACGCCTTCTTCTGGTGTTGAGCCAATGCTGCCTTGACGAAACCGCTGAACAGCGGATGACCGTCACGTGGCGTCGAGGTGAACTCGGGGTGGAACTGGCAAGCGACGAACCAGGGATGCTCCTGGGCCTCGACCACTTCAACCAGCGCGCCGTCGCCCGAGCGACCGGAGACCTTCAGGCCCGCCTCGATCAATTGCGGCAGCAGCTTGTTGTTCACTTCGTAACGGTGACGGTGACGCTCGATGATCACGTCCTTGGCGTAGCAGTCATGGACCTTGGAGCCGGATTCCAGCAGGCATTCCTGGGCGCCCAGGCGCATGGTGCCGCCGAGGTCGGAAGCTTCGGTACGCACTTCAACGGCACCGGTGGCGTCTTCCCACTCGGTGATCAGGCCGACGACCGGGTGACCGCTGGCGCGATCGAACTCGGTGGAGTTGGCGTCTTTCCAGCCCATGACGTTACGGGCGAACTCGATGACCGCCACCTGCATGCCCAGGCAGATACCCAGGTACGGCACCTTGTTCTCGCGAGCGTATTGCACCGCGGTGATCTTGCCTTCCACGCCGCGCAGACCGAAGCCGCCCGGCACCAGGATGGCGTCGACGCCTTCCAGCAGTGCGGTGCCCTGGTTCTCGATGTCTTCGGAATCGATGTAGCGCAGGTTGACCTTGGTACGGTTGGTGATGCCAGCGTGACTCATCGCTTCGATCAGCGACTTGTAGGCGTCCAGCAGTTCCATGTACTTGCCGACCATGGCGATGGTGACTTCGTGCTCTGGGTTGAGCTTGGCGTCCACCACCTTTTCCCACTCGGACAGGTCAGCGCCGTTGCACTGCAGGCCAAAGCGCTCGACGACGAAATCATCCAGGCCCTGGGCGTGGAGCACGGCCGGGATCTTGTAGATGGTGTCGACGTCTTCCAGGGAAATCACCGCACGCTCTTCAACGTTGGTGAACAAGGCGATCTTGCGACGCGAGGACACATCCACCGGATGGTCGGAACGGCAGATCAGCACGTCAGGCTGCAGGCCGATGGAGCGCAGTTCCTTCACCGAGTGCTGGGTCGGCTTGGTCTTGGTCTCGCCAGCGGTGGCGATGTACGGAACCAGGGTCAGGTGCATCAGCATCGCGCGCTTGGAGCCGACTTCGACCCGCAGTTGGCGGATGGCTTCGAGGAACGGTTGCGACTCGATGTCACCCACGGTCCCGCCGATTTCCACCAGGGCCACATCGGCATCGCCGGCACCCTTGATGATGCGACGCTTGATCTCGTCGGTGATGTGCGGAATCACCTGGATGGTGGCACCCAGGTAGTCGCCACGGCGCTCTTTGCGCAGCACGTGCTCGTAGACGCGACCGGTGGTGAAGTTGTTGTTCTGGGTCATGGTCGTGCGGATGAACCGCTCGTAATGCCCCAGGTCCAGGTCGGTCTCGGCGCCGTCGTGGGTGACGAACACCTCACCGTGCTGGAACGGGCTCATCGTGCCCGGGTCGACGTTGATGTACGGGTCCAGCTTGAGCATGGTGACCTTAAGTCCCCGCGCCTCCAGGATGGCCGCCAATGAAGCCGAGGCAATGCCTTTCCCCAATGAAGAAACAACACCGCCCGTGACGAATATGTAGCGCGTCATGAAAAACCCTAGAAGTCTGCGTTAAAGCGGTCAGTGCCGCCGGGGAAAGCGAAGGAAGGCCGAAGCCCCCGATCACCTGCATTAATCACAGTGCACCTTTCAAAAAAACCGCCGCGTTGTGACAGACCGGATGCAAGAACACCGGTACGTTGCTCGCTACACATTTTTTGGAATCGCCCAGCAAAGACTGCTTGGTAATCGGCAACTCCTGCAATTCAGGCGAATCCACAGAAGTTGTATCAAGAAGGGAGCGTAGTCTACCGGAAAGCCCCTTTCAGCTCAAACCTTGATCGCTAGCCGGTGGTCGCCAGTGCAATTGCCAGCCGTCCCGGGCGTTTATGCCACCCAGCGACAGGTTCGCCACCGCCAGCAGTCGATCCTGGCAATACAGCAGCGGCAATCTGCCACGGACGAAACCCGGGACCCCCGCTTCGTTCAGCAAACGCTTGAGATCACGGCGCCCACGACCGGCCAATTGCATGACCTCTCCTCCCTGGCGATAGCGGATACTCAGCGGCCCGTCGGGCGCCGGTCCACTGAAAGACACCTGGCCATTATCCGGCAAAGAAAAGGGCAGTCCTGGATCATGCCACTCGCCCCCCTCCCCGACCGGCCGCAGCCAGGCTCCGGACAACCACCACAGGCACCGTCCAGCCCGATGCAACTCGCCATCGGCCAGGCGCCAGACTGGCCGAGCTTCGTCCCGGGCATCGCGCAGGTTTTCCCAGCCCACCCAGTGATCGGTATCCGGCAAACGGGTAAGCCTGGCCAGCCAGTGGGCCAGGGCATTGCGCTGGCGCGCCGCAGACAACTGCCGCAAGGGCGCCAGGGTCAAGGCCGGCAAGGCGAGCCACGGCAGGTCCTGGCCCTGCTCGGCGTCGGCCAGGTCCATCAGGGCCAGTTCATCGAGCAAGCCCTGGGCCTCGCTCAGGTGCGCGGCACTGCGGGCAATACTGGCTGCGGCCTGGGGCCAGCGTGCCTGAAGCACCGGCATGACCTGATGGCGCAGATAGTTGCGCGAATATCGGTGGTCGGCATTGGACGGGTCCTCGACCCAGCCCAGGCGGTGTTCATCGGCATAACGTTCAAGCTCGGCACGAGGCACACCCAGCAAGGGCCTGAGCAGGTGTCCACGCCCCAGCGGCCGGTGTTGTGGCATGGCGGCCAGGCCACGCACTCCGCCACCGCGCAACAGGCGAAACAGCAAGGTTTCCGCCTGGTCGTCGCGATGTTGTGCCATTAACAACAACTCATTACCGGCCATCAGCCCTTCGAAAGCACCATAGCGCGCCTCCCTGGCAGCACGCTCGAGGCTGGCACCAGCCGGCACCTGGACATGAACCACCTGCAGGGGCACCCTCAGGGCATCGCACACCGCTTTGCAATGCTGCGGCCAGGCATCCGCTACCGGCTGCAGGCCATGATGGACATGGATCGCCGAAAGCGCTGGAAGGGCATGTTTTCGCGCCAGGTCGGCGAGCAGGTGCAGCAAGACAGTGGAATCGAGCCCACCGGAGAAGGCAACGCGCCAGGAGGCGACATCACGCCACGGAGCCAGGGAGTGCAACAGGGCAGCGGAAAGAGAAATCATTGAGTCAGGACCCGCAGGAGCGATCAGGCAGCCTTGCGACTGCCCAGAATGAACCTGACGCCGTGATCGGATCGATCAACGGCGTCAGGTTCACGGGCAAGCCCGATCCGGCAAGGAGCAGCAGCGTTCGGTCAGAGACCGTAGCTCATCAGGCGCTCATAACGACGGGCCAGCAGAGCGTCGTTATCCATGTCCTTGAGCATCGCCAGTTGCGAACTGAGCTCGGCACGGATCAGAACAGCAGCGGCAGCCGGGTCGCGATGGGCACCGCCCAGTGGCTCGGCGATCACTTTATCGACGATACCCAGGCCCTTGAGGCGCTCGGCAGTGATGCCCATGGCCTCGGCGGCATCAGGAGCCTTTTCCGCGGTTTTCCACAGGATCGAGGCACAACCTTCTGGCGAGATCACCGCGTAGGTGGAGTACTGCAGCATGTTCAACTGGTCGCAGACACCGATAGCCAACGCACCGCCCGAACCGCCCTCACCGATCACGGTAGCGATGATCGGCGTCTTCAGGCGCGACATGACCCGCAGGTTCCAGGCAATGGCTTCGCTCTGGTTGCGCTCTTCGGCATCGATACCCGGGTAGGCGCCCGGGGTGTCGATGAAGGTCAGGATCGGCATCTTGAAGCGCTCGGCCATTTCCATCAGGCGGCACGCCTTGCGATAACCTTCCGGACGCGGCATGCCGAAGTTGCGACGCACCTTCTCGCGCACCTCGCGGCCCTTCTGGTGACCGATGATCATCACCGGCTGCTCGTCCAGGCGAGCCACGCCGCCGACGATCGCTGCGTCGTCGGAGAAGTGGCGATCGCCATGCAACTCGTCGAACTCGGTGAAGATATGCTGGATGTAATCCAGGGTGTAGGGGCGACGCGGGTGACGCGCCAGACGTGCGATCTGCCAGCTGGTGAGCTTGCCGAAGATGTCCTCGGTCAGGGTCTTGCTCTTGTCCTGCAGGCGGGAGATTTCATCGCCGATATTCAGCGAATTGTCATTACCGACCAAGCGCAACTCTTCGATCTTGGCTTGCAGGTCGGCGATCGGCTGTTCGAAATCAAGAAAATTCGGGTTCATAGGCGTCCGTCTGGGGTCGACTTCCAGGGAAGCTGGGGCCGGCCGGTTGTCTGTTCGCGCCCTACCTTAAGGGACAGGCGCGATGAGGTCGATAGTAAAGATTCTGGTGACGATGGGGCGCAGTAATGGCGCATCACCCTCAACGGT
Organism: Pseudomonas sp. L5B5; assembly: GCF_020520285.1. Taxonomy (NCBI): domain Bacteria; kingdom Pseudomonadati; phylum Pseudomonadota; class Gammaproteobacteria; order Pseudomonadales; family Pseudomonadaceae; genus Pseudomonas; species Pseudomonas sp. L5B5. The sequence continues at coordinate 2,856,486 of NZ_CP084742.1, forward strand.
ATTGCAGGAAGACGTTGTCTTTCCCGAACTGGTCACGCAGGGCCTGAATCAAGCTGTCCGCCGGATCGATGCGCCAGTCCTCGCCGAACTGCAGCAGCGCCTTGGCGTCATCCCGGGTGTACTCCATGGAAATGGGGCATGCGCCACGGTGACGCTTGAACAGTTCGCCCAGCCAGCGTAGCTGATCGCCCTTCAGGGCATCGCTGTGGATTTTCAGGCGCAGGCTTTCGGCCAGGTTGGTCCGTGCATCCTCCATGCTCATTACCCGCTTGACCCGCAGGCGCAGGCCACCGGAGAAATCATCATTGCTGACTTCCCCCTCCACCACCACCATCGCGTCGGTCTGCAGCAGGGGCTGGGCAGCCATGAAAGCGTCGGCGAACAAAGAAGCCTCGATGCGCCCGGAGCGGTCGTCAAGGGTAATGAACCCCATCTTGTCGCCCTTCTTGTTCTTCATGACCCGCAGGGCAATGATCATTCCCGCTACCGTCTGGGTATCGCGTGCCGGCTTCAGGTCGATGATGCGCTGGCGGGCGAAACGACGGATCTCGCCTTCGTATTCGTCGATCGGGTGGCCAGTCAGGTACAGCCCCAGGGTGTCCTTCTCACCACGCAGGCGCTCCTTGAGGGTCAACTCGCGAGCCTTGCGGTGGTTGCCATAGACGTCGGCATCTTCCTCGACGAACAGCCCCCCGAACAGGTCGGCGTGACCGCTGTCTGCGGTCCGGGCGGTCTGTTCGGCCGCCTTGATCGCCTCCTCCAGAGCCGATAGCAACACCGCACGGTTACGGTCGATGTTGGCCTGGTAGGCCTTTATCTCGTCATGGAAGTGCGGCCCCAGGCGGTCCAGGGCACCGCTACGGATCAACGCATCGAGGGTACGCTTGTTGATGCGCTTGAGGTCCACCCGGCTGCAGAAGTCGAACAGATCCTTGAACGGACCACCTTCGGTACGGGCCTCGGCGATTGCTTCCACCGGGCCCTCGCCCACCCCCTTGATCGCACCCAGGCCGTAGACGATACGACCATCATCGTTGACCGTGAACTTGAAGTCGGAGCTGTTCACATCCGGCGCATCGAGGCGCAGCTTCATGCTGCGCACCTCCTCGATCAACACCACCACCTTGTCGGTGTTATGCATATCCGCCGACAGGACCGCAGCCATGAAAGGCGCCGGATAGTGAGTCTTGAGCCATGCCGTCTGATAGGAAACCAGACCGTAGGCTGCGGAGTGGGATTTGTTGAAGCCGTAACCCGCGAATTTTTCTACCAGGTCAAAGATGTTACCGGCAAGGTCGGCCTCGATATTGTTGGCCACACAGCCTTCGATGAAACCACCGCGCTGCTTGGCCATCTCCTCGGGCTTCTTCTTGCCCATGGCCCGGCGCAGCATGTCCGCGCCGCCGAGGGTGTAACCGGCCATCACCTGGGCAATCTGCATCACCTGTTCCTGATACAGGATGATGCCGTAGGTGGGCGCCAGTACCGGCTTGAGACCTTCGTACTGGTAATCCGCGTGGGGGTAGGCCAACTCGGCACGACCGTGCTTGCGGTTGATGAAGTCATCCACCATGCCCGACTGCAGCGGGCCAGGGCGGAACAACGCCACCAGTGCGATGAGGTCTTCCAGGCAGTCGGGCTTGAGCTTCTTGATCAGCTCCTTCATGCCACGGGATTCAAGCTGGAATACCGCCGTGGTCTCGGCCCTCTGCAACAGGTCGTAGGTCTTCTTGTCATCCAGCGGGATGAAGTCGATGTTCACATCAGGCAGGCCCAGCTTGACCTGCTCACGGTTGATGGTCTCCATCGCCCACTTGATGATGGTCAGGGTCCGCAGGCCGAGGAAGTCGAACTTGACCAGGCCCGCGGCCTCGACGTCGTCCTTGTCGAACTGGGTCACCAGGCCGCCACCTTCTTCGTCACAGGCGATCGGCGAGAAGTCGGTGAGCTTGGTCGGCGCGATCACCACACCACCGGCGTGCTTGCCGGTACCACGAGTGACCCCTTCAAGCTTGAGGGCCATGTCCCAGATCTCGCGGCCATCCTCGTCGACCTTGAGGAAGTCACGCAGCATCTCTTCCTGCTCGTAGGCTTTCTCCAGGGTCATGCCGACTTCGAAGGGGATCATCTTCGACAGCCGATCGGCCAGGCCATAGGACTTGCCCTGGACCCGCGCCACGTCACGCACCACCGCCTTGGCGGCCATGGTGCCGAAGGTGATGATCTGGCTGACCGCGTTGCGGCCATAGGCTTCGGCCACGTAGTCGATCACCCGGTCGCGCCCATCCATGCAGAAGTCGACGTCGAAGTCGGGCATGGAAACACGTTCGGGATTGAGGAAACGTTCGAACAGCAGGTCATAGGCCAGCGGATCGAGGTCGGTGATCTTCAGGACATAGGCCACCAACGAGCCCGCACCCGACCCCCGGCCCGGACCTACCGGCACGCCGTTGTTCTTGGCCCACTTGATGAAGTCCATAACGATCAGGAAGTAACCGGGGAAGCCCATCTGGATGATGATGTCCAGCTCGAACTTCAGGCGATCCAGGTAGATCTGGCGCTTCTCTTCGTAGTCGGGGGTGGTGTCCTTGGGCCAGAGCACCGCCAGGCGCTCTTCGAGGCCTTCGTGGGACACGTGGCGCAGGTAATCGTCGATGCCCATGCCATTGGGCGTGGGGAAGTCGGGGAGGAAGTACTTGCCCAACTGCACCGTGATATTGCAGCGCTTGGCAATCTCCACGGTGTTTTCCAGCGCCTCGGGCAGATCGCTGAACAGTTCCGCCATTTCCTCGGCGCTCTTGAGGTACTGCTGGTCGCTGTAGTTCTTCGAGCGGCGCGGGTCATCCAGGGCCCGGCCTTCACCGATGCATACCCGGGTCTCGTGGGCCTCGAAGTCGTCCTGCTTGATGAAACGCACGTCATTGGTCGCCACCAGCGGCGCACCGATCTTGTCGGCCAGGGCCACCGCACCGTGCAATTGCTCTTCGTCATTGGGCCGGTTGGTGCGCTGCACTTCCAGGTAGAAGCGGTCCGGAAAGACTGCCATCCATTCCAGGGCCAGGGCCTCGGCCACCTCCAGGTCGCCATCCACCAGGGCCATGCCGATCTCGCCCTCCTTGGCCGCCGAAAGCATGATCAGACCTTCGGCAGCCTGCACCACCCACTCGCGCTCGATGATGGTCAAGCCGTTGCGCTGCCCCTCGGTAAAAGCGCGGGAAATCAGCTCGGTCAGGTTGCGATAGCCCAAGGCGTTCATGGCCAGCAGGCTGATACGACTCAAGGGGCCGTCAGGATCCTTGTTCGACAACCACAGGTCGGCGCCACAGATCGGCTTGATCCCGGCGCCCATGCTGGTTTTATAGAACTTGACCAAAGAACACATGTTGCTCTGGTCGGTAACCGCCACAGCCGGCATGCCCATGCCGGCCAACGCCTTGACCAGCGGCTTGATCCGCACCAGACCGTCGACCAGGGAAAATTCAGTGTGCAGGCGCAGGTGAACGAATGAAGCCGGCATAGTGATCCTGTAAATAGCGCAAAAACAACGAGGCCCGGACGTCGGGCGATTTAAAGACTCGAACTCGGCGTTACAGCGCAGAGCAGCTGTCGCCAACGCTCGCCGGTCACGGTCGACGGCGAGTTGTCGCCATCGCCAGCCAGCTGTTGCCGTCGTTCCTGGAGCTTTAAAGCAGCCGGATTGTACCGGGCCTTGGTTAAAACATCAGCCTCAAGGCTGAACCAGGCTCAGCGCTTCACGCGCTTCATAGGCCTGGCGGACTGGAGCGAAAGAGCGCCGGTGAATTGGGGTCGGCCCAAGACGTGCCAGGGCTTCAAGGTGAACCGGAGTCGGATAACCCTTGTGGCCACCGAGGCCGTAGCCCGGATAGATCAAGTCGAAAGCGGCCATCTCGCGATCGCGACTGACTTTGGCCAGGATCGAAGCCGCAGCAATCGCCGGAACCTTGCTATCACCCTTGACCACCGCTTCGGCTGGCATCCCCAGCTTGGGGCAGCGATTGCCATCGATCATTGCCAGCTTCGGCGTCACGCTCAAGCCTTCCACCGCCCGCTGCATGGCCAGCATGGTGGCGTGAAGAATGTTCAGCTCATCGATTTCCTCGACTTCCGCCCGAGCAATGCACCAGCTCAGGGCCTTCTCGCAGATCTCGTCGAACAGTTTCTCGCGACGGGCCTCGGTCAGTTTCTTGGAGTCGTTGAGACCAAGGATCGGCCGTTTTGGGTCAAGGATTACCGCAGCAGTGACGACCGCGCCGCACAGAGGGCCGCGACCGACTTCATCAACGCCGGCCACCAGGTCCTCGGCATCGGCCACCAAGGTGAAATCCAGGCCCATCTGCATCTTGGAATTGCTCATCGGGCTTTACCTATCAGTTCAAGCACTGCTTGCGCGGCCTGGTTGGAGGCGTCACGACGCAAGGTGCGATGGATCTGGTCGAAACCGCTGGTCTGCTCTTCACCACCATGGATCAAGGGCAGCAAGGTCGCCGCCAGCGCTTCGGCAGTCGCGTCGTCCTGCAGCAACTCAGGCACCAGCAAACGCTGGGCCAGCAGGTTGGGCAGGGAAACATACGGACTCTTGACCATGCGCTTGAGAATCCAGAACGTCAGCGGCGCCAAGCGGTAGGCCACAACCATCGGCCGCTTGTAGAGCAAGGCCTCCAGCGTCGCCGTGCCCGAGGCGATCAGTACCGCATCGCAGGCCGCCAGGGCCTTGTGGGACTGGCCATCGAGCAGAGTCAGCGGCAGATCGCGCCCCGTCAGCATTTCCTCCAACTGGGTACGGCGCTGGGCATTGGCGCAAGGCAGGATGAAACGCACGCCCGGACACATGCCGCGCAGGCGCTCGGCCGCATCCAGGAACAGGCAGCCCAGACGCCCGACTTCGCCGCCACGACTGCCTGGCATCAACGCCACCAACGGCCCGTCGGGCAAGCCAAGCTCGGCGCGAGCCGCCGCCCGGTCGGCTTGCAGAGGAATGGCATCGGCCAGCGAATGGCCGACGAATTTCACCGGCACGCTCTTTTCTTCGTAGAACCTGGCTTCGAACGGAAACAGGGTCAGCATCAGGTCGCAACCTTCGCGGATTTTCAGTACCCGCTTCTGCCGCCAGGCCCATACCGAAGGGCTGACGTAGTGCACGGTCTTGATCCCGGCCTGACGCAGCTTGAGTTCGATATTAAGGGTGAAGTCCGGCGCATCGATTCCGATGAAAACGTCCGGTTTCTCGGCGATCAGGGTCTGGACCAACTTCTTGCGCCGGGCCAGCAGCTCACGCAGGCGCCCGAGGACTTCCACCAGCCCCATGACCGCCAGGCGCTCCATGGGGAAATAGGAGGTCAGGCCCTCGGCCTCCATCAACGGCCCACCGACACCCATGAATTCGACGGCTGGATGCTGGGCCTTCAGGGCTCGCATCAGACCGGCACCGAGAATGTCGCCGGAAGCTTCGCCAGCCACCAGCGCAATACGCAGAGTGTCCATGATTAGCGGGTGATGCCACGAGTCGACGACTGGATAGAATCGCGAAACAGCGCGACCTCAGGGTACTGCTCGGCCGCTTCGCTTAATTCGGCCAAGGCCTGGTCCACCGTCAACCCCTGGCGGTAAACCACTTTGTAGGCACGGCGCAGGGCATGGATCGAATCATCGCTGAAACCACGACGGCGCATGCCTTCGAAGTTCATGCTGCGGGCTTCGGCAGGGTTGCCGAACACCGTGACGAACGCCGGCACATCCTTGCCGATGGCGGTGCCCATGCCGGAAAAGCTGTGGGCGCCAATATGGCAGTACTGATGTACCAGGGTAAAACCGGAAAGAATCGCCCAGTCTTCCACATGCACATGGCCAGCCAACGCGGTGTTGTTGACCAGGATGCAGTGATTGCCGATCACGCTGTCGTGGCCGATGTGGGCATAGGCCATGATCAGGTTGTGATCGCCGAGGGTGGTTTCGGAACGATCCTGGACCGTGCCACGGTGAATGGTCACGCCTTCGCGGATCACGTTGTGGTCACCGATCACCAGGCGGGTTTCCTCGCCCTTGTACTTGAGGTCAGGCGTGTCCTCGCCGATCGACGAAAACTGGTAGATGCGGTTGTGCCGACCAATGCGGGTCGGGCCCTTGAGAATCACATGGGGCCCGATCACTGTACCCTCGCCGATTTCCACACCAGCGCCGATGATCGACCACGGGCCAACCTCAACGTCGTCGGCCAGGACGGCCGTCGGATCGATGATTGCGCGAGGGTCAATCAAACTCATAGTTTGCGTTCCGCGCAGATGATTTCAGCGGAGCATACTGGCTTGCCGTCGACCGAAGCCTGGCATTCGAACTTCCAGATCTGCCGCTTGCAGCTGATGAACTTGGCCTCGAGGATCAACTGGTCGCCCGGCAGCACCGGCTGGCGGAAGCGCAGCTTGTCGGAGCCGACGAAGTAGTAGAGGGTACCGTCGGCCGGCTTCACGTCGAGCATCTTGAAACCAAGAATGCCTGCAGCCTGGGCCATGGCCTCGATGATCAGCACGCCTGGCATGATCGGATGCGCAGGGAAGTGGCCATTGAAGAACGGCTCGTTGATGCTGACATTCTTGTAGGCACGAATGCACTTGCCCTCGACATCCAGATCCACTACCCGATCCACCAGCAGGAAAGGGTAACGGTGAGGCAGGTATTCGCGAATCTCGTTGATGTCCATCATTTCGGGAGGAAGCCTGTAGTAAAGATTGGGAGCGTACGCTCAACGCACGCTCCTCTAGCAAATCAAGGAGGCAGTCTAGCGGCTGTGCACACTTGATATGGAAATGGTATCAGCCATCTGATGAAGCATTGCCGTCGGGGGTCACGTCCCCAACGCGCTTTTCCAACTGGCGCAAACGCCGCGCGATATCATCGAGCTGGCGGATGCGGGCCGCGCTTTTGCGCCACTCGGCAGCCGGTTGCATGGCCGTACCGGAAGAATAGGCACCCGCCTCGGTAATCGAGTGGGTCACCATGGTCATCCCGGTGAGGAATACGTTGTCACAAATCTCGATATGGCCCACCAGGCCAACACCGCCAGCGAGCATGCAATGCTTGCCGATCTTGGTGCTGCCGGAAATCCCCACGCAAGCAGCCATCGCGGTGTGATCACCCACCTGGACGTTATGGGCGATCTGGATCTGGTTGTCGAGCTTCACACCGTTACCAATGATGGTGTCGGCCAACGCCCCACGATCGATTGCCGTGTTCACGCCAATCTCCACATCATCACCGATAGTCACGCCACCTACCTGGGCAATCTTGTGCCAGACGCCCTTCGAGTTGGCGAAACCGAACCCTTCCGCACCCAGCACGGCACCGGACTGGATCACCACCCGCTTGCCGATGCGCACATCGTGGTACAGGGTCACTCGTGGCGCCAACCAACCGCCCTCGCCCACGACGCTACGAGCGCCAATGACGCAATGGGCACCGACGGTCACGCCGGCTTCGACCCGGGCCTCACTTTCGACCACCACGAAGGCGCCGATACTGGCCGTCGGGTCCACCTGTGCATCAGCGGCGATCACCGCGGACGGGTGGATGCCAGCCGGGGCCTTGGGCTTGGGGTCGAAGAAATGGGACACACGGGCGTAGGCCAGGTAAGGATCAGCCACCACCAATGCATCGCCGGTATAGGTCTGGGCTTCGGCAGCCTTCAACAATACTGCGCCAGCCTGGCTATCAACCAGGTACTTGCGGTATTGCGGATTTGCCAAAAAGCTCAACTGAGATGGGCCGGCCTCCTGCAAGGTGGCCAGCCCACTGATTTGCTTCTCCGCGTCGCCACGCAAGGTGGCGCCGAGGAACTCGGCCAGCTGGCCGAGTTTCATAATTGCGGTCATGGCTTACTTCAGCTGATTCATGCGCTCGATAACCTGGCGAGTGATGTCGTACTGTGGCTTGACATCAATCACTGCGCCACGCTCGAAGACCAGGTCGAAAGCACCTTTCTTGATGACTTCTTCAACGGCGCTATCCAGCTTTGGCTTGAGTTGCTTGAGCATCTCGCGGTCAGCCACGGCCTTGGCTTCGTTCAGTTCCTTGGATTGGAACTGGAAGTCACGGGCCTTTTGCTTGAACTCGAGCTCCAGACGCTCACGCTCGCCCTGCTGCATCTTGTCGCCACCGGCGACCAGGCGGTCCTGGATGCCCTTGGCGCTGCTTTCCAGGGTCTTGAGCTTGTTCAGTTGTGGGCCGAACTTCTTCTCGGCATCCACGGCATACTTCTTCGCTGCATCCGATTCCAGCAGGGCCATCTGATAGTTCAGGACGGCGATCTTCATATCGGCAAATGCCGGGCTCGCGACCAGTACAGAGGCCAGGAGAACCAATTGAGTCAACTTACGCACGATGCACTCCTACAAAATCCATTGTCGTTGTCTTGGGCCAGAGGCTTAGAAAGTCTGGCCGAGAGAGAATTGGAACACCTGAGTTTCAGCGTCATTCGGTTTCTTGATCGGCATCGCCAGGGCGAAGCTCAATGGACCCAGAGCGGTGACCCACGTCACGCCGACACCCACCGAACTGGCCAGGTTGCTGAGACTGACATCGTTGCATTCCGGCTTCACGTTCGACGCCGCAATGGTGTTGGACGTCTTTTCACAACGAGAGCTGAAGACGTTACCGACATCCCAGAACAGGGAGGTACGCAAGGAACGCTGGTCCTTGACGAATGGCAGAGGGAACAGCAATTCCGCACCACCCTGGATCAACACGTTACCACCGAACGGCAGCGGATCCTGGTCAGGGTCGCTGGATGTGCCCACGTTACCTGTCACACCCACACCACGACTAGGCGTACTGCGCGGACCCAGGGTGCTGTCCTTGAAACCACGAACCGAGTTGAAGCCGCCGGCATAGTAGTTCTCGTAGAACGGCAGGCCCTTGGTATCGCCAAAACCGTCGCCATAACCCAGCTCGGTATGGAACCGCATGGTGTAGTTGTCAGTCAGCGGAGTGAACAACTGGCCACGGTAATCAAGCTTGAAGAACGACAGGTCGCTGCCCGGAGTCGTGGTTTCCAGCACCAGGCTTTGCGAATGACCGCGCGTCGCCAGAACACCTTTGTTCAGCGTCGATTCGGACCAGCCGGCAGAGGCCTTGAAGTTCAGGTAGCTCTTGCCCTGCTTGTTCACGAAGTCGAAGATTTCGTCGACGGTGTAGCGACCGGTCTTGATCTTGTCCTGTTGGGCGGTCAAGCCGAACGTCAGGCGCGAAGTCTCGCTGATCGGGTAACCCACGCTGACACCAGCACCCAGGCTGTCCACCGCATAGCTGGCTACATCGACATCGAGGTCCTTGTAGTCAGTGGTGCGATAGAAGGCGTTATAGCCCAGGCTCACGCCATCGGCAGTCCAGTAGGGGTCTACGTAGCCGAAGTTGTAGCGGCTCTGGTATTCGCTGCGGGTCAGGCCGATGCTGACCTTGTTGCCGGTACCCAGGAAGTTGTTCTGGGTGATCGAGCCACCGAGGATCAGGCCGGCGCTCTGGGCGAAACCGACACTGGCGGTGATCGAGCCCGAAGCCTGCTCTTCAACGGCGTAGTTGACATCGACCTGGTCATCGACACCCGGTACAGCCGGAGTCTCGACGTTGACTTCCTTGAAGAACCCCAGGCGCTCAAGACGAGTCTTGGACTGGTCGATCAGGTAGGTCGAGGCCCAGCCGCCTTCCATCTGGCGCATTTCACGGCGCAACACTTCGTCCTCGGACTTGGTGTTGCCACGGAAGTTGATGCGATTGACATAGGCACGCTTGCCCGGATCCACCACGAACGTGATGTCGACGGTGTGATCATCGTCGTGGGGCTGAGGCACGCCGTTGACGTTGGCGAAGGTGTAGCCATCGTTACCGAGGCGACGCGTGATCAGCTCGGAAGTCGTGGTCATCAGCTTGCGCGAGAACACCTGGCCTTTCTCGACCAGCAACAGGGCCTTGACCTGATCTTCAGGCACTTTCAAGTCGCCGCTGAGCTTGACGTCGCGAACGCTGTACTTCTCGCCTTCGTTGATATTGACAGTGATATAGACGTGTTTCTTGTCCGGAGTGATGGACACCTGGGTCGAAGCGATATCCATGTTGATATAACCACGATCCAGGTAGTAGGAACGCAGGCGCTCCAGGTCACCGGAAAGTTTTTCACGGGCGTACTTGTCGTCATTCTTGAAGAACGAAAGCCAGTTGGTGGTCTTGAGTTCGAACAGGCCAATCAGGTCATCATCCGGGAAGACGGTGTTGCCTACCACGTTGATGTGCTGGATCGCCGCAACCGTACCCTCGTTGATCTTCACCTTCAGCCCGACACGGTTGCGCGGCTGCGGAACCACTTCGGTCTCGACGGAAGCCGAGTAACGGCCCTGCGCGACATATTGGCGCTGCAGCTCGTTACGCACCCCTTCAAGGGTCGCTCGCTGGAAGATTTCGCCTTCGGCCAGACCGGACTGCTTCAGACCTTTCATCAGGTCGTCAGTGGAGATCGCCTTGTTGCCTTCGATCTCGATGCTGGCAACCGACGGCCGCTCGACCACCGTGATGACCAGGACGTTGCCATCGCGGCCGAGCTGGATGTCTTGAAAGAAACCGGTTTTGAACAGCGCACGAGTGGATTCCACCAGGCGACGGTCGTCCGCCTGCTCGCCGACGTTCAACGGCAAGGCACCAAAGACGCTACCCGCGGAAACGCGCTGGAGGCCGTTGACACGGATATCGGAGATAGTGAAGGACTCGGCGTGAACTTCGGCGATCATCAATACGGAGAGAACCGCAGTTAGCAGCAGACGTTTCATGAAGTCCTTTCTTATTCCAACTGGCAATAAACAAACTGCCGCAAAATGCGGCAGATTCGCAATTCAGCGAAGCGTTACAGACGACCCAGATCGTTGACCAGAGCAAGCAGCATGACTCCGACCACCAAGCTGATACCGATCTGTATCCCCCAACCTTGCACCCGATCCGACAAGGGGCGACCACGCACCCACTCGATCAGATAAAACAACAAATGCCCCCCATCCAACACCGGAATGGGCAACAAATTCAGAACGCCCAGGCTAATACTCAGATAAGCAAGGAAATTCAAGAAATCGGCAATGCCCGACTGGGCAGAAGCGCCCGCCACTTTAGCAATGGTTATCGGTCCGCTCAAGTTTTTTACCGAGAGCTCGCCGAACAACATTTTCTTCAGCGATTCGAGGGTCAGGACGCTCATGGTCCAAGTGCGCCGGGCGCCTTCGCCTATCGCCTCCAGCGGGCCATACCTGACTTCACGGAGCATCTGCGGCGGCCAATCGACAGCCTTGACTCCCGCCCCCAGATAACCACTCGGCGCCTTGCTTTCGCCTCGGCTCGCCAGGGTCACGGGAACATCGATCCGAGCACCGTCGCGCTCGACCCGCAGTACGATCGTGGCCGCGGGGCGTACGCGTACCCAGTCGACCACCTGCTGCCAATCATTGACCGCCTGGCCATCCAGGGCCAGCAGGTGGTCGCCGGTCTTCAGGCCCGCCGCCTGAGCCGGGCCTTTCGGATCGAGCTCAGCCAGTACCGGCGGCAGGGCAGGACGCCAGGGGCGAATGCCCAGGGAGCGGATCGGATCAGGCTCGTCGGCCCCCTTGAGCCACTTGTCCAGAATCAGCTGGCGCGGTGAATCCACCGTGGCGCCCTGCTCTCGGACCTGCACCTGCACGGTGCCGCTCTCACCCAGACGGCGTACCAGTTGAAGGTTCACCGCAGCCCAGCCGGAGGTCGGCTCGCCATCGATGGAAATGATTTCCTGACCAGAGTTCAAGCCAGCCTTGTCAGCGATGCTGCCGGCTTCTACCTCACCGATGACCGGGCGCACCTGCTGGCTGCCCAGCATCGCCAGCCCCCAGAAAAAAACCAGGGCCAGGAGGAAGTTGGCAACCGGGCCCGCCGCAACAATGGCAATACGCTGACGAACAGACTTGCGATTGAAGGATTGATCGAGCTCTTCAGGCGCTACTTCACCTTCACGCTCATCGAGCATCTTCACGTAGCCGCCCAGCGGAATGGCGGCGATCACGAACTCGGTGCCTCGACGATCGTGCCAGCGCACCAGGGGCATTCCGAAGCCCACGGAAAAGCGCAGCACCTTGACGCCACAACGGCGCGCGACCCAGAAATGACCGAATTCATGGAAGGTGACCAGCACTCCCAGGGCTACCAGGGTGCCGACAATCATATAGAGCGCGCTCATCTGCTTTCTCCGCAATCCTATTCGTCGTCACTCACGCGGGTCGCGAATTCTATCGCCCGTTACGCTGCAACCATTGGTTTGCCAGGTTTCGGGCCTGAGTATCCGCCGCAAATACGGCATCCAGCTCGTTGACCGCAACCACAGGCTCACGACACAAAACTTCGTCGATGATACTAGGGATCTCCAGGTAGCGGATGCGCCGTTCGAGAAATGCCGAAACCGCCACTTCATTCGCTGCATTCAACATCGCCGGGGCACTGTCACCCGCCTCCGCCGCCTGGCGAGCCAGCCGCAAGCATGGGAACCGCTGCTCATCGGGCGCCTGGAAGTCCAGGCGAGCGATGGCAAACAGGTCCAATGGCGCCACACCGGAATCTATCCGCTCAGGCCAGGCCAGGGCGTTGGCGATAGGCGTGCGCATGTCGGGATTTCCCAGTTGCGCCAGTACCGAACCGTCAACGTAGTCCACCAGCGAGTGGATCACACTTTGCGGATGCACGACCACCTCGACCTGGGCAGGCTTGGCATCGAACAACCAGCATGCCTCTATCAGTTCCAGGCCCTTGTTCATCATGCTCGCCGAATCCACCGAGATCTTGCGACCCATGGACCAGTTCGGATGAGCGCAGGCCTGTTCCGGCGTGACATGCTCCAACTCAGCCAGAGGCGTCTGCCGGAACGGGCCACCCGAAGCGGTCAGCAGAATCCTGCGTACCCCAACCTGGCTCAGACCCCGGGAAAAATCACCCGGCATGCACTGGAATATCGCGTTGTGCTCGCTGTCGATAGGCAGCAACACCGAGCCGCTACTGCCCACCGCCTGCATGAACAGGGCGCCGGACATCACCAGCGCTTCCTTGTTGGCCAGCAGGATCTTCTTGCCGGCATGCACCGCTGCCAGGGTGGGGCGCAGGCCCGCAGCACCGACAATCGCCGCCATCACCGCATCGACCTCGGGAGCCGACGCGACCTCGCATAGACCCTGCTCCCCTACCAGCACCCGTGTCGGCAACCCGGCAGCTTGCAGGTCTTCCTGCAGACGCCTGGCGGCAACCTCCTGCGGCACGACGGCAAAGCGCGGGACATGGCGTACACACAGGGCCAACAGCTCGGCCAGACGACTGAAACCTGTGAGTGCGAACACCTTATAACGATCCGGATGCCGAGCGATGACATCCAACGTGCTCAGGCCAATGGAGCCAGTAGCCCCCAGGACCGTGATCTGCTGCACGCCACTCACGGTGCAGCCATCCACAGCAGCACCGCAAATACCGGGATCGCGGCAGTCAGGCTGTCAATTCGATCGAGAACACCACCATGACCAGGCAGCAGGTTGCTGCTGTCCTTGATGCCGGCCTGACGCTTGAACATGCTTTCGGTCAGGTCGCCAACCACCGAGATGAAAACCACGATGGCCGCACCCAGCAGCCCCATGACCAACTGGCCGAAGCTCCAGTCGCGCACCAGCCCTACCACCGCGGTAATCACCAGGCTCAATGCCAGGCCGCCATACACGCCTTCCCAGCTCTTGCCTGGACTGACCTGAGGCGCCAGCTTGCGCTTGCCAAAAGCCCTGCCAGAAAAGTAGGCACCGATATCCGCGCCCCAGACCAGCACCATCACCGCCATGATCAACCAGTTGCCCAGCGGCAGCTGCTTGATGAATACCAGGCCCTGCCAGGCCGGCAGCAGGATCAAAAGGCCAATCAGCAGCTTGGGCGCGGCCCCGGACCACTGCTCATGGGTACGGGGATAGGTGAGCACCAGGAATGTCGCCAGCGCCCACCACAGCATCGCCGCCCCCAGGACCCAGGGGGCGACACCTGGAACCAGGTGCATCAGGAACAACAGCGCCGCCACGACCAACGCATAAGCGATCCGTGCCGGCTGCGCGCTGAAACCTGCCAGGCGAGCCCACTCCCAACCACCCAGGACAACCACCAGGCCGATGAACAGGGCGAAACTCGATCCCTCGAGCAGGAAAAACCCGCACAAGGCAATCGGCAACAGGATCAGCGCAGTAATGATTCGTTGTTTGAGCATTAAACCCGGGCTCCAGCCTCGACCTGCTCGCTCGTCTTACCGAAGCGCCGCTGGCGAGATGCGTAATCGGCCAGCGCATGGCGCATGGCATCGTGTTTGAAGTCCGGCCAGAACAGGTCGGAGAAATACAGCTCGGCATAAGCCAGCTGCCACAACAGGAAATTGCTGATGCGGTGCTCGCCCCCCGTACGAATGCACAGGTCCGGCAACGGCAGGTCGCCCGTCGCCAGGCAGGTCTGCAACAGGTCCGGCGTGATGTCTTCGGGCCGCAAGTGCCCGGCCTGCACTTCTCGCGCCAGGCGCTGGGCAGCCTGAGCGATATCCCACTGGCCGCCGTAGTTGGCGGCGATCTGCAGGATGAAACGATCACTGCCAGCGGTAATGGCTTCCGCTTCACGCATCGCCGCCTGCAACTCGGGATGGAAGCGCGAACGGTCGCCAATGATCCGCAGGCTGATGTTGTTGTCATTGAGGCGCTTTGCCTCACGACGCAGCGCCTTGAAGAACAGGTCCATCAAAGCGCTGACCTCATCAGCCGGGCGCTGCCAGTTTTCACTGGAAAAGGCAAACAGGGTCAGAACTTCAACCTTGGCCTCGGCACACACTTCAATGACGGCACGCACCGCATCAACACCCGCCTTATGCCCGGCGACACCCGGCAAAAAGCGTTTTTTTGCCCAACGGTTGTTCCCGTCCATGATGATCGCGACATGACGCGGAACCGAAGACGGCACAGGCTGTTTGATCTTTTCCATGAAAACGTCCTGATCCTTATACGGCCATCAGGTCCTTTTCTTTTTCCTCGGTCGCCTTGGCAATCTGACCTTCGAACTCCTTGATCAGCTTGTCGATTTCGGCACCACCACGGCGCTCTTCATCTTCGCTGATGGCTTTGTCCTTGCTCAGCTTCTTCAACTCGCCCAGAGCGTCGCGACGAATATTGCGCACCGCAACCCGTGCATCCTCTGCCGCGGCACGCGCCTGCTTGGTAAAGCCCTTGCGGGTTTCCTCGGTCAGCGGGGCCATCTTGATCAGCAGCAGCTCACCCAGGTTGGTCGGGTTGAGGTTCAGGCCGGCACTGCCAATGGCCTTGTCGATTGCCCCCAGCATATTGCGCTCGAATGGCACGACCTGCAGGGTCTGGGAGTCCTTTACCGTCACGTTGGCGACGCCGCTCAACGGAGTATCGGTACCGTAGTAAGGCACCATCACGCTACCCAGAATGCTGGGGTGCGCCTTGCCAGTACGGATCTGGCCGAATGCATGGGCCAGGGACTCCAGGCTCTTCTTCATGCGTTCCTGAGCGTCTTTCTTGATTTCGTTGATCATTGTTCGCCTTCCTCGATCAGGGTTCCTTCAGCGCCACCATGCACGATGTTCAGCAGGGCGCCGGGCTTGTTCATGTTAAATACCCGCAGCGGCATCTTGTGGTCGCGGCACAGGCAGATAGCCGTCAGGTCCATCACCCCCAGCTTGCGATCCAGCACTTCATCGTAAGTCAGATGATCGAACTTCTCGGCATGCGGGTCCTTGAACGGATCTGCAGTGTAAACACCATCGACCTTGGTCGCCTTGAGAACGACGTCAGCGTCGATCTCGATCGCCCGCAGGCACGCTGCGGAGTCGGTGGTGAAGAACGGGTTACCGGTACCGGCCGCGAAGATCACCACTTCCTTGGAGTTCAGGTGGCGCATGGCCTTGCGGCGGTCATAGTGATCGGTCACGCCGACCATGGAAATAGCCGACATCACGATGGCCGAGATATTGGCACGTTCCAGCGCGTCACGCATGGCCAGGCCATTCATCACCGTGGCCAGCATGCCCATGTGGTCACCTGTGACCCGATCCATCCCGGCCGCGCTCAACGCAGCACCACGGAACAGGTTGCCGCCACCGATCACCAGGCCTACCTGGACACCGATACCGACCAATTGGCCGACTTCCAGCGCCATGCGATCCAGCACCTTGGGATCGATCCCGAACTCTTCCGAGCCCATCAGGGCCTCGCCGCTAAGCTTGAGTAGAATGCGTTTATAGCGAGCTTGATAACCACTGCCCTGCTGAGCCATTGCGAATCTCTCCTGCGGCGTATTTTAAAAATTCTCTGCGAGCTGTTTTCAGCTTGCGTTCACTCTAGCTTGACGCTGTCACAGCGCCATCAGAACACGACTTTGTAAGCAGGTTCCGAAGCAGGCAACTAAAGTGCCCTGCCCATTTGAAAAGAGGCTGCGCGCGTGAGCGGGCAGCCTCTTTCGGGCGACAGTTGAAGAACCGTCTTACTGTTGCTTGGCAGCAGCCAGTTGTGCAGCAACTTCTTCGGCGAAGTTGTCTTCTTTCTTCTCGATGCCTTCGCCTACGGCGAAGCGAGTGAAGGAAACGATTTCAGCGCCGCCTTTCTTGGCCAGAGCACCAACGGTGGTTTCTGGATCCTTGACGAAGGCTTGCTCAACCAGGCTGGCTTCGGCCAGGAACTTGCTGATACGGCCAGCGATCATCTTCTCAACGATTTCGGCTGGCTTGCCTTTCATCTTGTCTTCGTTCAGCTGCAGGAACACGGCTTTCTCGCGCTCGATGGCCTCAGCGGAAACTTGCGTTGGCAGCAGGAACTCAGGGTTGCTGGCAGCCACGTGCATGGCGATGTCCTTGGCCAGCTCAACCGAACCGCCTTTCAGGACAACCGCAACACCGATCTTGTTACCGTGCAGGTAAGTACCGACCACGTCACCTTCAACGCGAGCCAGGCGACGGATGTTGACGTTTTCGCCAGTCTTGCCGACCAGAACCAGGCGATCAGCTTCTTGAGCCTCGATCAGCGGAGCTACATCGGTCAGCTTGTCAGCGAAGGCTTTTTCAACGCTGGCAGCAACGAATGCCTTGAAGTCGTCCTGCAGAGCCAGGAAGTCGGTCTGCGAGTTGACTTCCAGCAGAACGGCGACTTTGCCGTCGTCCTTGATGGCGATGGCGCCTTCAGCAGCAACGTTGCCTGCTTTCTTGGCAGCCTTGATCGCGCCGGAGGCACGCATGTCATCAATGGCTTTTTCGATGTCGCCGCCGGCCTTGGTCAGGGCCTTCTTGCAGTCCATCATGCCTTCGCCGGTACGCTCGCGCAGTTCTTTGACCAGCGCTGCAGTAATCTCTGCCATTTTCAAAATCCTCTTGGATAGGTTTTCAACCATTCCACCCGATCGAACGGGCGCTCAATTCTTGGGCACTACCCCGAATCCATTTCATAGCAGCCGCGCATTACAAAAACTGTCGGGCCGCCACGACGAAATGATTTTCGAGTTGGCAAAAAGGGGGCCAAGCCCCCTTTTTGCGTGCTGAGTAAACGCTACGCGTCAGTTACTCAGGCTTCAGCCGCCGGTGCTGCAGCTTCTTCGAACACTTCGGTGCCGCCAGCAACGTTGTTGCGACCACGGATCACGGCATCAGCCATCGAACCCATGTACAGCTGGATGGCGCGAATGGCGTCATCGTTGCCTGGGATGATGTAGTCAACGCCTTCCGGGCTGCTGTTGGTATCGACAACGCCGATGACCGGGATGCCCAGCTTGTTGGCTTCGGTGATCGCGATGCGCTCGTGATCAACGTCGATGACGAACAGTGCGTCAGGCAGACCGCCCATGTCCTTGATACCACCCAGGGAGCGATCCAGCTTTTCCAGGTCGCGAGAGCGCATCAGCGCCTCTTTCTTGGTCAGCTTGGCGAAAGTACCGTCTTCAGCCTGAACTTCCAGATCGCGCAGACGCTTGATCGAGGCACGGATGGTCTTGTAGTTGGTCAGCATGCCGCCCAACCAGCGGTGATCGACGTACGGCGAACCGCAACGTGCTGCTTCTTCAGCAACGATCTTGCCAGCGGAACGCTTGGTGCCGACGAACAGAATCTTGTTTTTGCCCTGGGCCAGACGCTCTACGAAAGTCAGAGCTTCGTTGAACATTGGCAGGGTTTTTTCAAGGTTGATGATGTGAATCTTGTTACGCGCGCCGAAAATGTACTTGCCCATTTTCGGATTCCAGTAACGAGTTTGGTGACCGAAGTGCACACCGGCCTTCAGCATATCGCGCATGTTGACTTGGGACATGATAGTTCCTTAATAAGTCGGGTTAGGCCTCCACGTATCCCAATGACCAACCAACAGCTTGTGCTGAGGGCACCCAGGTCATCGTGTCGACACGTGTGTGGGTTTGAGCTTTTCGGGGCATCCCCGGAAAGCGGCGCATTTTATACCACAGCAAGGGCAAAAACGGAACCCGGATTCACATCCGCCAATCCGCCACCTTTTTTGCCCACCTCTTGGAATCGGTCCAGAATGCACCATTGTATAGAGAGAAGCGCCAGCAGAACCTCAGATTTGCACTGAGCCTCTGTTAGAATCGCACCTTTGCGGCTGCTGAAAACCTCGCTGGCCCATCGCAGGCCAAGCCTTGTGCATGCGGGTTTTCGAGCCATTCCGTGTTTATCGCGCCCCTGAGCGTCAAGAGAGCCTGTATGACCGTCACCCTCAAAACCCCCGAGGACATCGCTCAAATGCGTGTCGCCGGCAAACTGGCCGCCGAAGTGCTGGAAATGATTGCCGAGCATGTCAAACCCGGCGTCACCACCGAAGAACTGGACCGCATCTGCCATGACTACATCGTCAACGTGCAAGGCGCGATCCCGGCCCCGCTGAACTACAAGGGCTTCCCCAAGTCCATCTGCACCTCGATCAACCACGTGGTGTGCCACGGCATTCCCAACGAGAAGCCGCTGAAGGATGGCGACACCCTGAACATCGACGTCACCGTCATCAAGGACGGCTACCACGGCGACACCAGCCGCATGTTCCACGTCGGCACCGTGCCGGTCTGGGCCGAACGCTTGTCGCAGATCACCCAGGAATGCATGTACAAGGCCATCGAACTGGTCAAGCCAGGCTGCCGCCTGGGCGATATCGGCGAAGTAATCCAGAAACACGCGGAAAAGAACGGTTTCTCGGTGGTCCGCGAGTTCTGCGGCCACGGCATCGGCAAGGTATTCCACGAGGAACCGCAGATCCTGCACTACGGCCGCGCGGGCACCGGCATGGAGCTCAAGGCCGGCATGACCTTCACCATCGAGCCGATGATCAACCAGGGCAAGGCCGACACCAAGGTCCTGGGCGACGGCTGGACCGCCATCACCAAGGATCGCAAGCTGTCGGCGCAGTGGGAGCACACCCTGCTGGTGACCGAGACCGGCTACGAGATCTTCACGCTGCGCAGCGATGACACCATTGCCCGAGTGTCCGCCTGATCCACAACGGCGCGTCCCGACCTTATAGATAGAAAGGAAAGCCAATCGATGCCGCAGGTGGACCCCGAACTCTTCGACCGCGGCCAGTTCCAGGCGGAACTGGCATTGAAGGCCAGCCCTATCGCCGCCTTCAAGAAAGCCATCCGCCAGGCACGGGAAGTGCTCGACAACCGCTTTCGCAGCGGACGGGAAATCCGCCGGCTCATCGAGGACCGCGCCTGGTTCATCGACAACATCCTGCAGAAGGCCTGGGACCAGTTCAGCTGGAGCGACGAAGCCGACATCGCCCTGGTGGCGGTCGGCGGCTACGGACGCGGCGAGCTGCATCCCTACTCCGACATCGACCTGCTGATACTGTTGAACAATGCCGATCACGAGATATTTCGTGATTCCATCGAGCGTTTTCTCACGCTGCTATGGGATATCGGCCTGGAAGTCGGACAGAGCGTGCGTTCGGTAGATGAGTGCGCCGAAGAGGCACGCGCCGACCTGACGGTGGTCACCAACCTGATGGAGAGCCGTACCATCTGCGGCCCGGAGCGCCTGCGCCAGCGCATGCTGGAAGTCACCAGCACCGAGCACATGTGGCCAAGCAAGGATTTTTTCCTGGCCAAGCGCACCGAGCAGAAGGCCCGCCACCACAAGTACAACGACACCGAGTACAACCTCGAACCAAACGTCAAGGGCTCCCCCGGCGGCCTGCGGGATATCCAGACCATTCTCTGGGTCGCTCGCCGCCAGTACGGCACCCTGAATCTGCGCGCCCTGGCGGGCGAGGCTTTTCTGCTGGAAAACGAGAACGCCCTGCTGGCCTCCTCCCAGGAGTTCCTCTGGCGCGTGCGTTATGCCCTGCACATGCTCGCCGGGCGCGCCGAAGACCGCCTGCTGCTCGACCACCAGCGCTCCATTGCCACCCTGCTGGGCTTCGAAGGCGAAGATGCCAAGCAGAGCATCGAAAGCTTCATGCAGCAGTACTACCGCGTGGTGATGAGCATCGCCCAATTGAGCGACCTGATCATCCAGCACTTCGAAGAGGTGATCCTCGCCCCCGAAGACGAAGCACCGCCCCAGCCGATCAACACCCGCTTCCAGTTGCACGATGGCTACATCGAGGCCATCAACGACAACGTGTTCAAGCGCACGCCGTTCGCCATGCTGGAGATCTTCGTGCTGATGGCCCAGCACCCGGAGATCAAGGGCGTGCGGGCCGACACCATTCGCCTGCTGCGCGAGCACAGGTACCTGATCGACGACGACTTTCGCCACGACATCCGCAACACCAGCCTGTTCATCGAGCTGTTCAAGTGCGAGATCGGCATCCACCGCAACCTGCGACGAATGAATCGCTACGGCATCCTCGGGCGCTATCTGCCGGAATTCGGCTTCATCGTCGGGCAGATGCAGCACGACCTGTTCCACATCTATACCGTGGATGCCCACACGCTGAACCTGATCAAGCACCTGCGCAAACTGCAGTACACGCCGATCTCCGAAAAATTCCCGCTGGCCAGCAAGCTCATGGGCAAGCTGCCCAAGCCGGAGCTGATCTACCTCGCCGGCCTGTACCACGACATCGGCAAGGGTCGCCAGGGCGACCATTCGGAAATCGGCGCGGTGGACGCCGAGGCATTCTGCATTCGTCACCAGCTACCACAGTGGGACACCCGGCTGATCGTCTGGCTGGTGCAAAACCACCTGGTGATGTCCACGACGGCCCAGCGCAAGGACCTGTCCGACCCGCAGGTGATCCACGACTTCGCCCAGTTCGTCGTCGACCAGACTCGCCTGGACTACCTCTATGTGATGACCGTGGCCGATATCTACGCCACCAATCCCAGCCTGTGGAACTCCTGGCGCGCCAGCCTGCTGCGCCAGCTCTACACCGAGACCAAGCGCGCCCTGCGCCGCGGCCTGGAAAACCCGGTGGATCGCGAAGAACAGATCCGCCAGACCCAGAGCGCGGCCCTGGACATCCTGGTGCGCAACGGCACCGATCCGGACGAGGTCGAGCAACTGTGGTCACAGCTAGGGGACGACTACTTCCTGCGTCACACCGCCGGCGACGTAGCCTGGCACAGCGACGCCATTCTCCAGCAGCCAGCCGACGGCGGCCCGCTGGTGCTGATCAAGGAAATCACCCAGCGCGAGTTCGAGGGCGGCACCCAGATCTTCATCTACGCCCCCGACCAGCACGACTTCTTCGCGGTGACGGTAGCCGCCATGGACCAGCTCAACCTGAACATCCATGACGCCCGGATCATCACCTCCAGCAGCCAGTTCACCCTCGACACCTATATCGTCCTGGACAACGACGGCGAATCCATCGGCAACAACCCCCAGCGAGTCGAGAAGATCCGCAAGGGCCTGACCGACGCCCTGCGTAACCCCGACGACTACCCGACCATCATCCAGCGCCGGGTGCCGCGCCAGCTCAAGCATTTCGCTTTCGCCCCCGAGGTGACCATCCACACCGACGCCCAGCGCCCGGTCACGGTGCTCGAGCTCAGCGCCCCGGACCGCCCTGGGCTGCTGGCCCGTATCGGCAAGATCTTTCTGGAGTTCGACCTGTCGCTGCAGAACGCCAAGATCGCCACCCTGGGCGAGCGCGTGGAAGACGTGTTCTTCATTACCGACGCGCACAACCAGCCCCTTTCCGACCCCCAGCTGTGCAGTCGCCTGCAGGATGCGATCGTCCGCCAGTTGAGCGTCAGCCACGAACCGACTATCGAAATGACCCGTCTGAGCATCTGACGGGGCACGAACCGACGCTTTGAGTGAGATCCTGCATCGATGAACAACGCTCTGAACCAGCTGCAACCCTACCCGTTCGAAAAGCTTCGCGCCTTGCTCGGCACCGTCACACCCAATCCGGACAAGCGCCCCATCGCCTTGTCCATCGGCGAACCCAAGCACCGTTCGCCGAGCTTTGTCGCCGAGGCCCTGGCCAGCAACCTCGACCAGATGGCGGTGTACCCCACCACACTGGGCATCCCGGCCCTGCGCGAAGCCATCGGCGCCTGGTGCGAGCGGCGCTTCGGCGTGCCGGAAGGCTGGATCGACCCGGCACGTAACGTGCTGCCGGTGAATGGCACCCGCGAGGCCCTGTTCGCCTTCACCCAGACCGTGGTCAATCGCGGCGAGGACGCCCTGGTCGTCAGCCCCAACCCGTTCTACCAGATCTACGAGGGTGCAGCGTTCCTGGCTGGCGCCAAGCCGCACTACCTGCCGTGCCTGGACGAAAACGGCTTCAACCCGGACTTCGATGCCGTGCCGACCGAGATCTGGCAGCGCTGCCAGATCCTGTTCCTGTGCTCACCGGGCAACCCTACCGGCGCACTGATTCCACTGGCGACCCTGAAGAAGCTGATCGCCCTGGCCGACGAGCATGACTTCGTGATTGCCGCCGACGAGTGCTACAGCGAGCTGTATTTCGACGAACAGACTCCCCCGCCCGGCCTGCTCAGCGCCTGCGCCGAGCTGGGCCGCAAGGACTTCAAGCGCTGCGTGGTGTTCCACAGCCTGTCCAAGCGCTCCAACCTGCCAGGCCTGCGCTCGGGTTTCGTCGCCGGTGATGCCGAGATCCTCAAGGGCTTCTTGCTGTACCGCACCTACCACGGCTGCGCCATGCCGGTGCAGACCCAGCTGGCCAGCGTCGCCGCCTGGAACGACGAAGTCCATGTTCGGGCCAACCGCGCGCTGTACCGGGAGAAGTTCGATGCGGTGCTGGCAATCCTCTCGCCAGTCATGGACGTGCAGCGCCCGGACGGCAGTTTCTACCTGTGGCCGAACGTGGCTGGTGACGACGCAGCGTTCTGCCGCGACCTGTTCGAACAAGAACACGTGACCGTGGTCCCCGGCTCTTATCTGTCGCGGGATGTGGACGGCACCAACCCCGGCGCCGGTCGCGTGCGCATGGCCCTGGTGGCACCACTGGCCGAATGCGTCGAGGCCGCCGAGCGGATTCGCGATTTCGTGTTGCGCCGTCAATAAGCTCGCAAACCTGTAGGCGCGAAGCTTGCTCGCGATGAACGATAACGCGGTGCATCAGGTGCACTGCGTCGTCTGAATCGCGGGCAAGTCGGATCGCCGCCCGCTCGCTCCTACACCAGCGTCACTTCACCTGCCCCAGGTTCGCCTCGCTCAAGTCCAGTTCCGCCAGGACTTCACGCAGCACATCGTCGCCGATCTGATGCTGGCGGCTCAGGCGGTACAACTCCAGCCGCTGCGCCCGCAGGGCCTTGAGCCGCAGGTGACGCTCCAGCAGGTCCATCTGCTGGGCCAGTGCCTGGGCCTCGGCAGAATCGTTGTAGACCTCCAACTGATGCCGGTACTCGGCCATCAAGCGCCCCTTGAGCTCGCTGCTCAGTGCAGCCTGGGCCGCATCCGGAGCCTCGCTGGCTTCGGCCACATCTTCGGCCTCCAGGGCATGAATCGCCGCCTCGGCGGTCTTGCGCCACGCATCCCGAACCTCCCCTCGGCGCTTGTCGTCAGGGCTCTTGACGATGCCACGCAGCAACAGCGGCAAGGCGATGCAGGCCGCTACCAGGGACAGCAGGATCACCCCGGCGGCAATGAAGATCAGCAGGTCGCGCTCAGGAAAGGCCTCGCCGGCACCGAGGAACAGCGGCACCGACATCACGCCGGCCAGGGTCACCGCCCCACGCACCCCACCCAGGGTCAGCAGCCAGCAGGAGCGCGCTGTGGGCACCAGGGTCAACTCGCCCTTGCCACGCCAGCGCCGCAGCAGGCCAGACAAGCGCCAGATGCTCTGCACCCAGATGAAACGCAGCACCAGCAGCACCAGGAAGATCGCCACCACATCCAGGCAGCGATAGGCCAGGGTCGGCCAGAGCGAAGTCTCATGGCTGACCACCGCCTTGATGATGTCCGGCAGTTGCAGGCCCAAGAGCAGGAAGATCAGGCCATTGAAGGCAAATTCCAGCAACGACCAGACGCTGCGATTGAGCAGCCGGGTACTGGTCTGACGGGGCAGCAAGTCGAGCCAGCTCTGCATCATCCCCGCCGCCACCGCCGACAGAATCCCCGAGGCGCCCAGGCGCTCGGCCAGGACATAGGCAGCGAACGGCAGCAGCAACATGAACACCACATGGGTCGCCGGATCATCCCAGCCGCGGGCGATCATCCAGGCCCGCAGGCGCCCCACCAGCCAGCTCAGGGCCACGCCTACCGCAAGGCCGCCCACCGCCACCAGGACGAAGGTCAGGCTGGCGTTGGCCAGGGAAAATACCCCGGTGACCGCCGCTGCCAGGGCGAACTTGAAGGTCACCAGGCCCGAAGCATCGTTCATCAGCGCCTCGCCCTGGAGCATGTGCATCAGCGGGGTCGGCAGGCGATTCTGGGAAATCGCCGACACCGCCACGGCGTCGGTGGGCGACAGCACCGCTGCCAGGGCGAAGGCCACCGGCAGGGGAATGGTGGGCAGCAGCCAGTGGATGAAATAACCGGCACCGACCACGGTGAACAACACCAGCCCCACGGCCAGGGTCAGGATCGGGCCACGCAGGCGCCAGAACTCGCGCTTGGGCATGCGCCAGCCATCGGAAAACAGCAGGGGCGGCAGGAACAGGAAAAGAAACAGCTCCGGGTCCAGGGCCACATGCAGGCCCAGGGTCGGCCAGGCCAGCAAGGCTCCGGCCGTGATCTGCACCAGGGGCAGCGGCAACGGGATCACCCGCCCGACAAGACGCGAAAGGCTCACCAGCATCAGCAGGATGAGGACGGTGTAGGCGGTTTGCATAAAGCGCAGTTCCTGATCCGGACGTTCAAAGCAGACACACAAACGCGGCAACAATTCGCCGCGCAAGTGCCATATTAGCCGCTTAGACTGCGCTGACGCCGCTGCACCTAAGTCGCAACGCCCGGGATGGCGCAACACGATGCGACAAAGCCCCGCGGCCACCGACGCCTAAGCGCTGCGGTCGTGGCATAATCCCGGACCTTTCATCTCCAGCATCTCCAAAGGGGGCAATTCCTTGACCGTTTCAAGCAAAACGTTGCACCTTTTCGGCATCAAGGCCTGCGACACCATGAAAAAGGCGCGCACCTGGCTCGATGAACACGCTGTCAGCTACGACTTCCATGACTACAAAACCTGCGGCATCGACCGCGAGCACCTGAACCAATGGTGCGACGAACACGGCTGGCAGGTGGTGTTGAACCGCGCGGGCACGACCTTTCGCAAACTCGATGACGAAAGCAAAGCCGATCTCGACCAGGCAAAGGCCGTTGAACTGATGCTCGCGCAACCCTCGATGATCAAGCGCCCGGTGCTCGATCTCGGTGACAAGACCCTGATTGGCTTCAAGCCAGACCTTTACGCGGCAGCGCTCAAGTAAGCCTGCCCAGTCAATTTCGCAAGAGGTAACCGCATGTCCACTACCCTGTTCAGCCTGGCCTTCGGTGTCGGCACCCAGAATCGTCAAGGCGCGTGGCTGGAGGTGTTCTACGCCGCGCCACTGCTCAAGCCATCCGCCGAAATCATCGCTGCGGTCGCACCGATCCTGGGCTACAGCGAAGGCAACCAGGCCATCACGTTCACCACCGCCCAGGCCGCCCAGATGGCCGACGCGCTGAAGGGCATCGACGCGACCCAGGTCGCCCTGCTGACCCGCCTGGCCGAAAGCCACAAGCCGCTGGTCGCCACCCTGCTGGCCGAAGACACCGAGCTGACCTCCACCCCAGAGGCTTACCTGAAGCTGCACCTGCTGTCCCATCGCCTGGTCAAGCCCCATGGCCTGAGCCTGGCCGGCGTGTTCCCGCTGCTGCCGAACGTCGCCTGGACCAGCCAGGGCGCCATCGACCTCGGCGAACTGGCCGAGCGCCAGCTGGAAGCACGCCTGCGCGGCGAGCTGCTGGAAGTGTTCTCGGTGGACAAGTTCCCGAAAATGACCGACTACGTCGTGCCGAGCGGCGTGCGCATCGCTGACAGCGCGCGGATCCGCCTGGGCGCCTACATCGGTGAAGGCACCACGGTGATGCACGAAGGTTTCGTCAACTTCAACGCCGGCACCGAAGGCCCGGGCATGATCGAAGGCCGTGTATCGGCCGGTGTGTTCGTTGGCAAGGGTTCGGACCTGGGTGGCGGTTGCTCCACCATGGGCACCCTGTCGGGCGGCGGCAATATCGTGATCAAGGTTGGCGAAGGCTGCCTGATCGGTGCCAACGCCGGCATCGGCATCCCCCTGGGCGATCGCAATACCGTGGAATCGGGCCTGTACGTGACCGCCGGAACCAAGGTGGCGCTGCTGGACGAGAACAACCAGCTGGTCAAGGTGCTCAAGGCCCGAGAACTGGCCGGCCAGCCTGACCTGCTGTTCCGCCGCAACTCGGAAACCGGCGCGGTGGAGTGCAAGACCCACAAGTCGGCCATCGAGCTGAACGAAGCGCTGCACGCTCACAACTAAGCGAGCCCAGCACTCGGTTCCACCGGAACCCGCCGGGCGCTTATCATCAGCGCCCGGCCGGTTCAAACGAGTTTCGCCATCATGCTTGTTCCCTCCCCGTGGCGCGCCGACTTCCCGGCCATCGCCGCCCTGCAACGTCAGGACCAGACCTACCTGGACAACGCCGCCACCACCCAGAAGCCCCAGGCCCTGCTGGATGCCCTGGCGCACTACTACGCCAATGGCGCGGCCAACGTGCACCGTGCCCAGCACCTGCCCGGCGCCCATGCCACCCAGGCTTTCGAAGACAGCCGCAGCAAGGTCGGCCAATGGCTCAATGTCGGCGATTGCGGACAGATCGTCTTTACCCATGGCGCGACTTCTGCGCTGAACCTCCTGGCCTATGGCCTCGAACATCAATTCCAGGCGGGCGATGAAATCGTCGTCAGCGCCCTGGAACACCACGCCAACCTGTTGCCCTGGCAGCAACTGGCCCAACGCCGCGGACTGGGCCTGGTGATCCTGCCACTGGACGCCGACGGACTGATCGACATCGAGGCGGCCAGCCGCCTGATCGGCCCACGTACCCGCTTGCTGGCGGTCAGCCAGCTGTCCAACGTCCTCGGTGCCTGGCAGCCGCTGACCCCGCTGCTGGCCATGGCCAGGGCGCAGGGTGCCTTGACCGTGATCGACGGCGCCCAGGGCGTGGTCCATGGCCGGCATGACGTGCAGGCCCTGGGTTGTGACTTCTACGTGTTCTCCAGCCACAAGCTGTACGGCCCCGATGGAGTCGGCGTGCTCTTCGGCCGCCACTCGGCGCTCAAGGAGCTGCGCCACTGGCAGTTCGGCGGAGAAATGGTGCAGGACGCCGATTACCAGCACGCCAGCTTCCGTCCGGCGCCCCTGGGCTTCGAGGCCGGCACTCCGCCCATCGCCGGTGTCATCGGCCTGGGCGCCACCCTGGACTACCTTGGCGGCCTCGACCAGCAAGCCGTCGCCGAACATGAAGAAAAACTGCATGCCTACCTGCTGCACGGGCTGCAGGCCCGCAACGGCATTCGCCTGCTGGGTACGCCGCAACTGGCACTGGTCAGCTTCGTGGTCGATGGCGTGCATAACGCCGACCTGGCGCACCTGCTGACCGAGCAGGGCGTCGCAGTGCGCGCCGGACATCACTGCGCCATGCCCCTGCTCAAGAGCCTCGGGCTGCACGGGGCGATCCGTGTATCGCTGGCGCTGTACAACGACTCGGAGGATCTGGAACGCCTCTTCGAGGCCCTGGACCAGGCCCTGGAGCTGCTGCGATGAGCCTGCCGGAAGACGCCAGCACGGCATTGCGGGTATTCCAGGACGCGGCCGGCTGGGAGCAACGGGCACGCCTGCTGATGCAGTGGGGCGAACGCCTGCCGGCCCTGGACGAAAGCGCCAGGACCGAGGCCAATCGGGTACAGGGTTGCGAAAGCCAGGTCTGGCTGGTGGCGACCCTGCATGAGGACCATTGGCACTTTGCCGCCGCCACCGATGCGCGGCTGATCCGAGGCCTGGTGGCGCTGCTGCTGGCACGCGTCAACGGCCTGTCGGCGCCCGCGCTGCGCGAGGTGGACCTGGCGGACTGGTTCAACCAATTGGGCCTGTCACGCCAACTCTCGCCCTCACGCGCCAACGGCCTGAATGCAGTGCTGCAACGGATGAGCGAACTGGCCAGCGCCCTGTAGCCGCTACCAAGCCCGCGAGGCTGCGACAAGGGCCGAAGGACCTTCAGCGGATTCAAGACCCAGCGGCCGCTACGCGCCCGTGCGCAGCCTGCGGCAGCGGCTACACGGGCCAGTCCGTGAATGCCTATGGCCGCAAGGCTACACCGCCTTGCTGCGCTCGGACGGACGGCGCACGCCGGCCACCAGCTTGTCCACGGCCTTGGTCGCCGCCACCATGCCGAAGGTCGCGGTCACCATCATCACCGCACCAAAGCCACCGGCGCAGTCGAGCTTGACCCCATCACCGACGAAGCTCTTCTGCAGGCAGATGCTGCCGTCCGGCTTGGGATAGCGCAGCTGCTCGGTGGAAAACACGCACGGCACGCTGTAGTGCCGGGTCACGGTTCGCGAAAAACCATAGTCGCGCCGCAACGTGGAGCGCACCTTGGAAGCCAACGGATCGTTGAAGGTGCGGTTCAGGTCGCAGACCTGGATCAGGGTGGGGTCGATCTGCCCGCCGGCCCCGCCCGTGGTGATGATCTGGATCTTGCGCCGCTTGCACCAGGCGATCAGCGCTGCCTTGGCGTTCACGCTGTCGATGCAGTCGATCACGCAATCGATGTTCGGGGTGATGTATTCGGCCATGGTGTCACGGGTGACGAAGTCCGTGACCGCATGCACCGTGCACCCTGGGTTGATGCCCCGCAGGCGCTCGGCCATGACCTCGACCTTGGGTCGTCCCACGGTGCTGTCCAGGGCATGCAGTTGCCGGTTGCTGTTGCTGACGCAGACATCGTCCAGGTCGAACAGCGAGATTTCCCCCACCCCGCAACGGGCAATGGCTTCAGCCGCCCAGGAACCAACACCGCCGACGCCGACGATCGCCACATGGGCCGCCCGTAGCCGCTCCAGGCCTTCAATGCCATACAAACGGGCGACGCCGGCAAACCGTGGATCTTCTGTACTCATGACCATCACCTAAAAAACCGGCGCGCATTATAGGACTTCGCAGCGACAAGTTTTAAGCCGCAAGCTACAAGTAAAGAACTTAAACGCAATTGCAGTGCCCAAGGTCCCGCCATCCCCTGTGCGCTGTACGCTCAGTTGAGGGCCAGTGTAGGATGCGCGCCGTTTGGCGCCTGCCACCCCTTCCCTCGTTCCACACCACTTGGAACCCGAAATAGCCATGTCATCGCGTAAATTTGGACTCAACCTGGTGATCGTGCTGGCCATCGCCGCACTGTTCACCGGTTTCTGGGCGCTGATCAATCGCCCAGTCTCGGCCCCCGACTGGCCGGAACAGATCTCCGGCTTCTCCTACTCGCCCTTCCAGCTGGGTCAGTTCCCGCAGAAGGACCAGTATCCGTCCGACGATGAAATGCGTCGCGACCTGGAGATCATGAGCAAGCTGACCGACAACATTCGTACCTATTCAGTGGACGGCAGCCTGGGAGACATTCCCCAGTTGGCCGAAGAATTCGGCCTGCGGGTGACCCTGGGGATCTGGATCAGCCCGGACCTGGAGCGCAACGAGCGCGAGATCATGCGCGCCATCGATCTGGCCAATACGTCCCGTAGCGTGGTGCGGGTGGTGGTCGGCAACGAAGCGATCTTCCGCAAGGAGATCACCGCCGACCAGTTGTCGGTGGTCCTCGACCGCGTGCGTGCGGCAGTGAAGGTGCCAGTGACCACTTCCGAGCAGTGGCACGTCTGGGAGGAACACCCGGAACTGGCCCAGCACGTAGACCTGATCGCCGCCCACATCCTGCCCTACTGGGAGTTCATCCCGGTGGGCCAGGCCGAGCAGTTCGTCCTCGACCGTGCTCGCGACCTGAAGAAGATGTTTCCGAAAAAACCGCTGCTGCTGTCCGAGGTGGGCTGGCCAAGCAACGGCCGCATGCGCGGTGGGGCCGATGCCAGCCCGGCTGACCAGGCGATCTACCTGCGGACCCTGGTGAATGAGCTCAATCGCCAGGGCTACAACTACTTTGTCATCGAAGCCTTCGACCAGCCGTGGAAGGCCAGCGACGAGGGGTCAGTGGGCGCCTACTGGGGCGTGTTCAACGCCGCCCGCCAGCAGAAGTTCAATTTCGAAGGACCGGTGGTAGCCATCCCGCAATGGCGGGTGCTGGCCATCGGTTCGGTGGTCCTGGCACTGCTGTCGCTGACCCTCTTGATGATCGACGGCTCGGCCCTGCGCCAGCGCGGCCGGACCTTCCTGACCTTCATCGCGTTTCTCTGCGGTTCGGTGCTGGTGTGGATCGGCTACGACTACAGCCAGCAGTACAGCACCTGGTTCAGCTTGACGGTGGGCTTCCTGCTGGCGCTCGGGGCGCTGGGGGTGTTCATCGTGCTGCTCACCGAGGCCCATGAACTGGCCGAGGCGGTGTGGATCCACAAGCGCCGGCGCGAATTCCTGCCGGTGGAAGGCGACTCCAGCTATCGGCCGAAAGTCTCGATCCATGTGCCTTGCTACAACGAGCCACCGGAGATGGTCAAACAGACCCTCAATGCCCTGGCCAACCTGGATTACCCGGACTTCGAAGTCCTGATCATCGACAACAACACCAAGGACCCGGCTGTCTGGGAGCCGGTGCAGGCCTACTGCGAGACCCTCGGCCCGCGCTTCAAGTTCTTCCACGTCGCCCCCCTGGCCGGCTTCAAGGGTGGCGCACTGAACTACCTGCTGCCGCACACGGCCAAGGATGCCGAAGTGATCGCGGTGATCGACTCCGACTACTGTGTCGACCGCAACTGGCTCAAGCACATGGTCCCGCACTTCGCCGATCCGAAGATCGCCATCGTGCAGTCGCCCCAGGATTATCGCGACCAGAACGAAAGCACCTTCAAGAAGCTCTGCTACGCGGAATACAAGGGGTTCTTCCATATCGGCATGGTCACCCGCAATGACCGCGACGCGATCATCCAGCACGGCACCATGACCATGACCCGCCGTTCGGTACTCCAGGAGCTGGGCTGGGCCGACTGGTGCATCTGCGAGGATGCCGAACTGGGCCTGCGGGTGTTCGAGAAGGGCCTGTCGGCCGCCTACCACCACGAAAGCTATGGCAAGGGCCTGATGCCCGACACCTTCATCGACTTCAAGAAGCAGCGTTTCCGCTGGGCCTACGGCGCGATCCAGATCATCAAGCGCCATACCGCCAGCCTGCTGCGGGGCAAGGATACCGAGCTGACCCGTGGCCAGCGCTACCACTTCCTGGCGGGCTGGCTGCCGTGGGTGGCCGACGGCATGAACATCTTCTTCACCGTCGGCGCGCTGTTGTGGTCGGCGGCGATGATCATCGTGCCCAGGCAGGTGGACCCTCCGCTGTTGATCTTCGCTATTCCGCCGCTGGCGCTGTTCGTGTTCAAGGTCGGCAAGATCATCTTCCTCTACCGCCGGGCGGTGGGCGTGAACCTCAAGGATGCCTTCTGCGCGGCCCTGGCGGGCCTGGCCTTGTCCCATACCATCGCCAAGGCAGTGCTGTACGGCTTCTTCACCAGCAGCATTCCGTTCTTCCGTACTCCGAAGAACGCCAACAGCCATGGTTTCTGGGTAGCGATTTCCGAGGCCCGGGAAGAGCTGTTCATCATGCTGCTGTTGTGGGGCGCGGCGCTGGGGATCTTCCTGGTCCAGGGCCTGCCGAGCAACGACATGCGCTTCTGGGTGACCATGCTGCTGGTGCAGTCGCTGCCCTACGTGGCGGCGCTGGTGATGGCGTTCCTGTCGTCGCTGCCCAAGCCGGTACCAGAGGCTGAACCGGCCCCTGCGACCTGAATCGACGCAAAGCACTAAACGGCGGCCTCAGGCCGCCGTTTTGCTTTAAGATATCCGCCATTTTGCGCGCCTTGTCCCATTACAGTAGGAGCAAGGCTTGCCTGCGATGAAAGCTCTGCGGTGCCTCGGGCAAGCCGCGTCGCGACCATCGCGGGCAAGTCGGATCGCCGCCCGCTCGCTCCTACACATAACGCCTTGCACCGGAGTTTCCCATGACGGCCCACGCCGAGCTTTCGCCGACCCTGCAACTTGCCTGTGACCTGATCCGTCGCCCCTCGGTGACCCCGGTCGACGCCGACTGCCAGAAGCTGATGATGCAGCGCCTGGGCGATGCCGGGTTTCAGCTGGAGCCGATGCGCATCGAGGAGGTGGACAACTTCTGGGCCACCCATGGCAAGCATGAGGGCCCGGTGTTGTGCTTCGCCGGCCACACCGACGTGGTGCCTACGGGCCCGGTCCAGGCCTGGCAGAACGATCCGTTCGATGCCCTGATCGACGAGCACGGCATGCTCTGTGGTCGTGGCGCAGCGGACATGAAAGGCAGCCTGGCGGCGATGCTGGTGGCCGCCGAGCGCTTCGTCGGCGACTACCCGGACCACAAGGGCTCGGTGGCCTTCCTGATCACCAGTGATGAAGAAGGTCCGGCGCACCACGGTACCAAGGCCGTGATCGAGCGCCTGGCAGCCCGCAAGGAGCGCCTGGACTGGTGCATCGTTGGCGAACCCTCGAGCACCAGCCTGGTGGGCGATGTGGTGAAGAACGGCCGGCGCGGCTCCCTCGGCGCCAAGCTCACGGTCCGCGGGGTCCAGGGCCACGTGGCCTATCCGCACCTGGCCAAGAATCCGATCCACCTGGCGGCCGCGGCCCTGGCGGAGCTGGCGGCCGAGCACTGGGATGACGGCAACGCCTTCTTCCCGCCCACCAGCTTCCAGATCTCCAACCTCAATTCCGGCACCGGCGCGACCAACGTGATTCCCGGCGAGCTGACGGCGCTGTTCAACTTCCGGTTCTCCACCGAGTCCACCGTCGAAGGCCTGCAACAGCGGGTCGCAGCGATCCTCGACAAGCACGAACTGGACTGGCACGTGGAATGGGCCCTGTCCGGCCTGCCGTTCCTCACCGAACCCGGCGCCCTGCTGGACGCGGTATCGGCCAGCATCAAGCAGGTCACCGGCCGCGAGACCAAGGCTTCCACCAGCGGTGGTACTTCCGATGGCCGCTTCATCGCCACCCTGGGCACCCAGGTCGTGGAGCTGGGACCGGTCAACGCCACCATCCACCAGGTCAACGAGCGGATCCTGGCCAGCGACCTGGACGTGCTGACCGAAATCTACTACCAGACCCTGGTCCGGTTGCTCGCCTGATGCTTGCCTGTCCTCTTTGCAATGCCCCGCTGGGTGCCGTGGACAACGGCGTGGTGTGCCCGGCCGGGCATCGTTTCGACCGTGCCCGCCAGGGTTACCTGAACCTGCTGCCAGTGCAGCACAAGAACAGCCGCGACCCGGGCGACAACCAGGCCATGGTCGAGGCCCGCCGCGACTTCCTCAACGCCGGGCACTACGCCCCAGTGGCCAGGCGCCTGGCCGAGCTGGCCGCCGAGCGCGCACCGCAGCGCTGGGTGGACATCGGTTGCGGCGAGGGTTACTACACTGCGCAACTGGCCGAGGCCCTGCCCGGTGCCGATGGCTACGCCCTGGACATTTCCCGGGAGGCGGTCAAGCGCGCCTGCCGCCGGGCTCCGCAACTGACCTGGATGGTCGCCAGCATGGCGCGTATCCCGCTGGCCGACGCCAGTTGCCAATTCCTGGCCAGCGTCTTCAGCCCCCTCGACTGGCAGGAGGCCAAGCGCCTGCTGAGTCCAGGTGGCGGCTTGATGAAAGTCGGACCGACCAGCGGCCACCTGATGGAACTGCGCGAACGCCTGTACGACGAGGTCCGCGAATACACCGACGACAAGCACCTGGCGCTGGTCCCCCAGGGCATGGCCCTGGCCCATAGCGAGACACTCGAGTTCAAGCTGTGCCTGGAACGGCCAGTGGATCGCGCCAACCTGCTGGCCATGACACCCCATGGCTGGCGAGCCAGCGCCGAGCGTCGCAATGCGGTGATCGAGCAGGCAGAGCCTTTCGAGGTCAGCGTATCGATGCGCTACGATTATTTCGTATTGCAGTGACCCCACTTCAACCACGACCCCGGGCCTGGACCCGGGGTCGAATAAATCCGCGAATGGATTTTTCAGACCGGCAATGAGGACATCCATGCGCCAGCCCGATATAGAGATTTACCTGAAAGACGCCGACGTCGACCACAAGGCCATCGCCGCCTGGCTCGGCGCCGTGCTGGGCCCCTGCAGCGACTGGGTCCAGAAAGGCCAGACCTACAAATGCACCGCAGGCACCGTGCCCGTGACCTGGCTGCCCAAGGCCGTGGGCAAATGGAACAGCCTGTACCTGGAAAGCGACCAGACCCCGTGGGACGACGACATTGCCTGCGCCCGCGCCGCGTTTGCCGCACTCGAGGTGGAAGTACGCTGCGCACCAGGCAGTTGGGTCGAGGAAGAGGGCGAAGAGACCGCCGATCGCTGGATTCGTATCAGCACCGACGGCGAAGAAGAGATTACCTGGCGCACCGCCTGATTTCGATTACGCCTGATTCCAGTTACGGAAGGAGCGAGGCTTGCCCGCGATAGCCTGTTACTTGGCAAAACGCTGTCGCGAGCAAGCCTCGCTCCTACCGGGTACGGCCCTTACAGGCCGACGACGTCTTCGGCCTGCAAGCCTTTCTGACCTTCCACCACGGCGTACTCCACCTGCTGGCCTTCGGTCAGCGAGCGATGGCCTTCGCCACGGATCGCTCGATAGTGGACGAACACGTCCGCCCCGCCTTCACGCTGGATAAAGCCGTAGCCCTTGGCGTCGTTGAACCACTTCACGCTGCCAGTCTCACGAGTAGTCATGAATCCATCCCTCAATTTTTTATTATTGGATTGGCGCTCTGCCAACAAACCTGGAGAACTTTCCCTGGACCTGCTTCTCTATGAATGCAAGTGATGCGACCACGGGAGAGTTGGCCGAGTATATGACAGGTGGAAAAACTCTCAACTCAATCTTGTTTGCCGGCGTTTTTGCCGATTTTCGACGAATCCGGCACACTAGGGCCCGTTTCTGCCGGGTGCAGAGAGGCGTCACCGAGCGACGCCGCTCGATGTTTGCCCGGAGCGACAAAACCGCATTCCCGTGCCATTTCCCGCCACAAGTGAACCGCCTTCGCGACCGGTCACCCCACGGAAACGGCTACTCTCCAGGTGCTTGCCTGGGTTCTTATTCACTCACGTAGAAACCGTATGACCCGCTCCCCGTTCCGCCGTCTCGTGTTTGGCACCTTGCGCCGCCTGCTGTATCTCTGGGTGCGCTCGGAAACCATCAACCAGTCATCCTTTACCCTTGATCTGGACCGCAGCCGGCCGGTGTTCTACGTCCTGCAGAATCCATCCCTGAGCGACCTGGCGGTGGTGGACACCGAATGCACCAAGGCCGGCCTCCCACGCCCGGTGCTGCCGGTGTCGGTGGGCAACCTGCTGGAGCCCGCCGCCTTCTTCTACCTGACCCCGGAGCCCGACTGGCTCGGCCGCCAGGACAAGCGTGGCGCGCCACCGACCCTGACCCGGCTGGTCAGCGCCCTGACCCAGAATGCCGCCGAAGATGCGCAGATCATTCCGGTCAGCGTGTTCTGGGGCCAGTCCCCAGACAGCGAATCCAGCCCCTGGAAACTGCTGTTCGCCGACAGCTGGGCCGTGACCGGGCGCCTGCGTCGCTTGCTGAGCATCATGATCCTGGGCCGCAAGACCCGGGTGCAGTTCTCGGCACCGATCCACCTGCGCGAGCTGATCGAGCACAACAAGGGCCATGAGCGTACGGTACGCATGGCCCAGCGCATCCTGCGGGTGCACTTTCGCAACCTCAAGGCCGCGGTCATCGGCCCGGACATTTCCCACCGGCGCAACCTGGTCAAGGGCCTGCTCAACGAGCCGCTGGTGAAACAGGCGATCCTCGAGGAGGCCGAGCGCGAGAAAATCTCCCCGGAAAAAGCCAAGGCCCAGGCCCTGCGCTACGGCAACGAGATCGCCTCGGACTACACCTACACCGCGATCCGCTTCCTGGAAGTGGTACTGAGCTGGTTCTGGAACAAGATCTACGACGGGATCAAGGTCAACCACCTGGAGGGCGTGCAGAAGATCGCCCAGGGCCACGAAGTGATCTACGTGCCCTGCCACCGCAGCCATATCGACTATCTGCTGCTGTCCTACCTGTTGTTCCGCAACGGCCTGACCCCGCCGCACATCGCGGCCGGGATCAACCTCAACATGCCGGTGATCGGCAGCTTGCTGCGGCGCGGCGGGGCCTTCTTCATGCGCCGTACCTTCAAGGGCAACCCGCTGTACACCTCGGTCTTCAACGAGTACCTGCATACCCTGTTCACCAAGGGTTTCCCGGTGGAGTACTTCGTCGAGGGCGGCCGCTCGCGGACCGGGCGCATGCTGCAGCCCAAGACCGGGATGCTGGCCATTACCCTGCGCAGCTTCCTGCGCTCCTCGCGCATGCCCATCGTCTTCGTGCCGGTGTACATCGGCTATGAGCGCGTGCTGGAAGGTCGTACCTACCTGGGCGAACTGCGCGGTGCCAGCAAGAAGAAGGAGTCGATCTTCGACATCTTCAAGGTTGTCGGCGCCCTCAAGCAGCGTTTCGGCCAGGTGGCGGTGAACTTCGGCGAACCGATCAAGCTGGCGGAGTTCCTCGACCAGGAGCAACCGGATTGGCGTACCCAGGAGCTGGGCCCGCAGTACCGGCCGGCCTGGCTCAATGAAACCACCAATCGCCTGGGCGAGCGTGTGGCCCAGCACCTCAATGAAGCCGCGGCGATCAACCCGGTGAACCTGGTGGCCCTGGCCCTGCTCTCCACCACTCGCCTGGCCCTGGACGATCGGGCCATGGCCCGGGTCCTGGACCTGTACCTGGCGCTGCTGCGCAGCGTGCCCTATTCGCCTCATACCACCTTGCCCGAAGGCAACGGCCAGGCGCTGATCCAGCACGTGAAGGACATGCAACTGCTGGCCGAGCAGAGCGATGCCCTGGGCAAGATCCTCTACCTGGACGAGCAGAACGCCGTCCTGATGACCTACTACCGCAACAACGTGCTGCATATCTTCGCCCTGCCAGCGCTGCTGGCGAGCTTCTTCCAGAGCTCCTCGCGCATGAGCCGCGAGCAGATCCTGCGCTACACCCGGGCCCTGTACCCCTACCTGCAGGCCGAGCTGTTCATCCGCTGGTCTCTGGAAGAGCTGGATGCGGTGGTGGACCAGTGGCTGCAAGCCTTCATCGAACAGGGACTGCTGCGCTTCGAGAAAGAGATGTACCAGCGTCCGGCACCGAGCTCGCGGCACTTCGTGCTGCTGACCCTGCTGTCCAGGAGCATCGCCCAGACTCTGCAGCGCTTCTACATGGCCATTTCACTGTTGCTCAACAGCGGCCAGAACAGCATCAGCGCCGAAGAGCTGGAAGACCTGTGCACCGTCATGGCCCAGCGCCTGTCGATCCTGCACGGCCTCAATGCCCCGGAGTTCTTCGACAAGAGCCTGTTCCGCCACTTTATCCAGACCCTGCTGGACCAAGGCGTGCTGCGTCGCGACGATGCCGGCAAGCTGAGCTACCACGAACTGCTCGGGGAGCTGGCCGAAGGCGCCGCCAAGCGCGTGCTGCCGGCGGAAATCCGCCTGTCGATCCGCCAGGTCGCCCTGCACCGCAGCGAAGACGCCGCCGACCAGGTCGCGGCTGCGGTACAAAGCGAGTAGATTCTTACGGGCGCCGCGGACTGCGCAGCGCCTTCGATACGGAGATCCGTCATGAAAAAACTCATCCTGCTGGCCGCCGCCGCGTTGCTCGGGGCTTGCCAATCCACCTCGCCTGCAGCCAAGGCCAGCCTCGACGGTGAAGTCTTCTATCTGCAACGCAGCGCCCTGCCCCCGACCGCCACCCTGAGCGTGAGCCTGCAAGACGTGTCCCTGGCCGACGCACCGGCAGTGGTCCTGGCCGAGCAACGCGGCCCGGTCAAGGGGCAGGTGCCATTGCCCTTCCGCCTCGACTACGACCCGGCACAGGTCAAGCCCGGCCACACCTATTCGCTCAGCGCGCGCATCGAGGTCGATGGCCAGCTGATCTTCATCACCACCGAACACACCGGGGTCAAACTCGACGGCAGCGACCCGCAGCCGTTCAAGCTCCGGGTCGACGCTGTTCGTTAATCCTCACTGCACAAGGAAGCCGCCATGCTCCGTACCTCGCTCCGTTTCACCAGCCTGTGCGCTGGCCTGATGATCTCTGCCAGCGCCCTGGCCCTGTCCCTGAGCGACCTGTCCCAGGGGGACGCCAACGGCGGCCTCAAGGATGCCCTGACCCAGGGCGCACAGATCGCCGTCAAGCAACTGGGGACTCCCGGCGGCTTCAGCAACAACCCCGATGTACGCATCGAACTGCCCGGCAACCTGGGCAAGGTCGCCAAGAAGATGAAGCAGTTCGGCATGGGCGACCAGGTCGATCAGCTGGAAACCAGCATGAACAAGGCCGCCGAGGCTGCGGTGCCGCAGGCCCAGGCGCTGCTGGTGGATGCCGTGAAGAAGATGAGCGTGGCCGACGCCAAGGGCATCCTGGCCGGTGGCAAGGATTCGGCCACCCAGTACCTGGACAAGAGCAGCCGCGAGCAGATCCGCGCCAAGTTCCTGCCGATCGTCAAGCAGGCCACCGACCAGGTCGGCCTGGCCAAGCAGTACAACTCGTTCGCCGGACAGGCCGCGACCCTCGGCGTACTGGATGCCAAGAGCGCCAACATCGAAGGTTACGTGACCGAGCAGGCACTCAACGGCCTGTTCGAGATGATCGGCAAGCAGGAAGAAACGATTCGCCAGAACCCTGCTGCCGCGGCCACTAGCCTGGCCAAGAAAGTCTTCGGTAGCCTGTAAGTCCTGCCACCACCCACAGGAGCCGGTCGCCCGGCTCCTGTGGGTGGTGAATCGCCTCAGTCCTTCTTGACCTTGAACCATGCCGCATACAACGCCGGCAGGAACAGCAGGGTCAACGCCGTGGCGACAATCAATCCCCCCATGATCGCCACCGCCATCGGCCCGAAGAACACGCTGCGCGACAGCGGGATCATCGCCAGTACCGCCGCCAGCGCGGTCAGCACGATGGGCCGGAAACGTCGTACCGTGGCCTCGATGATCGCATCCCACGGCGTCTGCCCGGCCCTGATGTCCTGTTCGATCTGGTCCACCAGGATCACCGAGTTGCGCATGATCATCCCCGACAGGGCGATGGTGCCCAGCATCGCCACGAACCCGAACGGCTGGCGGAACACCAGGAGGAACAGGGTCACGCCGATCAACCCCAGGGGCGCCGTCAGGAACACCATGGCGGTACGCGAGAAACTGCGCAGCTGGACCATCAGCAAGGTCAGCACCACCACGATGAACAGCGGCACGCCGGCCTTCACCGAGTTCTGGCCACGGGCGGAGTCTTCGACAGTACCGCCGACTTCCAGCAGATAACCGTCCGGCAGTTCGGCGCGGACCGGCTCAAGGGTCGGCAGGATCTGCTGGACCAGGGTCGCCGGCTGTTCCTTGCCGTAGATGTCGCCCCGCACCGTCACCGTAGGCAGGCGGTTGCGATGCCAGATCACCCCTTCCTCAAAGCCGTATTCCAGTGTCGCCACTTGGGACAGCGACACGCTCTGGCCGTTGTCGGTCGGCACAGCCAGGCTCGGCAACAGCGACAGCTCGGTACGTTCCTCGCGGGTGCCGCGCAGCAGGATCTCGATCAGCTCGTTGTCCTCCCGATACTGGCTGACGGTGGAACCGATCAGCGAGCTCTGTAGAAACTTCGACAGGTTGGCGGTGCTCACGCCCAGGGCCCGGGCACGGTCCTGGTCGATGTTCAGGTAGACCGCCTTGCTCGGCTCTTCCCAATCCAGGTGCACGTTGGCCACATGGGGGTTGTCACGCACCTTGGCCGCCACCTTGCGTGCCAGGGCACGCACCTCCTCGATGTGCTCGCCAGTGACCCTGAACTGCACCGGATAACCGACCGGCGGACCGTTCTCCAGCCGCGTGACGCGCGAGCGCAGGGCCGGGAACTGCTGGTTGAGGGTATCGAGCAACCAGTTGCGCAGGCTCTCGCGATCCTCGATGGTCTTGGCCAGGACCACGAACTGGGCAAAGCTGGTGGCCGGCAACTGCTGGTCCAGCGGCAAGTAGAAACGCGGCGAGCCAGTGCCCACGTAAGCCACATAGTTGTCGATGCCCGGGTGCTCCTTGAGCATCGCTTCGAGGCGCTTGACCTCATCGGCGGTATTGCTCAGGGAAGCGCCTTCGGCCAGCTTCAGGTCAACCATCAGTTCCAGGCGCCCGGAGGCCGGGAAAAACTGCTGGGGAACAAAACGGAACAGCAGCACCGAGCCGACGAACGCCAGGATGGTCAGGACGATCACGGTCTTGCGTCGCTCCACGCACCAGCCCACCACCCGGCGTACCCGCTGGTAGAACGGCGTGCCGTGGGGGTTGGATTCGGCGCCATGCTTGGCGGCATGGATCTTCGCCAGGTCCGGCAGCAGCTTCTCGCCCAGGTAGGGTACGAACACCACGGCGGCGATCCACGAGGCCACCAGGGCGATGGTCACCACCTGGAAGATCGAACGGGTGTATTCGCCGGTGCCCGACTGGGCCGTGGCGATGGGCAGGAATCCTGCGGCCGTGATCAGGGTGCCGGTAAGCATGGGGAAGGCGGTGCTGGTCCAGGCGAAGCTGGCGGCCTTGATCCGATCGAACCCCTGCTCCATCTTGATCGCCATCATTTCCACCGCGATGATCGCGTCATCCACCAGCAGGCCGAGGGCCAGGACCAGCGCCCCGAGGGAAATCTTGTGCAGGCCGATGCCCAGGTAGTACATGGTGGCGAAGGTCATCGCCAGCACCAGGGGAATCGCCAGGGCCACCACCATCCCGGTGCGCACGCCCAGGGAGAAGAAGCTCACCAGCAGGACGATGATCAGCGCCTCGGCCAGCACCCGCACGAACTCGCCGACTCCGGTCTTAACGGCGGCCGGCTGGTCTGACACCTTGCGCAACTCCATGCCCGCCGGCAGGGTTTTCTGCAGGCGCGCGAATTCGCCTTCCAGGGCCTTGCCCAGCACCAGGATGTCGCCCCCCGACTTCATCGCCACTGCCAGGCCGATGGCATCTTCACCCATGAAGCGCATGCGCGGCGCGGGCGGATCGTTGAAACCACGACGGACCTCGGCGACATCGCCGATGCGGAACGTGCGTCCGGCCACCCGGATCGGGAAGTTGCGAATCTGCTCCACGGTCTGGAAGTTGCCGGACACCCGCAATTGCACCCGCTCGCTGGGGGTCTCGAAGAACCCGGCAGTGGAGACCGCGTTCTGTTCTTCCAGCGCCTGCTGCACTGCTGCCAAGGGCAGCCCCAGGGTCGCCAGCTTGACGTTGGACAACTCGATCCAGATCTTCTCGTCCTGCAGGCCCAGCAGCTCGACCTTGCCCACATCCTTGACCCGTTGCAGCTGGATCTGGATACGGTCGGCGTAGTCCTTGAGCACCGCGTAGTCGAAGCCCTGCCCGGTCAGCGCGTAGATGTTGCCAAAGGTAGTGCCGAACTCATCGTTGAAGAACGGCCCCTGGACCCCTGGCGGCAGGGTGTAGCGGATGTCGCTGATCTTCTTGCGGACCTGGTACCAGAGCTCGGGGATTTCGTTGGAGTGCATCGAATCCCGGGCGATGAAGGTCACCTGGGATTCACCAGGCCGCGAGAAGGACACGATGCGATCGTACTCGCCCGTCTCCATCAGCTTCTTCTCGATACGCTCGGTGACCTGGCGCGATACCTCCTGGGCCGTGGCTCCCGGCCAGCTGGTACGGATCACCATGGCCTTGAAGGTGAAGGGCGGGTCTTCGCTCTGGCCCAACTTGGTGTAGGACAGCGCACCGACGATGGCCAGCAGCAACATCAGGAACAGGACGATCTGGCGATTGCGCAACGCCCAGGCGGAAAGGTTGAAACCCATCGGGGATTACTCCTTGGCGGCCAGGTTGACCACACGGTTGGAGCGATCCACCGGGCGCACTTGCAGGCCCTCGTGGAGCACATGCACACCCGCGGCCACCACCCAGTCTCCCGGGCTCAGGCCCTCGAGCACCGGCACGGTCTTTTCAGTGAAGGGGCCGACACGGACAGGGGTCTTGTGCAGGGTGTTGTTGGCATCGACGCGCCAGACGTAGGTGGCGCCGCCTTCGGCAGACAAGGCGGACAATGGCACAGACAGCGACACTTGCTGGTCGTTCTGCACGAATACGCGAGCGCTCTGGCCCAGTTCCGCCGGCACCTTGCCGGAGTTGAAGGCGATGCGCGCGGCGAAGGTGCGCGAGCGGGGATCGGCAGCCGGGGACAACTCGCGGATGTGTCCTTCAAGACGCTGTCCCGGCTGGGTCCAGAGTTCCACCGATACCGGCTGGCCGACCTTGAAGCGACCGAAGTTCTGCTCGGGGAAACTGATCAGCACTTCGCGCTCGCCATCGGTGGCGAGGGTGAAGACCGTCTGCCCGGCCGCGACCACTTGCCCGACCTCCACTGCCCGCTTGGCCACCACGCCATCCTGGGGGGCACGCAGCACGGCGTAACCGGCCTGGTTACTGGCGACATCGAACTCGGCCTTGATCTGTTTCAGGCGCGCCTCACCGGAACGATAGAGGTTCTCGGCGTTGTCGTATTGGGAGTGGCTGACCATC
Source organism: Pseudomonas sp. L5B5 (assembly GCF_020520285.1). Classification (NCBI taxonomy): domain Bacteria; kingdom Pseudomonadati; phylum Pseudomonadota; class Gammaproteobacteria; order Pseudomonadales; family Pseudomonadaceae; genus Pseudomonas; species Pseudomonas sp. L5B5. The sequence goes on from NZ_CP084742.1 coordinate 2,899,777, forward strand.
TGCCGATCCAGCAGGGCCTTGTAGCGATCACGCTCGGCGCGGACCAGGTTGAGGTTGGCGCTGGCGGCAGTGACCTGGGCCCGGGTGGCCTCCAGTTGCAGGCGCACATCCTGCGGGTCGAGTTCGGCCAGGGGCTGGTTGGCCTTGACCCGCTCGCCCTCTTCTACCAGTCGTCGACTGACCTTGCCGCCGATGCGGAACGCCAGGTCCGGTTCATAGCGCGCCCGCACCTCGCCGGGATAGCTGTCCGAAGCCCTTGCCGAAGGCTCTGGCTGGACCACCATGGCCGGCCGAACGCCAGTTTGAACGGGCTCTTCGTGCCCACAAGCAGACAGAAAAAAAGCCAGGCTGACTGGCAGGGCATAGCGCAACATGGCGGCGACCTTTCGCTAATGGTGCTTGGAATAATTATACTGGCCAGTATGTTATTAATAGCAAACTCACCAGTCCAGTATTAAAAGCGAAAAAATGTCCGACAATAACGCCGCAAACGTTGGGCCAGGCAGGCCCAAGGATCTGGCAAAACGCCAAGCCATTCTCGACGCAGCGAAAAGCCTGTTCCTGAGCAATGGCTACGCCAGTACCAGCATGGATGCGGTCGCCGCCGAAGCCGGGGTGTCGAAACTCACGGTGTACAGCCATTTCAATGACAAGGAGACGCTGTTCTCCGCCGCCGTGGTAGCCAAGTGCGAAGAACAGCTGCCCACGCTGATCTATGAACTGACGCCCGGCACCTCGGTGGAAAGCCTGCTGCTGGCCATCGGCCGGGGCTTTCACCAATTGGTCAACAGCGACGAATCGGTCAACCTGCATCGCCTGATCATGGCCCTGGGCAGCCAGGACCCCAAGCTCTCGCAGGTGTTCTTCGAAGCCGGTCCCGAACGCGTCCTGCAAGGCATGGAACGCTTGCTGGGCAAGATCGACCAGATGGGCACCCTGCGCATCGACAAGCCGCGCAATGCCGCCGAGCACTTCTTCTGCATGCTCAAGGGCGGGGCCAACTTCCGCCTGCTCTACGGCTGCGGCAAACCCCTGGCGGGCGCCGCGGCCGAAGCACACGTGAAGGAAGTGGTGGGATTGTTCATGCGCGCCTACCGCCCGGAACCGGACTGACAGCGCGCCTGCCGTCCAGGGCTCAGGCCTTGAGGGCCTTCTTGGGGTAGATGTCGTAGCGGCTGGACTTGCCTTCCAGGCCATGACTCGGCTTGGGCCCTTCGATGCACGGCGCCTTGCGCGGACGCTTGACCACCACCCGGTGGCTGGCCAGGGCCAGGGCAGCCTCGAGCAATGCCGGCGCATCGTTGTCGTCGCCCACCAGGGGGCGGAACAGGCGCATTTCCTTTTTCACCAGGGCGCTTTTCTCACGGTGGGGAAACATCGGATCAAGGTAGATCACCTGGGGCGGCTCACCCTGCCAGTTGCGCATCAACTCGATGGAGTTGCCCTTGAGCAACTCCATGCGGGCGATGATCGGTGCCACCTCGGCGTCCTGCGCCGCGCGGGCCAGGCCATCCTCCAGGAGTGCACCGATCAGGGGCTGGCGCTCGATCAGGCTCATCTGGCAACCCAGGGTCGCCAGCACGAAGCCGTCCTTGCCCAGGCCCGCCGTAGCATCCAGCACCCGTGGGCGCACCCCTTGGGCCACGCCCACGGCCTTGGCAATCATCTGGCCACTGCCGCCGCCGTACAAACGCCGATGGGCCGCGCCACCTTCGATGAAGTCCACCCGTACCGGCCCGGGCGCGTCGGGGCCCAGCTGTTGCAATTGCAGCCCTTGCTCACCCACCTGCAGGGCGAACTCGGCATCCTCGATCTGCAACGGCAAGTTCAGTCGCTCGGCCCATTGCTGGGCCCGGGGTGCGAACTCGGCGCCCAGGGCCTCGACTTTGATGCGGCAGGCCGCAGGTTGCTCACTCATCTTGAAAACACACTCAAAAAATTAATGATCGGCAAAAACTGCCGATAACAGAACTATCGGCCATTTTGCCAGAGCTCAGCGTCGACCGAGAGCAATGTCAGACATTCAACGCACATCGATAGGTTATATCTCGCCCCACGGCGACTATGGCCTGCGCAATTCCCAGGCACTCAGTGGCGTCAGTCACCTGTGGCAGGACTTCTTTGCCCAGGCTCTGGCCGAGCAACGAGGGGATGGCGCCAGCGTTGAAACCCTGCCCAAGGTGGCCGTCGACGGCCCCGTGGAACCTGCTGGCGGCAGCCAGATGCTGGCCCAGATCGTCAACCAGCGTGGTTGCGAGGTGCAGGACACCGAAGTCCGCCCCCCCGAGCCGCTGTTCCTGCCGATCGCCGAGTTCGAAATGGAATTGCTGGACAAGCCGGCTCCGCCCTTCCCGCCGGATGAAATCATCGCCCAGCAACGCCAGCAGAACTTCGAGAGCGGCTGGGTGCGCCCGATCGTGCTCAATGCCGGCCAGCCGCTGCCAGAGCCGGGCTCGGCCCCGGAACCGCGTCCGCTGCACCTGCCGATCGCCGAATTCGAGATGGACCTGTTGGACAAGCCAGCCGAGCCATTCCCACCGCAAGAGCTTATCGAACAGCAACGGCAGATGGACTTCGACATGGGCTGGGCTCGCCCACTGATCCTGCAGAACCTGCGCATCGCTGCCTGATCCGGCCCCTCAGCGACAGCGCCAGAGCGGCCCCAGGTCCAGGTGGAAATGGTTGCGATGGGCGTTGTTGAAATCCGGCCCGAGCACCACGTTGAAAGCATCGCAGGCACCGTCCCGAGCCAGGCGCAAAAACCGTCCCTCGGCACTGTCCTTCGGCCAATCCTTGAGCACATTGATGCTGCGCCCGTCACTCAGGCGGAAACCGGCAATATCCAGGGCGTTGGCGCTGGCATGCTCGCTGCGCCAGCCAATCTTGCGGTGATACATGTTGCGGCAGGCAAAACTGCCCAGGTGATCGACACGCGCCACCCGCTGGCCAAACACCTGCTGCGCCGCCGGCTGCAAGCCATGCCGCTCATACAGCGCAAAGGCCACCGCCAGCGGGCAGCTGGCGAGGAAGCTGCTGCTCAGGGCGATATCGCCGCCCTGCACCCGCAAGGTATTGCTCAAGGGACAGTCCACATCGGCGCGACTGTCGGGCTGGCGAACGGTGCGCAACCCCGAGGTCGCGAGGGCCTGGTCACACAGCTGCGGGTCATCCTGCAGTCGCGACAACTTGAAGCGGGTCAACAGGTTGGGCTTGGCCCTGACATCCAACGGCGCCCAGGGATTCCAGGCATCTGCCAGCGGCAGCCAGCCCAACCGCACCCCCATCAACAACAGAGCCCCCAGCAACACCAGAGCGCCCACAACGTTCCTTGCCCGCACGCCAATTCCCTTTTACGACTGCTTGAACAATTGATTGATCTGCCCGAAGGGCATCGCGCGCTCGGCGAAGTCGAAGCGACCCTGGTCACGGATCTCCTGCGCCGCCTGGTAGAACGCGCCATAGGCCGCACGGGCCAAGGCCGAACCGACGCTGATGCGCTTGACGCCCAGCTCTGCCAGTTGCGCCAGGTTCAGGTCCAGGCCACCGGACATCAGCACGTTCACCGGCTTGGGCGCCACCGCCCGTACCACTTGGCGGATCTCCTGCGCACTGCGCAGCGCCGGAGCATAGAGCACGTCGGCACCGGCTTCGGCAAAGGCCTGCAGGCGGCGAATGGTGTCTGCCAGGTCGTTGCAGCCGTGCAACTGGTTCTCCGCCCGGGCAGTCAGGGTAAAGGAGAATGGCAAGCTGCGGACCGCCGCGACGCAGGCCTCGATGCGCTCCACTGCCAGGTGGAATTCGTAGATGGGATCATCGCTGCGGCCCGTCGCGTCCTCGATCGAACCGCCCACTGCGCCATGGGCTGCTGCCTGCAACAGGGCCTGGGCACACTCCCCGGGACTGTCGGCAAAACCGTTCTCCAGGTCGACGGCCACCGGCAGCTCGCTGGCGCCGACGATGCCGCGCACATTGGCCAGGGTGTCCGCCAGGTTCAGGGCGCCCTCGGCATCCGGGCGTCCCAGGGAAAAGGCATAGCCGGCACTGGTGGTGGCCAGGGCTTCGAAGCCCAGGCCGGCCAGCATCCTGGCGGACCCGGCGTCCCAGGGGTTGGGAATGACGAAGGCCCCGGCACGCTCATGCAGGGCCTTGAAAGCATTGGCTCGAAGGGTTTGCGCGTCCATCTGCGGGTTCCTGGGGAGACTGTCGGAGCGCCTCAGAGCAGACCGAGCTGCTCCGCGGCGGGCTCTCTGTATAACTCAGGCAAAGCGGGCAGGCCAGGCAAACGTTGCATCAGGCGCGCATGAAAACGCCGCGCCAGTTCGGCAGCCATGCGGTTGTCGGACGTGTGCAGGAACACATAGGGAGTACGCCCCTCCTCGATCCATCCGGCGACCTTGTCGAGCCAGGGCACCAGGAACGGGTCATTGGCTTCAAGCTCTGGATGACCGATGAAACGCACTTGGGGAAACTGGGTGAAGGCGGCCGGACGGGGCGGCACCCTGGGCTTTTTCGACTGGGCATGCAGCACCGCCGGGGTCGTCGAGGTGCAGCTGAACAAGGCCCGTGGGTCGAGGCAGATGCGCTCGACGCCACGGTCGAGCAACAACCGATTGAGCCTGCGCTCGGCGTCTCCCCTGGCGAAGAACTCCGCATGCCGCACCTCCACCGCCAGCGGCCGCTGCAAGCCATCGATGAAGCCTGCCAGTTCGGCCAGGCGCTGCGGCGCGAAGGTGGCCGGCAGTTGCAACCACAGCGGCGATATCCGCTCGCCCAGCGGGCTGAGCAACTGGACGAAGCTTTCGGCACTCGTCAGTTGCTCGCGCAGATCGCCACCGTGGCTGATATCACCCGGGAACTTGGCAGTGAAGCGAAAATGCCCGGGCATGATCTGCGCCCAGCGTTCCACCGTGGCTGGCGCGGGCCGGGCATAGAAGGTGGTATTGCCTTCGACGGCATTGAATACCTGGGAGTACAGGCCGAGGAAGTCGTTGGGCCGCGCGTCTTCCGGGTACAGGTACTCGCGCCAGGCGTTTTCGCTCCAGGAAGGACAACCGAGAAAATAGGGCAGCATCAGATGTGCAGGTCGAGCCCTACCACTTCCATGTCCCAATCGACGAAACCGGCGGTGGTCAGGTAGCTGGCCAGGGCATTGGCCACGCTTCTTTTCATCGCACGCTGGAAGATCATGTCCTGGGGACGGGCGGGAAGATTGCTGGTGCGGGCGGCGGCGGACTGGGAACGGTCCTGGGGAGAAGGTTCGGGCTGGACATCGATGGCATCGGCATCATCCAGGGACTCGTCTACCTGCACCCGGCCTTTGCGAGGCTTGCGCTTGATGGGGTAGGAGTGCGATGAGATGCCGTCTATACGCATGCTGAAAAGCCCGGGGTTGATGATGGCAATTTAGCGGCACTGCTTCGACTTAGCAAATGCCCGAGTGATAACTAGAACACAGAAAAGCCAAAAGGTTTGAATCCGGACGAGATCCTCGGCAAAAAACGGACGATTGGCGATGGTGGCCAGCGGTTATCCCTGCCGCAGACCACTGGGTGCCGGCATTGCTCAACGGGCCTTGGGGGTGGCGACCTTGTCCCGCAGGTAGACCGGCTGGGCATCATCGGCAAGGATCGCCTCGCCACGCTCCCAGGCAAAGCGGGCCAGGGTCAGCAGGTCCTCGGCATGAGGCAGCATGCCCGCGTCCTGGCCCTTGAGAGCGACCGCGATGCGTTCGGCATAACCCCAGCCGGTACCGGCCCCGAACCAGTCGCCGCTGCTACCGTCGGGCAAGGCGGCAACTTCGGGAGGCAGGACCGCCTCATCGCCCACCAGGCGCATTTCGCCAGCCACTTCCTGGTAGCAGCCCCAATAGACTTCGTCCATCCGGGCATCGATGGCCGCCGCGACCTGGGTCGCGCCGTGTTCGCGCAATGCGCGCTGGGCCAGCACCGCCAGGTTGGAAACCGGCACGACGGGGCGCTCCAGGGCAAAAGCCAGGCCCTGCACCACGCCAATGGCGATCCGCACCCCGGTGAAGGCACCCGGACCACGACCGAAAGCAATGGCATCCACGGCCTGCAAAGTGGTGCCAGCATTGGCCAGCAGTTCCTTGATCATCGGCAACAGCTTCTGGGCATGCAGGCGTGGGATCACCTCGTAATGGCTCGTGATCTTGCCGTCATGCAGCAAGGCAACGGAGCAAGCTTCAGTCGCGGTGTCCAGGGCCAGCAAGGTGCTCATCGGGGGTTCCATAGGCATTGAAAAAGTGGCGCATTATAAACAGCAACGGCCCGCAAGCGGGCCGTTGAACGATCAAACGATCAGGTTATTCAGCTCAGGGCCTCGAGCACCTTGGCGGTGATCACTTCCACCGAACCCACGCCTGGGATGTGGCTGTATTGCGGCTTGCCCTGGGAGGCGGCCAGCTGCTGGTAGAACTCCACCAGCGGCTTGGTCTGGGAGTGGTAGACCGACAGGCGATGACGCACGGTTTCCTCGGTGTCGTCCTTGCGCTGCACCAGGTCTTCACCGGTGATATCGTCCTTGCCGGCAATCTTCGGCGGGTTGTAGACGGTGTGGTACACCCGGCCCGAAGCTTCATGCACACGGCGGCCGGCGATACGCTGGACGATCTCTTCGTCGTCGACGGCGATCTCCACCACGTGGTCCAGTTCGATACCGGCCTTCACCAGTGCTTCGGCCTGGGGAATGGTCCGTGGGAAACCATCGAACAGGAAACCCTGGGCGCAGTCGGACTGGCTGATGCGTTCCTTGACCAGATTGATGATCAGGTCATCGGAAACCAGGCCGCCGCTGTCCATCACGCTCTTGGCCTTCAGGCCCAGCTCGGTGCCAGCCTTGACCGCAGCACGCAGCATGTCGCCGGTGGAGATCTGGGGAATGCCGAACTTCTCGGTGATGAACTTTGCCTGAGTACCTTTACCGGCCCCGGGAGCTCCCAGCAGAATTACGCGCATCGATGTGCTCCTCAATTTTTTATTTAGAACCGCTCGGATTCGCCTCGTCGGGCCAATCTCAAAAATCGGGTTAAAGCCGCCCAAACGGCCAAAGGCTGATCAAGATACACAGCAGACACAGCGCACACAAGCAGTCGAAAGTCGGAGGAACCCGGCCCTTTTGTGCCCTGTTGACGAGGTAGAACAAGTCGCAACCCCATAACAAAGTGTCGCCAGGCGGAGCCGGACGACACCCCGGGTTTGTCCCGCCCGTGGCGGTGCCAATGCCGTCCGGCAACCACGCTCGACCTCAGCCGGTGTTGCGCAGACCAGCGGCGATACCCGCCACGGAGACCAGCAGCGCCTGTTCCACGGGACTTCCTTGCGGCGCCTCCTGTTTGCGCGAGCGCGCCAGCAGTTCGGCCTGCAACAGGTGCAGCGGGTCGAGGTAGGTGTTGCGCAAACGGATGAACTCCAGGGTCTCGGGACTGTGGGCCAGCAGTTGCGACTGCCCGGTCAGCCCCAGGACCACGGCGCAAGCCTGCGACAATAGGTCGCGTAAATGCGCACCCAACGGTAGCAGTTCCGCCTCCACCAGACGCTCGTCATAGGACCTGGCGATGTCCGCATCGGCCTTGGCCAGGACCATCTCCAACATGTCGATGCGGGTACGGAAGAACGGCCATTGCTCACGCATCTGCGCCAGCAGTTCCCCCTCGCCCCGGGCCAGCGCCTTGCTCAGCGCCGCTTCCCATCCCAGCCAGGCCGGCAGCATCAGACGGGTCTGGGTCCAGCCGAAGATCCACGGAATCGCCCGCAGGCTTTCGATCCCCCCGGCCCGGCGCTTGGCCGGTCGGCTGCCCAGGGGCAGCCGACCCAGCTCCTGCTCCGGCGTGGACTGGCGGAAATACTCGACGAACTGCGGATTGTCCCGCACCACCGCGCGATAGGCCTGGACGCCGTCACTGGCCAGTTCGTCCATCAGGTGACGCCAGGCCGGCTCGGGTGGTGGCGGCGGCAGCAAGGTGGCTTCCAGCACCGCCGCCAGGTAGAGATTGAGGTTCTGTTCAGCGATGTCCGGCAGGCCAAACTTGAAGCGGATCATCTCGCCCTGCTCGGTGGTGCGGAAACGCCCTGCCACCGAACCCGGCGGCTGCGACAGGATGGCCGCGTGGGCCGGGCCGCCGCCACGCCCAACGGTGCCGCCGCGACCGTGGAACAGCAGCAGCTCGACCTGCTGTTCACGACAGATCTCCACCAGTCGCTCCTGGGCCCGGTACTGGGCCCAGGCCGCGGCAGTGGTGCCAGCGTCCTTGGCCGAGTCGGAGTAACCGATCATCACTTCCTGCGGCCCCTGCAGACGCGAGCGATAACCTGGCAGGTGCAGCAGCTTCTCCATTGCCGGGCCGGCGTTGTCCAGGTCCGCCAGGGTTTCGAACAGCGGCACCACGCGCATCGGCCGCAACACCCCGGACTCCTTGAGCAACAGCTGCACGGCCAGTACATCGGAAGCGGCGCCAGCCATGGAGATCACATAGGACCCCAGGGACGCCGCCGGGGCCACGGCGATCTCGCGGCAAGTGGCGAGCACCTCGGCGGTATCGGCCGAAGGCTTGAAGTAGCCTGGCAGCAGCGGACGCCGGCTGCTCAGTTCGCGCATCAGGAAGGTGATGCGATCCTCTTCGCTCCAGTCCTCGTAGCGCCCCAGTCCCAGGTAGTCGGTGATCTCGGTCATGGCTGCGGTATGCCGGGCGGAATCCTGGCGCACGTCCAGCCGCACCAGGAACAGGCCGAAGGTCACCGCCCGACGCAGGCAATCGAGCAACGGGCCATCGGCGATCACCCCCATGCCGCACTCATGCAGCGACTGGTAGCACAGTTGCAGCGGTTCCAGCAGCTCGCGGTTGTGCTGCAGCACCTCGGGGCCGGCAGTCACTGTCGCGCCAAGCGCGGCATGGGCCCAGTTGCGGGTAGCCCGCAGGCGTTCGCGCAGTTGCTTGAGCAGCGCCCGATAAGGCTCGGCGCTGTCCCCCGCCTTGGCCAGCAACGCGGCGCTGGCCTGTTGCATGGACAGCTCCGCGGCCAGGTGGTCGACATCCCGCAGGTACAGGTCGGCCGCCATCCAGCGCGCCAGCAACAGCACTTCACGGGTGACCGCAGCCGTGACATTCGGGTTGCCATCACGGTCGCCGCCCATCCACGAAGCAAAACGGATCGGTGCGGCTTCCAGCGGCAGGTGCAGCCCGGTGGCCTCGAACAGGGCCTTGTCGGCCTTGCGCAGGTAGTTGGGGATGGCTTGCCACAGCGAATGCTCGATGACCGCGAATCCCCACTTGGCTTCGTCCACGGGGGTCGGCCGGGTACGGCGGATTTCCTCGGTGTGCCACGCCTCGGCAATCAGGCGCTGCAAGCGCTCGCGGATCTGGGCACGTTCGGCGCTGGTCAGGTCGCGATGGTCCTGGGCCGCCAATTGCCCGGCAATGGCGTCGTACTTCTGGATCAGGGTGCGGCGCGCCACTTCCGTGGGGTGCGCCGTCAGTACCAGCTCGATATCCAGGCGCCCCAACTGACGAGCCAGGGCATCGGCCGAGTGCCCTTCGGCCAGCAGGCGGCCGAGCAGTTGCGGCAGTACCCGGGCCTCGAACGGAGCCGGCTGCGACTCCTCGCGACGGTGGATCAGTTGATACTGCTCGGCGATGTTGGCCAGATTGAGGAACTGGTTGAAGGCCCGTGCCACCGGCAGCAGTTCTTCCTCGCCCAGGGGATCGAGGCTGGCGCTCAGCTCGGCACCTGTCGTACTGCGGCGATCGGCCTTGGCCGCCTTGCGAATCTGCTCGATCTTGTCGAGGAACCCCTCCCCATACTGATCCCGGATGGTATTGCCCAACAGTTCACCCAGGAGGTGGACGTCTTCGCGCAAGCGCGCATCAATATCGGTCATCGAGGTGTTCTCCAGCAGGCTAGAAGGCGGCACGGAAGGCTCAAGAGTGCCGCCTGCATGGACCCTTAGCAAGCACAGGCGGAACCGGGCACCCACCTTCGACAATAGGGCTAGTCTCAAGAATAGGCCGTACAAGGGCCACGCACCGGCACCGGCCGGTCACCCCACGCCAACCTGCCACGAACAGGTATCCATCGAGGTCAGCATGAAAATCCGTGAACTCGCGCAACACTGGGAAGAGAACGCCAAAGGTCGCCTGACCAGAACCGGCTACCGGATCCATCTGGACATGGAGGCTGCCGCACGCCTGGCCGCCCTTTCCGAGATGTACCCCAAGCGCCAGACCGAAGAACTTCTGGGCGAACTGATCGGCGCCGCCCTGGAAGAGCTCGAAGCGAGCTTCCCCTACATCCAGGGCCAGCACGTGGTGGCGGTCGATGAAGAAGGCGATCCGCTGTACGAAGATGTCGGTCCCACCCCTCGTTTCCTGGCCTTGTCACGCCAGCACCTGCACCTGATGTCGAGCCAGTCCGACAAGCCCAGGCACTGAACCGCTCGCCCGCTCCTGCTCATCATTCCCGGTTTCGCGAGAAGCCGGGAATACCCCTGCGCACGGCAAAAGTTCCCGGTTTCAGGGGCTTTGCGCGATGTCCGATTTTTTTTGGCCAATCGCCATCTTTCGCTGAACTATTCAAAAACGCCTCGGGTCACACCCATTAGCCATCACTGGAACGGCCGTTTCAAATTTTGCCATCAGCGCTTGTCGTCACTCAGCGTCACGGCGCCTGGACCGGGGTGGATTTTGATGTTTCCCAGGAGTTACCCAATGGAGTTGAAGACCATGAAGATCAGCACTGCCAAATCCTCGTTCACCTCTCTGCGCGGACTGAAACTGGCCGCGCTGGCCCTCGGTAGCAGCATGGTACTGGCCGGTTGTGCCGGGAACCCGCCCTCCGAGCAGTACGCGGTCACCCAATCTGCGGTCAATAGCGCAGTAACCGCGGGCGGCACCGAGTTCGCCGCAGTGGAAATGAAGGCGGCGCAGGACAAGTTCAAGCAAGCCGAAATCGCCATGCACGACAAGAACTACGACGAGGCTCGTCGCCTGGCTGAACAGGCCGAGTGGGATGCCCGGGTTGCCGAGCGCAAGGCACAGGCCGCCAAGGCCGAGCAGGCGCTGAAGGACTCCCAGAAAGGCGTTCAGGAACTGCGTCAGGAAGGTATGCGCAGCGTGCAGTAAGCCGCCGCCGATTCCCACGTACTCGTAATCGATTGAAAGGACGAACACTATGCGCAAACAACTGATGATCCCTGCCCTGCTGGCCATGAGCGTAGCCCTGGCGGCCTGCTCCACCCCGCCGAATGCCAACCTGGAAAATGCCCGGACCAACTTCTCGGGCCTGCAGTCCAACCCGCAGGCCAGCAAGCTCGCCGCCCTGGAAACCAAGGACGCCGCCGACTGGATGAACAAGGCCGACCAGGCCTACCTGGACAAGGAAAACGAGAAGAAGGTCGACCAGCTGGCCTACCTGACCAACCAGCGCGTTGAAGTGGCCAAGGAAACCATTGCCCTGCGCACCGCCGAGATCAAGCTCAAGGACGCTGGCGACCAGCGCGCCCGGGCCATCCTCGATGCCCGTGATGCACAGATCAAGCAGCTGCAGTCCAGCCTCAACGCCAAGCAGACCGACCGCGGCACCCTGGTGACCTTCGGTGACGTGCTGTTCGCCACCAACAAGTCGGACCTGAAGTCCAGCGGCCTGGCCAACATCAACAAGCTGGCGCAATTCCTCCAGCAGAATCCGGACCGCAAGGTGATCGTCGAAGGCTACACCGACAGCACCGGTCGCGACTCCTACAACCAGTCGCTGTCCGAGCGCCGTGCCGGCTCGGTACAGATGGCCCTGATCCGCATGGGTATCGACCCTGCGCGCATCGTTTCCCAGGGCTATGGCAAGGAATACCCGGTTGCCGACAACGGCAGCGTCTCCGGCCGCGCCATGAACCGTCGCGTGGAAGTGACCATTTCCAACGACAACCAGCCAGTGGCACCGCGCTCTTCGGTCCGCTGATGCTGGCACCGGCCTTGACTGGCCGGTAAGACAAAACGCCGCGGGCTTGAGGCCCGCGGCGTTTTTTTGTGCATCTGGAAAAGGCCGGCCAGCGCCCGCCGGACGCTCACTGCACCAGTTGTGGCGTTTCCTGGCCCAGGCAGCGCACCGCCTGCTTCTTGTTGTTGATCAGCACACCGGTCAGGCCTTTCTGATCGGTATCAAACAGCACCAGCACGCCATCGACGCATTGGGCCACCTGCGCCGCCGGCTGCAGGGACACCTTGTAGTCTTCGCCGGGAATGGTCTTGAGCATGGTGAAGTCGTTGAGCAGCAACGCATCCTCCGGCTTGGCGAAATGCAGGTAGCCGTAGTACCACAGGCAGGCCACGGTACCGATGATGCTGCAGATACCGGTGATGATCATTGGGAGGACGTTGCGTTCTTCACTCATTGCGGACTCTCTGGAGGTTCAACTGCTGAATTCGGCGTCGCCGGGTAGTTGGGGATTTCCCCCAGGCGGCGCAACCCGTCGAAATGCTGCGGATCGTCGAGGTAGCGCAGCATCACGCTGCGCCAGGTCGGATCGGCAAAGGTTTGTACATGGTCACCGCGGGTCAGCTGCAGGACCCGGGGGGGGGGCGCAGCTTGATACAGACGGATGCCATTGGAAAGAGGCACGAGTTGATCGTCGAGGCTGTGGTAGATCAGCTTGGGCACCCCGGTCAGGCGCGGCATGGAATGGATCGCGCTGTCGCCATCCGGCACCAGCCAGGACAGCGGCACCTGCAATGGCCACGTCAACCACGAGGTGCTGAGGGCATAACGCCCGACATCGCGATAACTGGCCGGTACACCGTCGAGGACGATGGCCTTGAACTGGGCCTGGCGCTCGGGATGCTCCACCAGGTAGTGGATCGCCAGCGCGCCACCCAGGCTCTGGCCGAGCAGCACGCGCGGCTTGCCCTGCACCTCGGGGGCCTGGTCGAGCCATTTGAAGGCCGCATCGAGGTCCTGGTAGATCGCCGGCAGGGAGGGCTCACCTTCGGACACGCCAAAACCGCGATAGTCCAGCATCAGCACCTGGTAACCCTGCTCCGGCAACCACCAGCTGCCTCCCAGGTGCCACGCCAGGTTGCCGCCATTGCCATGCAAATGCAGCACCGTGCCCTTGACCGGCACTCCGGCCTTGGCCGGCAGCCACCAGGCACGGAGCTTCAGGCCATCGGCGGTGTTCAGGGTGATGTCACGGTATTCGAGCTTGGCCCGCTGCGGAGTGAATGGCAGGCCGGGCTCCGGGTAGAACAGCAATGAGCTGCAGCCCTGCAGCAGGCCCAGCAGCAGGGCGAGGGCCACGCAACCTCTGAGTGACCTGTTCATCCACAGCTCCCCGCCAGCGAGAAGCCGCACCCCGGATGCGATTGCCAGCGTCGCTGAAGCCCCTGCGGTATTTTTGGCAACCTGTGCGAGCAGCTGCAGGTGTCTGTGGATACGTCCATGTGCGCCCCCCGGCAGCAGTCAAAGGATGTTGGAATAGTCGGCCTCGATCCGGTCCAGGCTCAGATGATTGAGGAAGTTGGAGAAACACATCCATGCCGACAGGGCGTTCATGTCGCGGAACTGATCGGGCAGGTACTTGGGCGCCACCACCAGCCCTTCGTCCACCAGCTGGCGCAAGGTGCGCATGTCTTCCAGGGTGGTCTTGCCGCAGAACAGCAACGGCACCTGCTCCAGCTTGCCTTTGCGCACAGCCAGCTGAATGTAGTTGTAAACCATGATGAAGCCCTTGAGATAGGACAAGTCCTTGGTAAAAGGCAGTCCCGTGGGCACCGAACCGCGAAATACCCGGCTAGCGTTGCCATAGCTCTCGGCCATCTCGAACCCCTGCTCCCGAAAGAACTCGAACACCTGCAGGAAGTCCGCCCCCTCCTCGACCATGTGGATGGCCCGGGTACGGTTGGTCAGCTTGCGCAGGCGGCTGGGGTAAGAGGCGAAGGTGATGATCTCCATGAGGATCGCGAGGCCCTCCTGCGTCACCGTCGACGAGGGCGGGCCCTTGGCCAGGAAGGTGCAGATCGGCTGGTTCAGGCCATTCAAGGTCGTGCCCACGTGCACCAGCCCCTCGTGGACTTCCAGCGCCCGTACGTCACGGTCGTTGAACATCGCATCGCTGCGGATCTTGATGTAGTCCGCGCCTGCCGCCGCATCGGCGACGATGCCGTCGGACTCGAACACCCGGATGGTTTCCTCGGCCTCGCCGAACACCTTGTTCAGTCGGCTCTGCAGCAGGCTCACCGCGTCCTTGGCATTGAGGGTCTTGGGCTCGTCCTTGAGATCGCCACGGCCATCGATGTTGTTCAGGTAGTCGGACATCATCAACCCGAGGTCCGCCAGGGTCGGATCGCCGGCATGGAAGGCGTCCGAGGCCGCGCCATACAGCTCCTGGGAAATCAGGCCGAAGTCAGCGGTGCCACGGGCCTCGAGCATGCGCACCACCATCCGGTACTCCTTGCACATGCGACGCATGATCTGTCCCACCGGGTTGAACTGGCCCAGCTGGCGGGTGATATCGCGCTCGATGTTCTGGAACTCCAGCTTCACCGCAGCGGAGTCGAAGGACAGCGGGCGCCCTTCGTAGTAGGACCGGTCCACTGCCGGCATTTCCTTGCCCTTGGCCTTGAGAAAACCTTTGCGGATGCTCTCGTCCCACTTCACCGCATCCAGCACGCGGATCGGTGTCTGTGCCAGCACTATGCGATCGGACAAAGTGCGTATCGTCTGCTGGTAGTCGTCCACCCGAAATTCCCTCTGTTGAATCGTTCGAACCGGTTATTGGCCGGCCCGTTGAAAGCGCGCCGCCTCGACGAACACGTCGGAATTGGCCGGATCATCCAGGTAGGCGAAGACGTTGGCCAGCGTGCTGTCGACCAGTACGCCGTCGCCGGCCTCGGTGCTGAAGGAGCGGCCGCTCAGGGATTTTTGACCCAGGGCCTGGTTGATCTGTTCCATGTCGAGGCTGAAGAGCACCAGCTCATGCTGGTCGTCGAGTTCGAAACCGGCAAGGACGAAATGCCCACCGAAGCGCTCTGGCACGGCAGCCGACAAGTACCAGCGGCTGCCATGGCGAGCCACCGTGAACTCATGGACATCCGGCGCCCGCACCTTACCGTTGGAACGGCTCACAGCCTGGTAGCGATTGCCGTCCAGGCGACTGAGTTGCAGGTCCATGGGTTCACCCCAGGCATTCTTGCCAGTCCACTTGCCCAGAATCGCGGCGGGGGCAGCCTGCCCGGCCGGCAAAGGCTGCGTGAAAGACACCAGGCAACCACCCAGCAGGAGAAACGACAGGGCCAGCAGCAAGCGCCAGGTTTTCATCCCACACTCCCAAGAACAGCACGATGAGCAGAACGTCGAGGGTGCCACGGCCTCACATGGAAGCCAGCACCAGGTGCATGTAGCGAGTCAGGATGCCGAGCATTTCTTCTTCCGCCATCGGTTCGGCACCATTGAGCAGGCCCTGATACTCCATCCGGCCGATTATAGACGTCAACACCTTGGCGTCCTGCTGCGGCTCCCGCGAACCCAGGACCTGGAAGAACTGGCAAGTGCCCTGGAGCAGGATCTGCTGGTGCGAGCGCACGAGCTGGGCCAGGCGCGGGTTGAGCAGCGCCTCCTGGCGGAACGCCTGCTCGGCCATCAGGTGCTCGCGGCGGGTGCTGAGCTGGCGCTGCACATAATCGGCAGTCATGCGGGCGATGTCGTCGGCCAGCTGCGAACGAGAGTCCGGGCTGCCGTCGCCATAGGCCACCATCTCCCGCAGCAGGCCTTCGTTGCTGGTCCACAGCTTGGCCATGAACGCCGCGCTGCGCTCGACGTACTGGGCGAAGGTATCGGTGAGCAGGTCATCGATATCCTTGAAGTAATAGGTGGTGGCCGACAACGGCACACCGGCTTCGGCGGCTACCGCGCGGTGACGCACGGCCCGCACGCCATCACGCACGACGATGCGCATGGCCGCATCGAGGATCTCCTGCCTGCGCTGTTCACTGCCCTGGCGACTGGCCTTGCGGCCCTGATACTGAACACTTTCAGCCACCGCGGTGGCGATGCCAGCTGCACCTTCTTGAGCAATTGCGCGGTTCACGACAGGTATTCCTCTTATCAATCACACAGAATCAAAAGCGGTACGTCAGTGCCAACCAGACAATAAAAAGCCGCCTGTTGAAGGCGGCTTCTCATTCGCTACATCTTAGGCCTGTGGCCGCATGTGCGGGAACAGGATCACATCGCGAATCGACGGCGAGTTGGTCAGCAGCATCACCAGGCGGTCGATGCCGATGCCTTCACCGGCGGTTGGCGGCATGCCGTATTCCAGGGCACGCACGAAGTCGGCGTCGTAGTGCATCGCCTCGTCGTCACCGGCGTCCTTCTCGGCCACCTGGGCCAGGAAGCGCTCGGCCTGGTCTTCGGCATCGTTGAGCTCGGAGTAGGCATTGGCGATTTCGCGGCCACCGATGAACAGCTCGAAGCGATCGGTAACAGCCGGATTGTCGTCGTTGCGGCGCGCCAGCGGCGACACTTCGAACGGGTACTCGGTGATGAAGTGCGGCTGTTCCAGCTTGTGCTCGACCAGTTCTTCGAAAATCATCACCTGCAGCTTGCCCAGGCCTTCATGGCCCAGCACCTTGGCACCGGCCTTCTTGGCGATGTCACGAGCGCGGTCGACGTCCTGCAGGTCGGCAGCGGTCAGCTCGGGGTTGTACTTGAGGATCGAGTCGAACACCGACAGGCGCACGAACGGCTCGCCGAAGTGGAACACCTTGTCGCCGTACGGCACGTCGGTGGTGCCCAGTACCAGCTGCGCCAGCTCGCGGAACAGCTCTTCGGTGAGGTCCATGTTGTCGTTGTAGTCGGCGTAGGCCTGGTAGAACTCGAGCATGGTGAATTCTGGGTTGTGACGAGTCGAAACGCCTTCGTTACGGAAGTTGCGGTTGATCTCGAACACCTTTTCAAAGCCACCTACCACCAGGCGCTTGAGGTACAGCTCCGGCGCGATGCGCAGGAACATGGCCATGTCCAGGGCGTTGTGGTGGGTTTCGAACGGCTTGGCCGCCGCACCGCCAGGAATGGTCTGCAGCATCGGCGTCTCGACTTCGAGGAAGTCGCGCTCGATCAGGAACTTGCGGATGTGCGAGATCACCTGGGAACGCACACGGAAGGTGTGGCGGGTTTCCTCGTTGACCATCAGGTCGACGTAACGCTGGCGATAGCGCTGCTCGGTGTCGGTCAGGCCGTGGTGCTTGTCGGGCAGCGGACGCAGCGACTTGGTCAGCAGGCGCACGTTGGTCATCTCGACGTACAGGTCGCCCTTGCCCGAACGGGCCAGGGTGCCTTCGGCGCTGATGATGTCGCCCAGGTCCCAGGTCTTGACCGCGGCCAGGGTTTCTTCCGGCAGGGTCTTGCGGTTGACATAGACCTGGATACGACCGGTCATGTCCTGGATCACCATGAACGAGCCACGGTTGAGCATGATGCGGCCGGCAACCTTGACCGGGATCGCGGCTGCTTCCAGCTCTTCCTTGGTCTTGTCCGCGTACTGTTTCTGCAGGTCGTTGCAGTAGCTGTCGCGACGGAAGTCGTTGGGGAAGGCGTTACCCTTGGCACGCTCGGCGGCAAGTTTTTCCTTGCGCAGGGCGATCAGGGTGTTCTCTTCCTGTTGCAGGTCTTGCGATTCGGTCTTGAGGTCGCTCATGTCGTCATTTTTTCCATCAGGTGTTCGTTGCCCTTTTCGGGCAGGGCACGCGATACCGGCGAGCAGCCGGTATCGCGGCGGTGGTGTGCGGTTTACAGCCCCTGCTTGAGGCTCGCTTCCAGGTATTGGTCGAGGTCGCCGTCGAGGACCTTCTGGCAGTCGCTGCGCTCGACGCCGGTGCGCAGGTCCTTGATGCGAGAGTCATCCAGTACGTAGGAGCGGATCTGGTGGCCCCAGCCGATGTCCGACTTGGTGTCTTCCAGCGCTTGCGAGGCGGCGTTGCGCTTTTGCATTTCCTGCTCGTACAACTTGGCCCGCAGCATTTTCATGGCGGTGTCCTTGTTGGCGTGCTGGGAGCGTTCGTTCTGGCAACTGACCACGGTGTTGGTCGGTACGTGGGTGATACGCACCGCCGAGTCGGTGGTGTTCACGTGCTGGCCGCCGGCGCCCGATGAGCGATAGGTGTCGATGCGCAGGTCGGCCGGGTTGATCTCGATCTCGACCTTGTCGTCGATCTCGGGCGATACGAACACCGCAGAGAACGACGTGTGGCGACGTGCGCCGGAGTCGAACGGGCTCTTGCGAACCAGGCGATGCACACCGATCTCGGTACGCAGCCAGCCAAAGGCGTACTCGCCCTTGATGTGCACGGTGGCACCCTTGATGCCGGCGACTTCACCCTCGGACAGCTCCATGATAGTGGCGTCGAAGCCGCGCTTGTCGGCCCAGCGCAGGTACATGCGCAGCAGGATGTTGGCCCAGTCCTGCGCCTCGGTGCCGCCGGAACCCGCCTGGATATCCAGGTAGGCGTTGTTCATGTCCATCTCGCCGCTGAACATGCGACGGAACTCAAGCTTCGCCAGGAGTTCATCCAGGTTCTGCAGCTCGGTCTCGACGTCGCCTACGGCACCTTCGTCATCTTCCTCGACGGCCATGTCGAGCAGGTCCTTGCAGTCGGCCAGGCCACCGGACAGCGTGTCCAGGGTCTCGACGACCTGGACCAGCATGGCGCGCTCGCGGCCCAGCGCCTGGGCGTACTCGGGCTTGTTCCAGACGTTGGGGTCTTCCAGCTCGCGGTTGACTTCGATCAGGCGGTCATGCTTTTGATCGTAGTCAAAGATACCCCCGAATGGACTGGGAACGCTCGGTCAGGTCCTTGATGGTGTTCAGGATCGGGTTGATTTCCATGGATGGCGGCACTCGCTGGCGAACTTTTGAAAGCCGACGATTATAACGGAAACGCCGAATCACGGCAGCCCGCTTGGCGGCTTTAACCGCGAATAGCCCCATCACCCGGGTACCGGGGCCTATACAATCCGGGTACGCACTTCATTCCCTTCACGCCACGCCAGCAGAATCAGGAAGCCGTCCTACATGGAGAGAACCCTCAGCGAGGCAGAAATCCGCCACATCAGCGCCCGGGAGCGGCGCAACCAGAGGGGCTCGCGGGCTGTCGTGTACTTCATCCTGAGCCTGTTCGCCGCCCTGCCAGTGCTGGGTATCGGCCTGCTCACCAGCCCGCAGCTGGCCTGGGCGCTGGCGGTGCTGTGGGCGGTGGTCCTCTGGTGGTGGGTCTACTACCGCACCCGCGCCATGGAAAGCACGGTGGGCACGCGAACCCTATGGTTGCAGGCGCAGTTCAGCGCCACCTGGGTCAACGTCCCCAGAAATGGCCACTGGCGCTACACCTTCGGTGACTACCCCATCGCCGCCAGCAACCTGATCGGCAATCTGTTCGCCGATGGAACACTCAAAACCCATACCCGGTACAGGGTCGAGGCGGTGCTGCTGACCTGTCCGCAAACCTCGAGCCATAGCTATTACCTGCTTCCCGATACCTTTATCGAAGTATCCGGGGGCAACCTGCCTCAGGGCTGAGGCGGTTACTCGATCCCGACCTGGTTGCGCCCGTTGTTCTTGGCCAGGTAAAGCCCTTTGTCCGCCGCAGAGATCAACTGCCGACAGTGGCTGTTGGGTTGTGGCGTCACGGTCGACAGGCCAATGCTGATGGTCAGGCTGGCACCTTCCACCGGTGCGATATGGGGGATCTTCAGTGCCTCCACGGTCTGGCGCAGCTTCTCGGCCACCAGCCGCGCCCCGCCCGGCGAGGTGTTGGGCAACACCAGCACGAACTCCTCGCCACCATAGCGCGCCGGCAGGTCGGAGGGCCGGCTGCTGGCCTCACGGATGGCCGTGGCCACCTTGCGCAAGGCTTCATCGCCTTCCAGGTGGCCGAAGGTATCGTTGTAGGTCTTGAAGTAATCGACATCGATCATCAGCAGCGACAGCTGGGTCTGCTCGCGCATCGCCCGGCGCCACTCGAGTTCCAGGTACTCGTCGAAGTGCCGGCGATTGGACAGTCCGGTCAAGCCATCGGAGTTCATCAGGCGCTGCAGCACCAGGTTGGTGTCCAGCAGCTGCTGCTGGCTGACACGCAACGCCCGGTAGGCCGCATCCCGCTGCAGCAGGGTCATGTAGGAGCGCGAGTGGTAGCGAATCCGCGCTACCAGCTCGATGTTGTCCGGCAGCTTGACCAGGTAGTCGTTGGCCCCGGCGGCGAAGGCCGCACTCTTGATCAGCGGGTCTTCCTTGGTGGACAGGACGATGATCGGGATATTCTGGGTCGCCGGATGGTTGCGGTACTCGCGCACCAGGGTCAGGCCATCCAGGCCCGGCATCACCAGGTCCTGGAGAATCACCGTGGGCTTGATGCGGATCGCCTGGGCAATGGCCTGGTGGGGATCGGCGCAGAAGTGGAAGTCGATGTTTTCCTCATTCGCCAACCCACGCCGAACCGCCTCGCCGATCATGGCCTGGTCGTCTACCAGCAACACCATGGCGGCGTTTTCGTCGGTCTTGAATTCGTCGAGCTGTAAATCATTCATGGGTTGTCACCTGAATTGCTACCTGACCAGGACAGCTGCGTTTATCAGTCATTTGGCAAATATCTCCAGCAAACGTGGAGCGATCTTGTCCAGCGGGCGAATCTCTGCGGCGGCACCGATGGCAGCGGCCGCCTTGGGCATGCCATACACCGCGCTACTGTTCTGGTCCTGGGCGATGGTCAGATAACCCTGATCGCGCATCAGCTTCAAGCCCTGGGCACCGTCTCGCCCCATGCCCGTCAGCAGTACGCCCACCGCATCACCGTTCCAGTAGCTGGCGACACTTTCGAAAAACACATCGATGGAAGGTCGGTAGATCTCGTTAACCGGCTCGGCGGTATAGGCCAGCGTGCCGTTCTTCAACAGGCGGATGTGATGATTGGTGCCCGCCAGCAGCACCGTGCCGCTTTGCGGCGGCTCGCCTTCCCGGGCCAGGCGCACCGACAGTCCCGATGCGCTGCTGAGCCATTCGGCCATGCCCGCGGCAAACACCTGATCGACATGCTGGACCAGCACGATGGCTGCGGGAAAGTCCTTTGGCAAGCCCTTGAGCAGCACTTCCAGGGCCGCGGGCCCGCCAGCGGAAGAACCAATGGCCACCAGGCTCTGGCGAGGCGCACCGCTGCGCAGGGGAATCGGTGCGGAACGCACGCGACTGCCGCGCTGGCCGATCAGCCAGCCGATATTGAGGATCTTGCGCAGCAGCGGAGCTGCCGCCTCCTGGGCGTTGCCCGCCCCCAGCGCCGGGGTGTCCACCACATCCAGGGCGCCGTGGCCCATGGCCTCGAACACCCGGTGCACATTCTGGTGACGATCGACGGTGACGATCACGATGGCGCACGGCGACTCGGCCATGATCCGCCGCGTGGCCTCGACCCCGTCCATCACCGGCATGATCAGATCCATGAGGATCAGGTCCGGCGTCAGCTCCGCGCAATACTTCACCGCGTCTGCGCCATTGGTCGCGACCCACACCACCTCGTGGCTGGGATCGAAGGCCAGCGCCCGGCGCAGGGCCTCGACCGCCATGGGCATGTCGTTGACTATCGCTATCTTCATGCCCGCGCTCCTCCAATCAGCTCCACCACCGCATCCAGCAGGGCGTCGTCATGGAAACTGGCTTTGGCTAGATAATAGTCGGCACCGGCATCCAGTCCACGGCGCCGGTCTTCCTCACGATCCTTGTAGGACACCACCATCACCGGCAGCGACTGCAGGCGATTGTCACGGCGCAGGAGTGTGACCAATTCGATTCCATCCATCCGAGGCATGTCGATGTCGGTGATCAGCAGGTCGAAGCTCTCCGAACGCAGGGCATTCCAGCCGTCCATGCCGTCCACGGCCACGGCCACGTCGTAACCACGGTTGATCAGCAGCTTGCGCTGCAATTCACGCACTGTCAGCGAGTCGTCGACCACCAGGATACGCTTGCGCGCGGCCTGCGCATGCTGCTGGTGATGTCGGGCAATGCGCTCCAGGCGACCGGTATCGAGCAGCTTGTCGACCGAACGCAGCATGTCCTCGACATCGACGATCAGTGCCACTCGGCCGTCATCCAGCAAGGCGCCGGCGGAAATGTCCTGGATCTTGCCCAGGCGCTCGTCCAGCGGCAGCACCACCAGGGTGCGCTCGCCGATGAAACGCTCCACGGCGATCCCGTAGATCGCTTCACGCTCGCGGATCACCACCACCTTCAAGGTCGCGGCACCGTCCTGGGACGCCGGCCGCTGCAACAGCTGGCTGGCCGCCACCAGGCCGACATGCCGGCCTTCGTGCCAGAAATGCTGGCGCCCTTCCACCTGGACGATCTGCTCCGGCTCCAGGTCGCACATGCGCTCGATGTGGGCCAGCGGGAAGGCATAGGCTTCGCCGCCCACCTCCACCACCAGACTGCGCACCACCGACAGGGTCAATGGCACCTCCAGGTGGAATCGGCTGCCCTGGCCGGAGACCTGCTCCAGCACCACCGCTCCGCGCAGTTGGCGCACCATGTGCTGCACCGCATCCAGGCCGACGCCCCGCCCGGAGACCTCGGTGACCTTGTCCCGCAGGCTGAAGCCCGGCAGGAACAGGAAGGTCAGCAGTTCTTCCTCGCTGAGTTGCGCTGCGGTCTCGGCTGGTGACAAATGGCGTTCGACAATACTCAGCCGCAGGCGCTCCAAGTCCACCCCATGCCCGTCGTCGCTCAACTCCAGCACCAGCAACCCAGCCTGGTGGGAGGCCCGCAAGCGAATCAGCCCTTCGGCCGGCTTGCCCGCCAGCAGCCGCTGCTCGGGCAGCTCGATGCCATGGTCGACGGCGTTGCGCAGCAGATGGGTCAGCGGGGCCTCGAGTTTTTCCAGCACATCACGATCGACCTGGGTCTTTTCCCCTTCGATTTCCAGGCGCACCTGTTTGCCCAGGCTGCGACCCAGGTCGCGGACCATGCGCACCTGGCCACCCAGCACGTCGGCGAAAGGCCGCATCCGGCAAGCCAGGGCCGTGTCATAGAGCACCTGCGCCCGCTGGCTGGCCTGCCAGCCAAACTCATCGAGCTCGGCGGTCTTTTCCGCCAGCAGCTGCTGGGATTCGGCCAGCAGCCGGCGTGCATCCTCCAGGGCTTCCTGGGCCTCCAGGCCAAGGGCATGCTCCTTGAGATGCAGGTTGAGGTTTTCCAGTGCTGCCAGGCTGTTGTTCTGGATCCGCTTGAGACGCTGCAAGGTGGCCAGGTAGGGCTTGAGCCGCTGGGTCTCCACCAGGGACTTGCTGGACAGGTCCAGCAGGCTGTTGAGCCGCTCGGCGGTGACCCGCAGCACCCGCTCGCCGCCATCACTGACACGCCGCCCGCGGTGCGGGGCCAGGGCGGGCTCGTCGGATGGCGCTGGCTCGGGCTCCGCCAGCGCGTGTGCCGCAGCTTCCAGTACAGCGTCCACCGATGAGCCGAGTACGCCCCCGGAAACGGTCGCCGGCATGGAGGGCGATCCACTCGTGGCGTCCGGTCCCTGGGTCAGCAGGCGCTCCATCAGTGCCACGTAGGCCGGAATGTCCAGCGCCACCAGTTCGGCACCGCCCGGGGTGGCGATGCGCATCAGCAGGTCGGTGCCCTGGAGCAGGGCGTCGATGTGCTCGGGCTGCAAGTACAGCCGTCCTTCCTGGGCACTGACCAGGCAATCCTCCATGACATGGGCCACGCTGACGCCCGCATCGACCCCGACGATCCGTGCCGCCCCCTTGAGGGAATGGGCCGCGCGCATGCAGGCTTCCAGCTGGTCGGCCTGGGTCGGGTTGCGCTCCAGGGCCAGCAGGCCGGCGCTGAGCACCTGGGTCTGGGCTTCGGCTTCCAGGCTGAAAAGCTCCAGCAGCGAGGCATCGCGCATTTGATCGGGGGTCATGTGAGGCTCCGGGTCACGGCCGAGAGCAGTTGCTCTTCATCCAGCAAGCGCAGGCTGCGTCCCTGCCATTGCAGCACGCCACGGGTGTACTTGGCACTGGCCTGTTCGCCGGAAGTCGAAGCGTGGTCGAGAATGCGTTCCTCGATGGCGTGGATGCCAAGCACCTCGTCCACCGGCACCACTACCGGGCCACCGTCGGCCCCAATGATCAGCATCCGCGGCATCACCCGTCCCGCGGCAGCCACCGCGGGCGTGCTGTCGAGCCCCAGCAATTCGGTCAGCGACAGGCAGGCCACCAGCGCGCCTCGGACATTGGCCACCCCCAGCAGCGCCCGCGAGCGCTGATGCGGCAGGGAGTGAATCGCCTGCTGTGGTGCCACCTCCAGCAAGCAGCGGGTCGGCAGGCCCAGCCACTCCTCGCCAAGGCGGAACATCACCAGCGAACGGGTCGCTACCGCGCTGTCGACCTCATGGGCCACCGAGTGCTCAAGGTCCTCCTGGCGCAACGAATAGCGGTCCAGCAGGCGCGTGGCAGCGGCGGAATACACCGAGCAGTTGCGGCAATGGATATGCTCGGCCAGCAGCGGACAGGACTTGTCGCCATGGATGCCGATGCGGTTCCAGCAATCATCGATGGCCTGCGCATCTTCACGGGTCACATCCAATGAGTAGGGATGGCTCATCGTTTCAACTCACTGTCGGCGGTGCGAGAGCTGCGGGCGGCACGCTCCTGCAAACGTTGGGCGCCGGCCACATCACCCTGGGAGGCCAGCAGCGCAGCCAGGTGCGCCAGGGCCTCGGGGTGCTGCGGCGCCAGGTACAGGGCCTTGCGATAGAAACCCTGGGCCTCCATGGCGTTGCCGGCCACGTCGCTGAGCAGGCCCAGCCAGTAGAACACCTGGGCCACCGGCTCATGCTGCTGCAGGTAGCGCTCACAGGCGGCGCGGGCTTCGGCGCTCTTGCCCTCGTTGGCCAGCGTGGCGATGCTGGCCAGCAGGCTGGCGGCCTCGCTGGCCGGCTCTGCGGGCGCGGCCACCGGTTGCGCGGCCCGTGCGGTAAAAGGACGCGGGCGCGGCGGCACCACCACACTGCGCGGCGGGATCGGCAACGGCAGCGGCAAGGGCAGCACCGGGGCCGGCGTGGGCTCGGGCTCGCTGTACCGGCTGAAGGCGAAAGACTGGGGAATGCCGATCGAACGCATGCCCAGGCGCCCCAGCAAGCTGCCCTCGGCCGGGCCGATGAACAGCACGCCCTCTTCATGGGTCAGGCGCTTGAGCACTTCGAACACCTGGCGCTGGGTCGGCTGGTCGAAGTAGATCAGCAGGTTGCGGCAGAACACGAAGTCGAAGACCGGCTCGGAGGCCAGCAACCCCGGCTCCAACACGTTGCCGACCTGCAAGCGCACCTGCTCACGGACCCGTTCGCTCAGGCTGTAGCGGTCGCCATCGGCGACGAAGTGGCGCTCACGAAACCCGGTGTCCTGTCCGCGAAAGGAGTTCTTGCCGTAGACCGCGCGCTTGGCGCGTTCCACCGACAATGGGCTGACGTCCAGGCCATCGACCTTGAACTGATGGGGTGCCAGGCCACCGTCGAGCAGGGCCATTGCGATCGAATAGGGCTCCTCGCCGGTGGAACAGGGCAGGCTCAGCAACCGCAAGGCGCGCATGCCCTTGATCTGGGCCAGGCGTGCAGTGGCCAGCTTGACCAGGGTGGCGAAGGATTCCGGGTAGCGGAAGAACCAGGTCTCGGGAACGATCACCGCCTCGATCAGCGCCTGCTGCTCGTCCCGCGAACCCAGCAGCCGCTGCCAATATTCGTCGCTGCCCTGGATATGCAAGGCATTGCAGCGCTGGCGCACCGCCCGCTCGATGATCGCCGGCCCCACGGAGGCGACGTCCAGGCCAATGCGCTCCTTGAGGAAGTCGAAAAACCGTTGCTCGGCGCTCATCGAGGCTCCCCAAGCTCAGCCGGATCCAGCGGCGGGCTGGGAAACAACAGCTCGCGCACCGGCGGCCCCAGCAGATCGTCGACCCGCACCCACTGCAGCAGGCCCTCGGCATCCTCCAGCACCGGCCCCAGGTAGGGTGCCAGCGGGTTATCCAGGCCATAGGACTGGAAGCGCGCCGGATCGCAGCGCAGGGTGTCGTTGGCCTGTTCCAGCAACAGCCCCAGCACCCGGGCGGGCTGCTGCGCATCGCTGCAGTAGTGCACCAGCACCAACCGGGTGCTGGTGCGCAACTGCGCCGGGTGGCCGAAGGTCAGCTGGCACAGGTCGACGACCGGCACCACCACTCCGCGGTAGGCAAACACCCCGGCAACCCAGGCCGGGGCCTGGGCGATGGGCTTGAGCTGCAGGCGCGGCAATACCTCCACTACATCCACGGCGCGCAGCGCATACCGCTCGCCGCCGATGCGGAACACCAGGAACAGGACGCTTTTGGCCCCGGTAGCGCCATTGCGCTTGTGCGCGAGCTCATCCATCAGACTTTGAAACGCGAAACGCCACTGCGCAGCCCTACGGCCACCTGGCTCAGCTCATCGATGGCGAAGCTGGCCTGGCGCAGGGACTCGACGGTCTGGCTGCTGGCATCGCCCAGTTGCACCAGCGCGTGGTTGATCTGCTCGGCGCCGGTAGCTTGCGCCTGCATGCCTTCGTTGACCATCAGCACCCTGGGCGCCAGGGCCTGGACCTGGTGGATGATCTGCGACAGCTGTTCGCCCACCTGCTGCACTTCGGCCATGCCGCGGCGCACCTCCTCGGAGAACTTGTCCATACCCATGACCCCCGCCGACACCGCCGACTGGATCTCGCGAACCATCTGTTCGATGTCGTAGGTCGCCACTGCCGTCTGGTCCGCCAGGCGCCGCACTTCGGTGGCCACCACGGCAAACCCGCGTCCGTATTCGCCAGCCTTCTCCGCCTCGATGGCGGCATTGAGCGACAGCAGGTTGGTCTGGTCGGCAACCTTGACGATGGTCACCACCACCTGGTTGATGTTGCCGGCCTTCTCGTTGAGGATCCCCAGCTTGGCGTTCACCAGGTCCGCCGCGCCCATGACCGAGTGCATGGTGTCTTCCATTCGCGCCAGGCCCTGCTGGCCGGAGCCGGCAAGCACAGAGGCCTGGTCGGCAGCGCTGGACACTTCGGTCATGGTGCGCACCAGGTCCCGCGAGGTCGCGGCGATTTCCCGCGAAGTGGCGCCGATCTCCGTGGTGGTGGCGGCCGTCTCGGTCGCCGTGGCCTGTTGCTGCTTGGACGTGGCGGCGATCTCGGTGACCGAGGTCGTGACCTGTACCGAGGAACGCTGGGCCTGGGATACCAGGGTCGCCAGCTCGCTCATCATGTCGTTGAAGCCGGTTTCCACGGCGCCGAATTCGTCCTTGCGCTCCAGGTTCAGGCGCCCGCTCAGGTCACCGGTGCGCATGATATCCAGGAGGTCGACGATGCGGTTCATCGGCGACATGATCGCGCGCATCAGCAGCAGGCCGCACAGGCCAGCCGCCAGCACTGCCAGCAGCAACGACACGCCCATGCTGACCTTGGCCGTCGCCACGGCGTCGTCTATCGCGGCGGTGGCGGCATCGGCCACGGCCTTGTTTTCGCTGATGATGTCGTTGAGCTTCGTGCGGCCTGTGATCCAGGCCGGGGTCAGTTGCTCGTTGAACAGGCGGATGGCCTCGGCGCCCTGCTTGCGCTCATATAGGTCGAGTACCGCTACCTGGATGCGGTTGAATTCCTGGTGATCCTTTTCGAAGGCGTCGAATTCACTCTGGTCCTCCCGGCTGTTGATGGTCTTCCTGTAGTTGTCCATCTGCGTGACCAGGCGCTGCTCGAAGGCCTTGAAGTCGGCCGCGTCCTCGGCACTGATGTCCTGATTCTGCTTGAGCCCGATGATTTCCTGGGTCTGGATATAGGTATCGACCCAGGCGCTGCGGATCATCGAACTGAAATAGACCCCGGGCACCGCATCGTCGCGGACCCGCTGCTCGCCGGCATCGATCTTGAGCAGTCGCGAGTACGAGACGACGACCATCAGCAGCATGATGGCGATGATCACCGCAAAGCTCGCCAAAATGCGTTGGCGCAATGTCCAATTCTTCACAGTCAGCCCTCGAACCCATTCAAAAATGGGGGGAGTATAGCCGAGGACGATCCTGGTTTTATGGGCGGTTTAACGACACGGGGAGGACTTTCAATCAATTTGTGCAACCGCTCTGGATAGCGGTATTGCGCGCAGCCAGCCGCTTCAGCCAGGCATTTCGGCAATTACCCGAGGCATAACCGCCATCCCTGGCAGGCGGCCATCTCACCCCTCGCCCTGGCGTACCTGCTGTTCCAGTTCGGCCTTGAGCCCCGGGGCCAGTTGCAACTGGCGCGCCAGCTCTTCCAGGTAGGCCTTTTCCATGAAGTGCTGCTCGTCCACCAGCAGCAGGCTGGCCAGGTACATCTCGGCGGCCATTTCCGGGGTGCTGGCCGCCCGAGCCACATCGGCCGGGTCCAGGGGCTTGTTCAGCTCATCGTGCAGCCAGCGCTGCAATTGCGGGTCGTTGTCCAGCCGGCTGAACTCGCCTTCGATCAGGGCTCGCTCGCGCTCATCCACATGACCATCGGCCTTGGCCGCTGCCACCAGGGCCTTGAGGATGGCCTGGCTATGCTGCTCGGCTTGCTGGGCCGGCAGGCGATCGAGGGTCTGCGGCTCGTTGCGTGGTGCACCAGCCTGCTGCGCCTGCCAGTTGCCATAGGCCTTGTAGGCCAGCACCCCGAGGGCTGCCAGGCCACCATAGGCCAGTGCCTTGCCGCCGAACTGGCGGGCCTTCTTGTTGCCCAGCAACAGGCCCATGGCACCGGCGGCCAACGCACCGCCTCCAGCACCGGAGAGCAGCCCTCCCAGATTGCCGGTCTTGCCGCCGAGCAAGGCACCCAGGCCAACGGCATCACCCTGTGGTTTGGCCTGCGGGGCAGCACCCGCCTTGTTCTGCAAAAGCTCCTGGCCGGACTTCAAGAGTTGATCGAGCAAGCCACGGGTATTCATTTGCCACCTCCCAAGAAAAAGTGCTCGCAGATATTCAGGCTTCAAGCCTAGAGACAAGTGCCCTGAGCCAGGGAACGATAGTGCTTCTGAATGTTGCTTCAGCCACTTCCGACCAACGCCACCCACCGCCTTTGCAGCACCTGATTCCACGGCAAGATCCAGCCTCGGCCGATACTGCCCCGGCTCGAAAGGAACCCTGGCAGCGGCGGACCCGAAGCGTGCGTTTGCACGCGCGTTCGCCAGGCTGGATTAGCGTCACGAGTTACGGCACTATCCGCCGCCATGAAGCGCCGGCTCCCCCTGACCGGCCCCTGAATCCCCTTCGGCAGCAAGGACGTGCTCCATGTCCCGTCATACCCCCATCAAGGCCTCCCTGGATCGCCAGCGAGCGCGACGTCTCAGCCACGACAACAGCAACCGCGACCAGATGGTGCGCATCGGCATCGGCCTGGCGGTCCACTCGCTGCCGGTGCTGCTGTTCTACCTGGCTCACGCCTGGGGCATCCCGTTGTACCGCAAGCTGTTCAATCCGGCGGTTCTGGAGCCGATGGCGCAGCTGCCGTTCTTTCTGCTGATCGTGGTCAGTGCGCTGCTGGCCCTGTTGCCGGGCCTGAGGCTCAAGGTGGGCCTGGTGGCCGCCCTGGTACTGTTCAATGTCTGGGCCCTGTTCCCCGAGAACCCGATACGCGGCTACGTCTACTGTTTCCTGAGCGGCGTTGCCCCGTTGCTGGCTATCTGGCTGACGCAACGGCTGTGCCAACGGCTCGATCACCTGGAGTTGGCACATGCCCATTGAATCCCATCGTGCCCACACAGGGTTGCTCCTGGCTGCCCTGGGCCTGTTGTTCGGCAGCGCCGCCCAGGCCGGGCCGGTGGCTTGCCCCTCCCAAGACCTGCCGACCTTCGCCCAGGCCTTTGCCGACAGCCCCGAACTGCAACAGGCCTTCACCCAGTCACCGTTGATCGAACAACGCCCGGTTTATGACGACCAGGGCAGGGAAGTCACTACCTGGCACAAGCTGACGGGCGACAATCGCTCGCTGCTGGCCCTGCTCTCCCCCAAGGCCCAGGCCCAAGCCGGGCTGCAAACCCGCTGGGAAGGCCAGACCCTGGTGGTCCATGACGCCCTGGGGGATGTGGTCCAGGCCTTTGTGTTCGAACAGGGTGCCTGCTGGCAACTGGTGCGCATCGAACAATGGTCCATGGACGGCCTGCTCGACCAGAAGGCTCCCGTCGCGGAAACCGCCATGCAGCGCCAGCAGCGCAAGGCCGACCTGTTCCTGGGTTATGGCGGGCGCGAGCAGTATCTGTTGACCGGGTACTTCTTCGAACTGGGCCAGAGCATCCTGCTGGATGCCGCCAGGCATGGCTCGGCCAAGGCTGCCGTGCAAGCCGTCAGCCTGGGGTACTCGGGCATGGCACCGGAGCTCAAGCCAGGAGAAGCAGAGGAGCTGCTGCTGCCTTACGCCCAGACCGATGCCGATGCAGCCGTCATGCTTTCCATGTACTACTGCGACCCTGCGGGCGATGGTGCAATCTGCCAGAACCCGGCCCAGGCCGAAGCCACGATCATGCAGGCGTTGCGCAAGCTGGACTCGGGCATGCTCTACGACACCCTTGGCGATGCCCTGGCCAACAACCGCTGGGGTACCCGCGACGAAGCTCGGGCCGTGGCCTGTTACCAGCAAGCGCTGCAGCGCGGCTATCTTCCCAGCCTCTCCTCGCTGACCTGGCGCACGCGAAAAGGCCAACTGCCTGCCACGCAAGTGCAATGCCTGGAAAACCCGGGGCAACAGCAAGGCTGAGCGCCCACCGGCGCCAGTCTGGCGACACGTCGCGCGTCGCCCCGCCTTGTTGACTCTTTTTCACAAGAATTGCATTGCCGGGGCGACGCGGCCCTGAGTTAATTGAGTGACCGATCAATTAATTCGAAAGGCCCAACGCATGCGCCCTGCCAACCCTGCCCAACGAGAAGCCCGGTGTAACGCGCTACTGGATGCCGCCGCCCGCTGCTTTGCCCAGAGCGGCTTTGTCGCCACCCGCACCGCAGACATCTGCCTGCTGGCCGATATGAGCGCCGGTAATCTGTTCCACTACTTCCCCAGCAAACAAGCCGTGCTACTGGCACTGATCGCCCGCGAAGGCCTGGAAATCCAGCAAGCCATGGACCAGCTGCTGCAACAGCAGGCACCGCTTCTGGCCTTGCAGGGGTTTCTCCAGCACGTCTGCCAACTGGCAGAGGACCCGAACTACACCGGCCTGGCCCTGGAGATTGCCGCACTCAGCCACAGGGACGCCGAGGTCGCCCGGCTGGCGCGCCACAACGACCAGTTGCTGCGCAGCGGCCTCGCGGCCCTGGTCCGCCAGGCCAGCGACCTGGGCCTGACCCGTGCCGAACTGTGCGCTGACCAGGCCGCCACCTGGCTGGCCGCGCTCATTGACGGTCTGTTCACCCGCATCGCCGTCGATCCGCAGTTCACCCCCCAAACCCAGGCGCCCATGCTGCAGCAACTGGCACTGCACCTGCTGCAAGGAAACTGAACATGCAACCAACCCGACCTGGCGCCCGGCAACCGGCCCGCCTGCAACATGTGGATGCGCTGCGTGGGTTCGCCCTGCTGGGCATCCTGGCGGTGAACATCTGGTCCTTCGCCGACCCCTACTACGCCTCGCCGGTCAGCAACCCGACCTACTCCAGCGCCCTCGACCACCTGGTCCGCTGGCTGGTATCGATTTTCTTCGAGGCCAAGTTCTACCTGCTGTTCTCCTTCCTGTTCGGCTACAGCTTCACCTTGCAGATGGCCTCCGCCGAGCGCTCCGGCGAGCGTTTCGTGCCACGCATGCTGCGTCGGCAGCTGGGGTTGCTGGCCATCGGCCTGGTACATGGCGCACTGCTGTTCTATGGCGAGATCCTTTCGCTGTACGCCTTGCTGGGGCTGATCCTGCTGGCGCTGCGTGGGTTGTCGCCACGGGGGGCGACGGTGCTGGCGGTGCTGCTGGTCATCGGCAGCGCCCTGCTGTTCCTGCTCTACGGCGCTGAGCTGCTGGACGCCGGCTTCCCCGTCGGCCAGCCCGATGGCGGATCGGTACTCAAGGACATGGCCCTGGGTGGCAGCGCCCTGCAGACCCTGACCTACAACGCCTCGCACTTGCTGGAAACCGCCTCGGCCCTGTGGCTGCTGCAGGGCCTGAGCACCCTGGCGATGTTCCTGCTGGGCTACGCGGCCGGGCGCAAGGGGCTGCTGGTGGCGCCCTACCGTTTCGAGCGCCGACTGCCATCGCTGCTGGCCTTCACCCTGCCCATCGGCCTGGGAGGCGCCCTGCTCTACGGCTACTGGGCCACCTACGCCCCTGGCGGAGGGCTGGAGGTGGTCGGCTACGGCATCAGCCAACTGACCGCGCCATTGCTGTCAGCCAGCTACGCCATGCTGTTGCTCAAGACCTTCGACTCGCCGCTGGGCCAGCGCCTGTGCCGACACCTGGCGCCATTGGGGCGGATGTCCCTGAGCAACTACCTGCTGCAATCGGTGATCCTTTGCCTGCTGTTCACCGGTTACGGGCTGGGGCTGATCAACCATGTGCCGCCGCTGGCGTTGCCGCTGGTGGTGATCGCCATCTACCTGATGCAGGTGCACCTCAGTGCCCTGTGGCTGCGCCATCACCAGTACGGCCCCTGCGAATGGTTGCTGCGAGCGCTGACCCTCGGCGCCTGGCCGAACTGGCGCAAACCGCAGGAGGCCTAGGCCAGGCGCAGGCAGAGGTGGATGTCCTCGGGCTCCAGGCGCAACAGCTCCGGGTCGGGAACGACCAGCAGCTCGCAGCCCAGCCCCTGGTAGAAATCCACCGTATGCCGCGATGGCGTGGCCGAGACGTACAACCCCTGGGCGCCCATGGCCAGGGCTTGCTCCCGGGCCAGGGCGAACAGCTGCCGACCCAGGCCCAGGCCACGCCAACCCTGGCTCACATGCAAGAACTTGAGCTGGCGCAGGTCCAGTCCGGCGCTGGCAATCGGCAGGCAGTCCACCACAGCCGCCGCCACCAGCCGGGCATCGTCGAAGATCCCCTGCAACCAGCCGCCACGCTGGTAACACTGCTGCAAGATCACCTCGTCATGCTCGGCCTCTCCCGCCGGCCAGCCGGTCACCGCTTCATGTTCGCGATAACACACCAGCCCCCCATCCTGCAGTCGATAGAACTCTTCGATGAGCTCGGCGCGGTCGATGGTCTTGAGCAAGGCGATGTCGTCTTCGGCAAGCGGTCGCAGGTGCAACATGGAACGAGTTCCCGAGGCGGGGCGGATGGTTACCTATGGACACAAGCTAATCATTTTTCTGCCCCAGGCGAACCGATTATTCTACGCGGCATCTGTTGAAGGTCAGACGGGTTCGGCCAACGGCATGGCCGGACCTCATCCACGCGATCCCCCGAGCAGCCAGGAACGGCTGCGGATCTTTCCCTGTACAAGGCTTAACCATGCATCGTAGGAATCTCCTCAAAGCGTCCATGGCCCTGGCGGCCTATACCGGCCTGTCGGCCAGCGGCCTGCTGGCCACCCGGGCCTGGGCCGGCACTGGCGCCGCCGATGGCGAGGCACAGGCATTCGACTTCGAGCGCCTCAAGGCCCAGGCCAGGCAACTGGCCGCCAAGCAGTACGTGGACACCAAGCAGGTGCTGCCGCCGACCTTGGCGCAGATGACCCCGCAGGACTTCAACGCCATCCAGTACGACGCCAGGCACTCGCTGTGGAATGAGCTCAACGGCCAGCTGGATGTGCAGTTCTTCCATGTCGGCATGGGCTTTCGCCAGCCGGTGCGCATGCACAGCGTCGACCCCAAGACCCGCCTGTCGCGGGAGGTGCATTTCCGCCCGCCGCTGTTCAACTACCAGAACACCCGCGTCGATACCTCGCAGCTCAAGGGTGACCTGGGTTTCGCCGGCTTCAAGCTGTTCAAGGCGCCGGAGCTGGACAAGCACGACGTGGTGTCCTTCCTTGGCGCCAGCTACTTCCGCGCGGTGGACGCCACCGGCCAGTACGGCCTTTCGGCCCGGGGCCTGGCCATCGATACCTACGCCAAGCATCGCGAGGAATTCCCCGACTTCACCCAGTTCTGGTTCGAGACGCCAGGCAAGGACAACACCCGTTTCGTGGTCTATGCACTGCTGGACTCGCCGAGCGCCACCGGCGCCTACCGCTTCGACATCGACTGCCAGGCCGAGCGCGTGGTGATGGAAGTCGATGCCCACATCAACGCCCGGACCGCCATCGAGCAACTGGGCATTGCGCCGATGACCAGCATGTTCAGTTGCGGCACCCACGAGCGACGCATGTGCGACACCATCCACCCGCAGATCCACGACTCCGACCGCCTGGCCATGTGGCGCGGCAACGGCGAGTGGATCTGCCGCCCGCTGAACAACCCGGCCACCCTGCAATTCAACGCCTTCGCCGACAAGGATCCGAAAGGCTTTGGCCTGGTACAGACCGACCACGAGTTCGCCAGCTACCAGGACACCGTGGACTGGTACAGCCGTCGCCCGAGCCTGTGGGTCGAGCCCACCACCGCCTGGGGCGAAGGCAGCGTCGACCTGCTGGAGATCCCCACCACCGGCGAAACCATGGACAACATCGTGGCCTTCTGGACACCGAAGAAACCGGTGGCCGCCGGCGACTCGCTGAACTACGGCTACAAGCTCTACTGGAGCGCCCTGCCACCGGTGGGTACGCCCCTGGCCCGGGTCCATGCCACCCGTTCGGGCATGGGCGGTTTCGTCGAGGGCTGGGCCCCGGGCGAGCACTACCCGCCCGTCTGGGCGCGGCGCTTTGCGGTGGACTTCACCGGTGGGGGCCTCGACCGCCTGCCAGCGGGCACCGGCATCGAGCCGGTGGTCACTGCGTCCAACGGCCAGGTCAAGGATTTCAGCGTGCTGGTGCTGGACGAGATCAAGGGCTATCGCATTCTCTTCGACTGGTACCCCACCAACGACAGCGTAGACCCGGTAGAGCTGCGGTTGTTCATCCGCTCCAACGACCGCACCCTGAGCGAGACCTGGCTGTACCAGTACTTCCCGCCGGCCCCGGAGCAACGCAAGTACCCTTGACTCAACGCTGCGAGAGCCAGTCGCTGATCGTGGCGAGGGAGCTTGCTCCCGCTGGGGCGACTAGTCGCCCCCAATGGCCGCCACCACCAGATTCCAGGCGCAAGCCCCGCACTCAGGTTTTACGGCCGCTGCGCGACCGAGCGGGAGCAAGCTCCCTCGCCACTTAAGATGCAAAAAAACGCCGCTTTATCTTGAGATAAAGCGGCGTTTTTTATCCCCAGTCGCTAATCGCGCAGGTCAGACTCGTGGATCGGCTGATCCCTGTGGGTTGCTCGCTGGTACTGCGCTGGCCAGGTGGCCTTGCGCCCGCCCAGGTCGTCATCGGCATGCAGCGGCCAGTAGGGATCGCGCAGCAACTCCCGGGCCAGCAGGATGATGTCCGCCTGGCAGGTGCGCAGGATGTGCTCGGCCTGGGCCGGCTCGGTAATCATGCCCACCGTGCCGGTGGCGATCCCCGACTCCTTGCGCACCCGTTCGGCGAAGCGCGTCTGATAGCCGGGCCCGGTGGGGATCTCGGCGTTGGCCGCAGTGCCGCCGGACGACACGTCGATCAGGTCCACGCCCTGATCCTTGAGGCGCCTGGCCAGCTCCACGGTCTCGTCCGGATTCCAGCCGTCCTCCACCCAGTCGGTGGCCGAGACCCGCACGAACAGAGGCAGCTCCTCGGGCCAAACCTGCCGCACCGCCTCGGTCACCTGCAGCACCAGGCGGATACGATTCTCGAACGAACCACCGTAGTGGTCCTGGCGCTGGTTGCTCAGTGGTGAAAGGAACTGGTGCAGCAGGTAACCATGGGCCGCATGCACTTCCACCACCTTGAAACCGGCCTCCAGGGCACGCTTGGCGGCAGCGACGAAGGCCTGGATCACTTCCCCGATCTGCTGCTCGTCCAGTTGGGTGGGTGGGGTGTGCTGCGGATCGAAGGCAATTCGCGATGGGCCTACGGGGACCCAACCGCCCTCCTCGGGCTTGACGCTACCGGATTTGCCGAGCCAGGGCCGGTGGGTACTGGCCTTGCGCCCGGCGTGAGCCAACTGGATGCCGGCAACCGCCCCCTGGGCATTGATGAAACGGGTGATGCGGCGCAAGGGTTCGATCTGGTCATCGTTCCACAGCCCCAGGTCCTGGGCGGTGATCCGGCCATCGGCCGTGACGGCCGTGGCCTCGGTGAAGATCAACCCGGCGCCGCCCACGGCCCGGCTACCCAGGTGGACCAGGTGCCAGTCATTGGCCAGCCCGTCCACCGACGAGTACTGGCACATGGGCGACACGGCGATGCGGTTGATCAGGGTCAGTTGACGAAGGGTATAGGGTTCAAGCAGCAGACTCATGGGGCACCTCTCGGTCAATGGTCAGGCTCCAGGGATCTGTTTGAACGGTCGACGAGTGACTGCGAAATGAAGCGCCCGCCCCCGCGGGAAGAGAAAAGGACAAAAGGTCACAAGGCCAATCAGACAGTCCTAACAGACTAGTCGACAACATTGGCCGAAGCAGGGTTCCTGATCGCTAGCCGAGCAAAAACCCCACGCAGTACTCCATGTCGCCGCTGCTGCAGGCTATGCATGACCGTGCAGCGGGCTATCTGCGGCCGCTGCGCGACCGGTCGCAGTCTCGCAGGCTCGGCAGCGGCTACAGGGTGCGTCAGCGGGGCTCGATGTGGGCGATCATCAATTGCACGGTTTCCTGGCCGCGGAACTCGTTGAGATCGAGCTTGTAGGCCAGTTCCACCCAGCGAATGGTCGGGTTGGGCCAGACTTCGCGGTCAATGCCGAAGGCGATGCCGTCCACCTTCAGCGACCCGCATTCGCTGCGCAGCACCACCTTGAGGTGACGCTCGCCAACGATGCGCTGCTCCACCAGTTCGAACACGCCGTGGAACATCGGCTCGGGGAAGTGCTGGCCCCAGGGGCCGGCATTGCGCAGGGCACGAGCCAGCTCCAGGTGGAATTCTTCCACCGCGAGGGTGCCGTCCGACAACAGGCGCCCGGTCAGGTCTTCCTCGTTGAGCTGGCGCCGCACTTCGTCGTCGAAGGCTTCGGCGAAAGCCGGGAAATTCTGCTCCGGCAGAGACAGGCCGGCCGCCATGGCGTGACCGCCGAACTTGCTGATCAGTTGCGGATGCCGGGCGGCTACCGCATCCAGCGCATCGCGGATATGAAAGCCCGGTACTGAACGCGCCGAGCCCTTGAGCATGCCGTCGCCCGCATCGGCAAAGGCGATGGTAGGCCGGTGGTAACGCTCTTTCAGGCGCGAGGCGAGGATCCCGATCACCCCCTGGTGCCAGTCGGCATCGAACAGGCACAGGCCGAACGGCATCGACTCCACCGGCAGTTCCTTGAGCTGGGCCAAGGCCTCGCGCTGCATGCCCTGCTCGATGGACTTGCGATCCTGATTCAGCTCATCGAGCTGGGCGGCCATGGCCCGGGCCGCGCCGGTGTCGTCGCTGAGCAGGCACTCGATGCCCAGGCTCATGTCATCCAGGCGTCCGGCGGCGTTCAGGCGTGGGCCAAGAATGAACCCCAGGTCGGTGGAGGTGATGCGCGAGTGGTCGCGCTTGGCCACTTCGAGAATCGCCTTGAGCCCCGGCCGCGCCCGGCCGGCACGAATCCGCTCCAGGCCCTGGTACACCAGGATGCGGTTGTTGGCATCCAGTGGCACCACGTCCGCCACGCTGCCCAGGGCCACGAGGTCCAGCAGCTCGCCGATATTGGGTTGCGGCCGGCTCTCGTAGCGTCCCAGGCTGCGCAGGCGTGCGCGCAAGGCCATGAGCACATAGAAGATCACCCCGACCCCGGCCAGGGCCTTGCTGGGGAACTCGCAACCCGGCTGGTTGGGGTTGACGATGGCGTCCGCCGCCGGCAACTCGTGGCCTGGCAAGTGGTGGTCGGTGACCAGCACCTTGAGCCCGGCGGCCTTGGCCGCCGCCACGCCGTCGACACTGGAAATGCCGTTGTCCACGGTAATCAGCAACTGTGGCTCGCGCTGCAAGGCCACCGCGACAATTTCCGGGGTCAGACCATAGCCGTACTCGAAGCGGTTGGGCACCAGGTAATCGACATGGGCCGCCCCCAGCAGGCGCAGGCCCAGCAGCCCGACGGTGCTGGCAGTGGCGCCGTCGGCATCGAAGTCACCGACGATGAGGATGCGCTGGCGCTGGTCCAGGGCGGTTACCAGCAGGTCGACCGCAGCATCGATGCCCTTGAGCTGCTGGAACGGAATCAGCCGCGCCAGGCTCTTGTCCAGTTCCTCCACCGTTTGCACGCCACGAGCGGCATAGAGGCGGGTCAACAGCGGCGGCAGGTCGCCGAGAAAGGGCAGGACGGCGGGCAACTCACGGGGTTCGATACGCATGGGCTAACAGCAACTTCTCTTGGAGGACGGTGGATCGATCGGGGAGCGCGCGGTCAGCCGCGCTCGCCCAGCAGCCATTCGAGCTGGACTTCGTGCTGGCCGCGATCGTCGGTGACGAAGATCGTGCCTTCGCTGATCATCACGTCCCACTTGATGACGCGCGGCATGTCCTTGGCCAGGATCTCGAGCACGTCCTGGGGCACACCGGCGATGTTGAGATTCTTCAGGTTCTTGACCGCGTCCACCACCCGGGTCTGCCACACACGCAGGCTGCCGTAGGCCAACAGGCTGGTGCGCTCGGTACGACGCGAGCACCAGGTCAGGCGATCGGCATCCGGCTGGCCGACTTCGATCCAGTGCAGCACGCGATCATCCAGGCTCTTTTCCCACAGGGCCGGTTCATCCACATCCGACAGACCCCGACCGAACGACAGGTGCTCGTTGTACCAGAAGGCGTAGGCCAGCAGCCGCACGGTCATGCGCTCTTCGGTTTCCGAAGGGTGGCGGGCGATGGTCTGCTTGACGCTTTCGTAGACCCCGCGATCGAGGTCGGTCAGGTTCAGTTCGAATTTGTAGGTGGTGGACGGCTGGGCCATGTGCGGGCTTCTTGAGTGTGCGAAAAGGCGGCAAGTCTAACCCGAAACCCGCCGCCCTGCCCGACCGCTGACCGGGCCGGCACTCCCCTGGATGACATCGGCTGAAACGCATTGCCTGGGTAAAGTCGGTTGCCAGCCTGTAGCCATGGCTTTATAACCCCCGCGCAAACCGGCCGGCGCGCACCGCACCAGAGCCGTAGTGCAATAGAAAAGGACGTCCATGACCCTCTTTGTCACTCTGCTTGTCATCGTGCTGCTGTTCATCGCACTGATTCTGTACTTGCGTCAGAAAACCACTGATCAGAACGAGTACCTGGAACTGACCGGCAACCTCACCGCCCAGATCAACCAGACCCTGCTGCTGAGCAAGGCCGAGCCGCTGCTGGCCCTGCACCTGGCACAGCAACTGCCGGAGGGTGAAGCCCAGCAACTGGCCCTGCAAATGGTCTCCAGCGAACTCTACGTGGCCGGGCACAAGGCCCAGGCAGCAGCCATCTACCAGCAATTGCCGCCTCACGCCCGGGAATACGTGCTCAACACCCTGATCGAAACGCTGCTCGACACCAACGATACCCAGGCCTGCCTGGAGCTTCTGGACAGCTGGGGCGAATCCCTGCCCAGCTGGCCGCTGCTGCAGGTGCCCATCCTCCAGGCGCGCGGTGATCAGGAGCGGGCACTGGCCTTGCTCGGCGAGCTGGGCGACGCACGAAATCCGGTGGCCCACGAACGCCAGAGCATCGGCAATATCCTCACGCTGTCGCGCCTGCAATTTCAGGCTGGCCTTAGAGAGGCGGCGCTGATCAGCCTCGAACAGGCCTGGGCCAGCTTCCAGCAACCCGGACAGGAGCGCTATAAAACGGTACTGCGCAAGCTGTTCGACGGGTTTGCGGCCCAGGGGCATGCCGAGCTGATTCTGGCGCGGACGGCCGAACTGCCGGCCGAGGAGCAGGTCCAGGCGCTGATCGCCCTGTTCGATGCCGGCCTGGTGGAGCCGGCCTTCACCTTGCTCGCCGACAACGGCACCCTCTACTCCTCGACCTACAGCGACCTGATGGACTCGGCCCTGAAACGCCAGCCAACCGAAACCGCCCTGCGCCTGCTGGACCTGACCCCCGAGATGCACCAGCACAGCCTGCTGCTGCAGCTGTTGACCCACATGGCAGCCCAAGGCCAGACCGCCGAAGCCGAGGCCCTGCTGCAGGCGCGAGCCAGCCACGAGTCGCAGCGTCCGGGGCTGATGCTCAACCTCTGCGATGAGTTGCACCAGGCGCAGCCGCAATGGACCACAGCCCTGCTGGCCCAGGCCCTGCAACTGATCGACGGCTACAAGAATGACCACGAGTTCTGGAACAGCTTGCGCATGCAGGCCCTGCAAACCCAGCTGCTGATGCAAAGCCACTTGCCGGCCCATCGCCGGGACAGCTGGCTGGTGCGCAGCAGCATCGAGGAAATGCACAGCCTGCGCCAGCAGATGCCGGGGGACGAGCAATTGCTGCACCTGTGCGAGCAGGCCAAGCTGCTGCATGCCCTGGACCAGACCGCCCAGGCCAGGACCCTGCTGGAGCAGGCCGTGAAGCTACTCGATGGCGAGCCGCTGGAGGATGTGGACGAGATGGACGCCCGGTTCTACCTGGAAGACATCGCCAGCGCCTACCTGAGCATCGACGAGGTGCAACAGGCCCAGGCCCTGCAGGATCGACTCAACGCCGAAGAGGCGGGCTGTTGCACCCTGGAAGAAGAACTGGTGCTCAACCACATCCAACACCAGCGTTACACCCAGGCCATAGAAGCCCTGAACCTGGGCCTCCTGCTCAGTGACAAGAAGCCTCTGTCGCTGCTCTATCACGCCCTGGAGGACATGCAGCAGCGTGCCCCCGAGCGTGCCGGCGAACTGAAACAGCAACTGATGGAGCGGCTCGCCAACGGACAGCTCTGGCGCACCTCCCAGAGCAACTGACCAGCCGGTTGCGCGCCCTTGACGGGGCGCGCAACGGCACCTGACCCGCCCCCTAGGAAACCGAATCATGGAAGTGCTTATCATCCTGCTGATCATTACCGGCGTGATCTCGCTGCTGGTGGTCTATGCCCACAAGAGCAGCACCGGCAATGACCTGGGCATTACCCTGGACGAGGCCGCGCAGATCAATCGCGCCGCGCACCTGAGCGCCATCGAACCGCAAGTGGGCTTGCAACTGGCCCAGCGCCTGACAGGCAAGGCCCGGCAACTGGGGCTGATGCAGATGCCCGCGGCGCTGTACCGCCAAGGCGACCAGGAACAGGCCCTGGAAGTCCTGGCCGAGCTCGATGAAACCTACCAGCCCATGGCATTGAACCAACTGTTCGAAACCTTGCTCGACCAGGACGGTCCGCAGGCTGTGCTGAGCCTGCTGGAGCGCCTGCATCAACCCCTGCCATCAGCGCCGATGCTGCGCATCCCGCTGCTGGTGGCCAGTGGTGAACACGAGCAGGCCCGCGCCCTGCTGGTGACCTTCGGCGTCGGCCAGTTGAGCCAGGACTCCCCCGGCGAGCACCGACAGTTGGCTACCCTGCAACGCAGCCTGGGCCTGGCCGACCAAGCCGCCATCAGCATCGGCCTGGCCTGGCAACTGCTGCTCAAGCAGCCAGCCAACGAACTGGACCTGCATGAAGTGGAACAGACCCTGCGCGAGTACCGTGCCCAGGGGCAGGATGCGCAGTTCCCGGCCATGGCCGCGCAATTGCCCCCGTCGGCGCACCTCATCGTCGTGAACCTGCTGATGCAAACCGGGGAATTCGAGACGGGGTTCGAACTCCTGGCGCAGAACCCAGAGCCCGACGACTACTTCAGCCACCCACCGTTGCTCGGACTGATACTGGACGCCAACCGCCCGGACCTGGCTCGACGACTGATCGCCCTGGTGCCGGAAAACCACGCCAGCGATCTGCTGTTGAGCCTGTTGAATTGGCATGTTGCGCGCAATGAGATGGCCGAAGCGGAGGCGGCCTTGCAGGCCTGCGCGGTCTCGTCCCCGCAGCGCCTCTGGTGCCTGGTCTGCCTGTGGGGCACCTACGTCGAGGAACACCCGCAGTGGTGCGCCCACCTGCTGGAGCAGGCCTTGCAGGCTCTGGAAACCTTGCGGGACGATGAGCAATGGCCATGGTTGCGCCTGCTGATCCTGGAAACCCAACTGCGAGTACAAGCCGACCTGCCGCGCCTGCGCCGTGACAGCTGGCTGATCCGCAACCACCTGGAGGAAATCGCGCACCTCAACTCGCAGCTCGAATACACCGATCGCCCGATGAAACTGGCCTTGCAGGCCAAGCTGCTACACGACCTGGAACAGACCCGCCAAGCCGGCGAACTGCTGGACCAGGCCGTGCAAGCGCTCGACGATGCCAGTCAGAATGCGACGCTGGAGCCTGTGGAAAAGTCCTTCTTCCTGGAACAGCTGGCGCTGAGCTACGTCTACATCGACGACCAGGCGAAAGCCTGCGAACTCAAGAACCGCCTGGAGCAGCAGGCGGCCCATGCCAGCCAGTTGAGCCAGGCCATGGTGCTGAACCATATCCGCCAGCAGCGTTTCGAAGAGGCGATTGCCGGCCTGGAGCTGCGCAACCTGTTCATCGGCGAAAACCCGGTGCAGCAGCTGCACCTGGCCCTGGAAACCCTGAGCCAGAGTGCCCCGGAAAAAGCCCAGGGATTGCGCCAGAAGCTGATCGACAGCCTGGCCGCAGAAAGCGCCTGGGGGTATCCGAGCGCTGCCTGAAGCCCCGCGCAGTCCCGCCGCTACACGCCTTGACCCGGCGCGTAGCGGCTCCAGAGCTCGTTGAACTCCTTGAGATAGCTGGCCACCAGTTGCGGGTGGTCGATCACCAGCAGGTTTTCTTCATTGCCGGTGGTGGCGCTGCGGGTCCAGTTGAAACTGCCGTTGAGCAGGGTCCGTCCATCGAACACGGCGAACTTGTGGTGCATGTGGAACGGCGTGTCGTCGATCCGCACCGGCACGCCTGCATCGCGCAGCGCGGCGATATCGCTGCCGACGTCGTACTGCTTTTCACTGTCGCTGATCACCCGCACCGCCACCCCCCGCTGATGGCAGGCGCGGATTTCGTCGCTCAGCTGATCATCGGAAATGGTGAACACGCAGATATCCACCGAACTGCGGGCCTGGCGACACAGGTCGCGGATCTTGCGCCGGCAATCCTCTCCGGGGCTGAAGTGGGCACTGGCCATGTCCCGCACCGGCGCGGCGCAGGTGTCCAGGGTCTTGACCACCTGCTCCAGCCACTTCAACGCCGGCAGCACATTGCTGCTGTCGGCCAGGCTCA
Organism: Pseudomonas sp. L5B5; assembly: GCF_020520285.1. Lineage (NCBI taxonomy): Bacteria > Pseudomonadati > Pseudomonadota > Gammaproteobacteria > Pseudomonadales > Pseudomonadaceae > Pseudomonas > Pseudomonas sp. L5B5. The sequence continues at coordinate 2,943,117 of NZ_CP084742.1, forward strand.
ATTCGCGCACCAGGTCAAAGGCCCGGTTGCGCAGATAGCGCACCTGGTCGGCGCTGAGTTCGCTGCCCAGCTGGCGCAGCTCGTCGCGTTCATCATTGCTCAGTTTCAGGTCCAGCAGGCTGTCGCGCAGTTGCCGGTCCAGGTTGGCAAAATCCATGTCGTGATCCTTGAGTGTTCGCCGGCAAGCCGGCGCCTACGATTGAGAGTCCTTGAGAGTCGGCACTTCACCGTTACTGAGCATCTGGCTCAGTTCATCGAGGCGCTTGGCGATATCGCCGATGCGCTGGTGGCTGTGCAGGTCGACATCGATCTTCTTGTGCATCACCTGGATCAGTGGCAGGAAGCTGTTCTCCAATTGCTCGGACAGACTTTCCAGCACCTCGCGCACGCCCTGCGGTTCTGCTGGCCAAGCCAGGCCACGAACCCCTTCCACCAGATCGTTGAGCTGGGCCACCACCCGGGTGCCGACATCGCTGTCGCTACCGCCCATGGAGCGGTTGCGCACAAAGTCGCGCTTGATCTGCGCCCAGCGCTGGCCCTGCTCGGGTGACTGGTTACCGCGCAGCTCGGCGAGCTTGAGCAGGTTTTCCTCGGCGCCGGTAGTCAGCAACTGGGATTCGCCCTGGTAGTGGTCGGCGATCAGCTGCAGAAGCTCGCCGTCGTTCATCACCGCCGAGATCTTCTCCGCCATCTTGTTCATGTTGCGATAGCTGCCCTGGAGCTTGAACGGCGGCTCGCTGCGGTACTGGTCGGCCTGGGCGGCACTGGCGATGTACTGCTGGTTGACCCGCAGGACCACATCGCGCACCTGCATCAGGCGTTGCAGGGTGGTGGTGATCTCGTTGATCTCGGCTCCGCTGTAGCTGTGGCTCAGCTCGTTGCTGGAGAACGCCTTGCCTTCGGCCTTGGCCACAAAGCGGTAGACGTCGGCCATGTCGCGAGTGGCCAGCGGCGCCAGCACCGGGTTGGAGGTCAGGCCGTTCTCGATGTAGCTCAGGGAGAAGGCTTCCTGCATGCCGCCCAGGGTGTCGCCCAGGTTGTAGATGTCTGCTCGGTTGGCCAGCATGTCGGGGATCTTGAACACCTCGCCGGATTCGGTGTACGGGTTGCCCGACATCACCACGCAGAACTTCTTGCCGCGCATGTCGTACGTCTTGGTGCCGCCCTTCCACACGCCTTCGATGCGCCGGGTACCGTCGCACAGCGAGATGAACTTCTGCAGGAACTCGGGATGGGTGTGCTGGATGTCGTCGACATACAGCATCACGTTATTGCCCATCTCCAGGGCCAGGTTGAGCTTCTCCAGCTCCTGGCGCGACGTGGCGTCCGGCGCCTGGTCGGGGTCCAGGGAGCGGACCTGGTGGCCCAGCGCCGGGCCATTGATCTTCATGAAGATCAGGCCCAGGCGGTGCGCCACGTATTCCATCAGGGTGGTCTTGCCGTAGCCGGGTGGCGAAATCAGCATCAGCAGGCCCATCAGGTCGGTGCGCTTGTTCTCGCCCACGGTGCCCATCTGCTTGGCCAGGTTGTCGCCGATAAAACCCAGGTACACATCGTTGATCAGCTTGTTGCGCACGAACGAGCTCAGCGGCCGCGGCTTGAATTCGCTCAGGCGCAGGGCCGAGCGCTCACGGCCGATGATGCCCTGGCGCAGCGCCTGGTAGCGCTGCAGGCCAGGCAGGAACTGTTCGCGATGGGTACGCAGGCGGGCAAAGAAACCATCCACCGTCAGCACCAGGCTGCGCTCCTGGATGCGCACATGCTCGCCCATCAGATTGTCCACAGTGAACCGCAGGTCAACCTCGGTGAGGCGCCTGGCGAAGTCCTCGCGCAACAGCGACAGCACCACCGCTTCGGGCACGTAGCCGGCCAGCGGTGCGAACTCGCCTTCGGCGCACAAAGCCGCAAGCCAGTTGCCGGCCAGCGTCCACTGAGCGCCGGGGCGCTCTGCCAACTGCGCCAGCGCGTGCTGGTAGTCGTCCCACATCCGTGCACCTTGCAGGCGCAGGGTCAGGGCTTCCTGCAACTGCTTGGCGTACTTGCTGAACGTGAACTCCAGCCGCTGTGCCGCCAACTCCTGCACCAGGTACTCGGCCGCCTCCGGCAACAGTTCCCTGGCCAGGCCGAACGCCTGTTGCTGGTGCCAGTGCTCGAGAGCCTCGAGGATTTCCGCCTGCAACTGCACCAGCCCCTCGCGGCGGCCGAACAGTTGCTGGATATGCTGGCTGGTCCGCGCGCGTTCCACCCATTGCCGGGATTGCGGCTGCTCTTGCTGGCGGTCCCAGTAGAACGCGGCGAAGGCCCGGGCAGCGGCGCCATAGCGCAGCAGCCCGGCACTCTCGCGCAGAGGTAGCAATTGCAGGAGGATCGCCGCCGCATCGTGGTCGTGAATGCCTTTCTCGTAACCTTCCTTGTAACGCGGCGCGGCAAAGTCACGAATGGCCCGGGCCAACTCCTCGGGATGGGCCAGCAGTGGCTTGAGGCTGTCCAGGCTCAGGCCTTCCAGCCCCTGATCGGCGGCGTCCAGCACCTGCCCTGCCAGGTATTCGGCGCGATACAGCTGCGGTGATTCCGACTCCAGGGCGACTTGCCAGAAGTCCCGCAGGGCTTCCAGTTCGGCGTCTTGCAGCGGCTCGAGGAAATCCGTGCCGGTGAGGTGCAGGTGCAACTGGTCGCCCCGGGGCATCAGGGTCAGGTCCAGCTCCTGGGTGTTGACGCTGAAGCGGTGGCGCGGCCCCAGCTTGATGACATTGCCACCCTCTTCGAACAGTTCGGTCTTGTCCCGCAGGGCACGCACGGCCTGGTCCCGTGCACCCTTGAGGCGCGACTCGACATCGTCGGCCTTGACGCTGTCCTTGAGGTCGCGCAGGCGCTCGGCCAGCTCCCGCAGCTTGAGGATCAGCGGGTCGGCGGCGAAGAAGGCATTGAGCTCCTCGGCCTGGGTGAACTTGGCGGTGCGCCGGCCAAGGCTGTCGAGAATCCGCCGCGCTGCGTCCAGCAGGCCCTGGGCCTTGCGCTGGCGCTCGTCGAGCAGCGACTGCTTGTGGGCCTCGAAGGTTTCCAGCAACTCCTCGCGCTTGCCGAGGATGTCGCCGAGGAATTGTTCGTGATCGCCAAAGCGGCTTTCCAGTTCCTCCAGCTGCACCAGCAACCGCGACAGTTGTTCGTCGCAGCGCTCGGGGTCCTGGGCCTGGGCCAAGGCATTGGTGATGCCCTGGCTGAAGAGTTTGAACTGGGCGCCGAACTGCGCCACCGTCTCGGTCGACCCCAGGCCCTTGCGCTGTTGCTCGGCACGGGCCTTGGCCTGGTTCAGGCGGGCATAGATCTGCGAAATGGATTCAATGATCCGGGTGCGCTGGGTGGCGTCGTCGATCTGCAACGAGGCCATCAGGCTGGACAGCATGTCCAGGTCGCCAGCCATGGCTTGCAGGGCCGCGAGGGGCTCGCTGAGCTGGGCCACGGTCTCGGCCTTCTGGGCCTGGGCATCGAGGCTTTCCAGTTGGGTGACCAATGGCTGCAGGGCCTGCTCGCTGGCCAGGAAGGTCGCGGTGCCGGCGGCAGTACGCTCCTGGGCCTTGAGCAGCTCCGCCTCCATGGCGTCGATGCGGGCCACGTCGATGTAGCGATAATCGCGAATGGTCAGCAGCAGGCCGCGCTGGGCGGTGATGCCGTTCAGGGCGTCGACGAAGCTCTGCACCTGATCCCAGCTATCGATCATCAGGCCGTCGAGCAGGGTTTTCTGCTTGGTCTCGGCGGCCACCATGGCCTGCCCAGACTGGAGCCGGATGCTCTCGACCTTCTCGTATTCGTCCAGCACCAGTTCCGAGGTGGCGGCCACTTCGCGCAGCAGCGGCGTCAGGCCATCAAGCTCGGCACTGCCCAGCCAGTGGTACACGTCGAACAGCCGGCGGGTGTTCTGGCACAGCAGCGAGTAGCGCTGGGCCGAGACGGCCGGGGTGTCGATCTCGCGACACAGGTCATAGAGATCGGAAACACTGCGCACCAGCTCGGCATTGCCGATACGGCCGAGGAAACCGCTGCGGGCCGGTTGCCGCGCGGCGTATTCCTCGGTGAAGAACGGTGTCTGCCAGACTTGCATCGGGTGGACCCGGGTCGGCTCGTCGCCCTCGGCGGCGAAGATCACCATGCGCCCGTCTTCCAGGCGCGCATAACCATGGCCAAACAGCGGGTTCTGCAGTTGGCGGCTGATCATGTTGTAGGTCAGCAGCACCGAACGACCCTGCTCCGGGTGGTAGAAGATGTACTGCACATCCTCTCCGTTGGGCGAGCGCACCGAACGCTTGAAGCGCATGCCTTCCATGGATTGCTCGAAGGTCTTGTACTCGCCGCTTTGCAGGTAGTAGCCACCGGGGAAGATGATCCCGTGGTCTTCCGGCAGCTGCACGCAGGCCAGGCCGATGGCATCGATGCGCTCCACCTGGCGGGTCAGGCTGTTGAATACCAGGTAACGCCATTGCTCTTCGCGGTAGGGCAGCACCTTGAGCAGGATCAGGCTGCCCAGGCGGGCGAATTCGATCTGCGAATCGTCCAGCGACTGGGTCTTGTCGAGCACCTCTTCGCGGTAGATGCCCAGGCCCGACTCGGTATTGTTCTCGACCTTGATGGTCAGGTCGCCACCGATGGTCTCGACGAACACCGTGTCGAGGATATTCAGGTGCGGAAAGCGGCCTTCGACCACCATTTCGCGGGTGGCTTTTTTCCATTCGAAATCGAAGGGTGCCGGCAAGGCGATATCTCGCTCGCCACGGTTGTCGATGTAACGCACGTCCCGGCCGTCCGCCGAGATCGACCAGCGGAACACCCGCACATCGGTGACTCGCTCGCCGATCTGGAAGCTGGCCAGCAGCTTGCCGTCACGGATCGCCAGTTGCAGCAGGCGGGTGTTCTTGTAATAGGTGTAGAGCTCGTTGAAATCGTTGAGGAAGCCCTGGGCCGCCAGGAAGCTGCCTTCCAGGGGCACGAGCTCGGCTTCGTAGCCTTCGCCCTCTTCCACCAGCCGGTAGAGGGAAAACACGTCGGCGACGCTGGTTTCCTTCTTCAGGCCGATAAACACGTTGTAGCCGAACAACAGGCAATCACCGACCTGGACGATGTCCCGGGCAATGCAGTTGTTCTCGGTACGGATACGCACCCGCCCGACCACTTCCATGCGGCTGTTGCCGAACTCGTCGAGACGCTGCTGGTTGAGATCGTCGGTAGTGGCGCGCAGGCGCAGGCCCTGGTCCTGCAGGCGCTTTTGCAGCACCTCATAGGCGCCGCCTTCGGCGACAGCCTTGTCCAATACGTCCTGTGGGGGAGTTGCGACTTGAGCGTCCGACATCGTGGCCTTCCTGGATCTACGGCGGTGTGCAAAAAAAGCGGGCTCCTCAAACCTGGAGCCCAGCACCTGAAACCAGCAGGCTGGAACCAGCAGCCCGACACCCGCCCCGTAGCCGTGGATGAAAACCACGGCTACGGAATCAGGTGCGGCCTGGCGAATCAGCCGTGGTCAGGCATTTCAGGCTTCGGCAGACGGAGCGTCGGCCTTGCGCGTAACGGCAGCGGCTGCCAGCTCGGCGGCTACCGCCGGGACGCCCTTGCCGTTGAGCAGGCGCGCCAGGACGTCCTGGACCACCGGGCTCTTGCCCACCACGCCTTCGATGGCCTTGCCGACCGACAGTGACTTGGCGAAGGAGTTGAAGAAGTCGCCTTCACCGCCGACGATTTCGATCTTGGCCTTGCTGAGGGCTGCGGACAGCACTTCGGCCTGCTCCTTGGCGATTTCCTTGTTGGCGGCGATGGCGGCCATCGCTTCCTCGAAGTTCTTCTCCAGCTGCATGCGGAACTCTTCGTGCTGGCGAGCGCTGTCGCTGAGGGCATCCAGGGCGCCAAACTTCTTGCCCAGGCCTTCGGCCTCGGCGTTCAGGCGCTGCAGCAGCACTTCGGCTTCGGCCGAACCCAGGTCCTTGGTGGCCTTGGCCTTGGCCGCACCCAGTTGTTCTTCGCCACGGGCCTGGGCACCGAGCTTCTCTTCCATGACCTTGGCTTCAGCCAGGCCGTCCTTCTCTTTGGCAGCCGCCTGGGCTTCCATGATGCGTGCGTCGGCCAGGCCTTTCTCCTGCTCGCCACGGGCTTCGGCAATCAACTGCTCGGTGCGTACGCGAGCCTGGGCCAGGCCTTCCTTCTCCTGGGCCGCTGCGGTGATCTCCAGGACCCGGGCATCTGCCAGGCCAGGTGCCGCACGCTCGGCTTCCACGCCTTCGGCCAAGCGTTTCTTGGCCTCGGCCTGCTTGGCCGCAGCTTCCAGTTCGGCTTGGGCCAGGTTGTTGATTTCCACGGCCTTGTGCTTGGAACGGGTTTCGTCGGCTTCGGCCTGCTTGACCTGGCGCACCAGGTCCTGCTCGGCTTCGGCCTGGGCCTGGATCACCACCACTTGCTTGGCGCGCTCGGCTTCGGACACTTCGCGCACTTCCTTGATCCGCTCTTCTTCCTGGGCGACGGTCTTCTCTACCGCTACCCGCTCGCGGATCACCGTGGCGATGTTCTTGCGCTGCTCTTCCAGGGCCTTTTCCTTCTCGATGCGCTGCAGCTCCACTTCACGCTCGCGGGCCACCACTTCCAGATCCTTGGCACGGGTGACTTTCTCCACCTCGATGACCACGGCGCGCTGGCGGTTCTGCTGGGCCACTTCGACTTCGCGCTGATGGTTCTCGGTGCGCACGTCGATTTCCTGCTGGGACTGAATGCGCGCTTGCTCGGCCTTCAGGCGCTCCTCTTCCTTGACCTTGGCGGTCTCGGCTTCCTCACGGGCGCGGATGGTCTCGATCTCGCGCTTCTGCCGGGCTTCGGCATCGGCCTGCTGGCGCTCGAGGGACAGCGAGGCTTCGCGGGTCTCGACGTTCTTCTTCTGGATCGCCAGTTCCTGGTTGCGCTCCAGTTCGTTGGTGATGACGTTCTGCGCCGCAGTCAGCTCGGTGATCTTGCGGATACCTTCGGCGTCGAGAATGTTGCTCGGGTCCAGGGAATGCTTGGCCGTCTGCTCCAGGTAGTCGATCGCCACGTCTTCGAGCACATAACCGTTGAGGTCGTTGCCGATGGTCTCGATGATCCGGTCGCGGAAATCCTGGCGATTCTCGAACAGCTGGACGAAGTCGAACTGTTTGCCGACGGTCTTCAGGGCTTCGGAGAACTTGGCGTTGAACAGCTCATTGACCGCCGAACGGTCGGATGCGCGGTCGACACCGATGGCCTTGGCCACCTTGAGCACGTCTTCCTGGGTCTCGTTGACCCGCAGGTAGAAGGCCACGGTGATGTCTGCACGCATGTTGTCACGGCAGATCAACCCGTCCTTGGCGCGGCGGTCGACTTCCAGGGTGATCAGCGAGATCCGCATGAACTCCTTGAGGTGGATCACCGGGTACACCAGGGCGCCAGTGAAATGCACCTTGGGGGTAGAGGACATGTCGTTGACGATCAGCGCCGTACCTTGGGGGACCTTGATGTAGAAGGCCTTGAACAGGGCCAGCAGGCCGAAGACCACCAGGACGACAAGGCCGAGGCCCAGCAGGATGGGCAGCAGCGACGGTAAATTCATGCAATCAATCTCCTTTGATTCTGAGGGAGTCCGGGCTCAGAGGCCGCGAAACTCGTCCTCGGTAATGACCCGATAGGCGTGTTGCGCCTCCAGATACTCCAGCAACACGACTCGGTCGCCGCGTTTGAATGCTCGCGCCTCATCGGCACGCACCCGCAGGATCAGCCCCGCGCCACCGTCTTCGAGCACGGCTTCGCCATGCTCCAGGGTGACCCGGCCGCTGCGTACCACGGCAGTCTGCCCCAGCACCGACTTGCTGCTGGTGGCTTCCATCTTGAGAAACAGCGGGCGCAGCGGACTGCAGATTGCCGCGCTCAGAGGGGCCGCCAGGAACAGTGCAAGCACCGCCAGCAACAGTCCCAGGGGATAGCGCAGCCAGCCCAGGGGCAGCTGGCTGAAAACGTAGAGTTCGGTGAAATAAGTCAGGAACCAGCTGAAGAACATCAGCAGGGTCAGCACCAGGGTGACCGGTACGCCGTTGAGCTTGAACTTGATCAGCAGCCCGGCCAGGCCTTCGGTTGTGTGGGCGCCGTCGAGCAGCGAATCGGCCTCGAAATCCAGGAGCTCGACCTCGAGCAAACCCATGGCGACCACGACCCAATAGATCACGGCCAGGCAGAGCATGAAGCTGAACAGCACAGTGGGGAACGACAAGACTGTCTGCAGGAAGATTTCCATTGCTTTCCTATCCCTGAAAAAGCCGGGCAAGGCCCCTCGGCCCTGCCCCTGACACACGACGGTGAATCAGGACTTGCTACGGTCCTTCAAACGCGCCAGCACGTTGTCGGCGCTGGTGCTGCCAGCAACGATCCCGGCTTCGCGCAACTTGGCATCCAGGGCATCGTCCGGATTACTGGTGCTGGCCAGTTCGGCCGCGGCATCCATCTTCGCCGCGCGCTCGGCCTGTTTCTGCTTGATGCGTTCCAGGGACTCCACCGCCGTGTGCAGCTTGCTCTGCGAGCCACCGTAGCGCTGGGCCACGGCCTGCTGGGCCTTCTGCACGCTTTCGGTGGCCTTGACGGTATCGACCTGTTGTTTCAAATGTTTGATGTTGCCTTCGGCCTGGGACACGGCCTTGCGCAACTGGGCGACGCTGGAGGCGAAACCATCGGCCTGCTCGCGCTCCAGCACCAGGTCGTTTTCCAGGTTGGCGATCTTCTGCGCCACTTCCTGGGCCAGGTTGTCATTGCCGGCTTCCAGGGCCTTCAGCGCATAACTTTCATATTCGGCGACCTTGGCGGCCGTGCCGTCGACACGCTCGGCGGCGAGCTTCTGCCGGGCCATGATCTCGGCCAGGGCCTCCTTGGATTTGCGCAATTCCTGGTCGGCGTCGCGGATCTCCTGATCGAGGATCCTCAGTGCCTGGCTGTCCACCAGGGCCTCGCCCGCCTCGTTGGCGCCACCGCGCAGGGCGGTGAGCAGTTTGCTCCATACGTTCATGTGCACTCCTCCAGGTCAGGCCTGAGCCTTCAGGTAGCCTTCATAGGCTTCGGTGGCCCTGATCACGTTGCCGGCCAGGGTTTCGATCTCGTAGAGCACGTTGGAAAGGATCGAAGTGGCGCTCAGGGCACCGAACATCATGTAGTAGCGCTCACCGTCCAGGCCGGTCTCCAAGCCGATGCTCGACAGCGGGAACAGCTGCCGGCTGAGCAGTACTTCTTCGTTGAACGCGGCCACGTCCGTGACTTCGCTTTGCGGCCAGAGCAGCGCCTCCACCAGGATCTGCTCGCCGGACAGCGCGACGAACAACGGCAGGTCGCCGTACTCGCGCATGGTCACGTGCAAGCTGGGTTCGGCGCCTTCGAGCAGTTCAACGCTGGCTTCGGCACCAGTGAACAACTCGGTGGCCGCCAGGGCCTGGCACAGCGAGCGGGCATTCCAGATCTGCGGCATGCTCATTTCTCCATCCTTTTCCACACAATCCAGCCCTTCGCAGGGCTGGCGCAGTTTGCGTTCAACCGCCAGCAACGCCTTGGCGTTCTCCGGCAGTATCCAGACTTCCTTTTTCACCAACCCCTGATCACGCAGGCGCTGGCGGAATAAACGTTGGTAATGGGCTGAGGATTTGTTTTCCATGGCGCAGAGCTTAAATCATCACATGTAATATCCACAATCCATCACATGTAATTTATTTGACCGGGGTTTGTAACAAGATTATTCAAAATAATCGCCACATTTACAGACGCCAAAATCGGCGCCGTGCAGAGGCTCGTTTGGCAAAAGTGCGTTATTAGACCTGGCAGGCGACCGAATGAGAAGCGTAATCGTTCGAGCGCGAGGCCAGCAAAAATACCTGCCGATGGCGCCCTGGCGCTGCCTTAATGCCGATCAATGGTCTAGGCTAGGCGGATTTTCCTGCCCTGCGGATGCCTCATGAACAGTCTCAGCAAGCCCCTCGCCGGATTGAAAGTGATCGAACTCGGCACCCTGATCGCCGGCCCCTTCGCTTCACGCATCTGCGCCGAATTCGGCGCCGAGGTGATCAAGGTGGAATCTCCGGACGGCGGCGATCCGCTGCGCAAGTGGCGCAAGCTGTATGAGGGCACCTCGCTGTGGTGGTTCGTCCAGGCTCGCAACAAGAAATCCCTGACCCTCAACCTCAAGCATCCCGATGGCCTGGCGGTACTCAAGCAGTTGCTGGGCGAGGCTGACATCCTGATCGAGAACTTTCGCCCCGGCGTGCTGGAGAAACTCGGCCTGGGTTGGGATGTGCTGCATGCATTGAACCCGAAGCTGGTGATGGTGCGCCTGTCGGGCTTCGGCCAGACCGGGCCGATGAAGGAGCAACCGGGCTTCGGGGCCGTGGGCGAATCCATGGGCGGCTTGCGCTACATCACCGGCTTCGACGACCGACCACCGGTACGCACCGGAATTTCCATCGGCGACTCCATTGCGGCCTTGTGGGGCGTGATCGGTGCACTGATGGCCCTGCGTCACCGGGAAGTCAACGGCGGCCTGGGGCAGGTGGTGGATGTGGCACTGTACGAAGCGATCTTCGCGATGATGGAGAGCATGGTCCCCGAGTTCGACGTGTTCGGTTTCATCCGCGAGCGCACCGGCAACATCATGCCCGGCATCACGCCCTCCTCCATCCACACCAGCGCCGACGGCAAGCATGTGCAGATCGGCGCCAACGGCGATGCGATCTTCAAGCGCTTCATGCAACTGATCGGCCGCGACGACCTGGCCAACGACCCGTCCCTGGCCAGCAACGACGGACGCGATAACCGCCGCGACGAGCTTTACGGGGTGATCGACCGCTGGGTGGCCTCCCTGCCCCTGGACCAGGTGCTGGAACAATTGAACCAGGGCGAAGTCCCGGCCAGTCGCATCTTCAGCGCCGAAGACATGTTCCAGGACCCGCAATTCCTCGCCCGGGAAATGTTCCTCCAGGCCAAATTGCCGGACGGCAAACCCTTCAAGATGCCGGGCATCGTGCCCAAGCTCTCGCACACGCCTGGGAGCGCCGAGTGGGTCGGGCCGCAACTGGGCGAACACTCTGCCGAGGTGCTGGCGAACCTGGGCTACAGCGACGAGCAGATCCGCGACCTGCGCAGCAGCGGAGCAATCTGAACTGAACCGCCAGCGCCCCCGTTACCGCCGGCGGCTGGCGATGTCGCTGGCGGCCCTGCTGCTCTGGCTGCCCAGCCTGCCGAGCCAGGCAGGGGAGATGCTGACCTGGCTGCTGCGCGACCTGCCACCCCTGAGCATCTTCGAAGGCGCTAGCAAGGGACGCGGGGTGATCGACCTGCTCATGCCACAGCTGATCGCCGAACTGCCGCAGTACCAGCACGAATTGGTGCGGGTCAATCGCGCTCGTGGCATGCAGATGCTCCGCGAACCCAGCTTCACCTGCGACCCGTCGCTGATCTGGAGCAAGGAGCGGGCGCAATGGGTGGCCTACTCCATCACCAGCTTGCGTGTCCTGAGCAACGGCCTGGCGATACGCCGCGCCGAACGCGAGCAGCTGGCGCAGTTCATCCACGACGGCAAGGTCGACTTGCAGGCGCTGCTGGCCAGCGGCACGCAACGGCTGGGGGTGGTGGCCGAGCGCAGCTATGGCCAGCAACTCGACAGCCTGCTGCATCAGGCCCCAACCCAAGCCCTCAGTGCCCACTACGGCAATGATGCCCTGGGCAGCCTGCTACAGATGCAGCGCCTGGGGCGCCTGCACGTACTGCTGGGCTATTGGCCGGAAATCCGCTACCAGGCGGTACAACAAGGGATCGACCCGCAAGACCTGGCCTTCTATTCGATCCAGGGCACCGAGCAGTACCAGGACATTCATGTCGGCTGTTCCGATACCCCCCAGGGACGCCAGGCCATCGCCCGGATCAACCAGGCGCTGCTCAAGCTGCGGGAAAACCGCCTGATGGAGCTGTACGCCGCCTGGCTGGAGCCCGACATGCGCGATACCTACCGCGCCGACGCCCGCGCCTACTTCATGGCCCATCCGGACCACTGACAAACGCCAGGCAAAAAGAAACCCCGAGAAGTGGGGAGACGACTCGGGGTTAAACGTGGTCTTCACGACCCGTACCCGCAGGCTGCAAGCATCGGAGCAAAATGCCTGTTCCTGCTGGTAATGGGTCTGACTGGCGGGATCGCCAGAAGGTTCCGTAAAAATCAATTCATGTACGGCGCTCGAATGACTTGCCTTCGCCGGCATGACGCAACGCCGCGAACACGCAGGGCTCCAGGCGCCCCTCGGCAATCAGTACATCGCGATGCAGGCCGTCGACCACATCGGTCAGCAGGCGCTTGTCGGTGAGCTGGGCCTGGTTGACCTCGCGCTCCACGACCAGGGTCCCTGCCGTAGTGCTCAAGCTCACCAGGCACTCGCCATGGGCTCCCGAGGGGGTCAGGACCACCTGGTACGGACTCAGTGCCTCGCTCAACAAAAGACTGATACTTTCCATCTAGATCACCACTCAATAGCTCGAATTAAGGTTCGAAAACAAAAATGCCGGTAGCTTTCTGACATTCAAGTGACCGTTGCCCAGAGAGGAAAGTTCGCCACACCTACTGCTGCCGATCTGAGTCATTCGAGCATGCACGGGTAATATGACAAGCAGAAAACGGCCGACCAGGCGCCCGCCACACCGTCCCTTGCATTGGAGTCCCGCCTTGAGCGCTACGCCGAACAACAGATTGCGCATCATCCTTGCCGACGATCACCCGATCTTCCTGATCGGCCTGCGGGCGGTGCTGGAGCAGGACGAGAGCCTGGTCGTCGTCGGCGAGGCCAGCTCGCCCTCCGCCCTCTCCCAGCAGGTGCAGGACACCCCCTGCGATGTGCTGGTGACCGACTTCATGATGCCCGAGGACCAGCAGAACGACGGGCTGCGCCTGCTCGAACAGCTACGCCGGCATCACCCTGAATTGCCCATCGTGGTGGTGACCATGCTCAACCATGCCGGGCTGTTCCGCTCGATCCTCGACCTGGGAGTGATGGGCCTGCTGAGCAAGGCCAGCCTGGCCGAGGAGCTGCCCAGCGCCATCGAACATGCACGCCAGCACAAGCCCTACGTGGCCCAGGCCATCCAGCGGGCGCTGAGCCTGGCTGGCGAAGTGGGACCTGACCGCCTGGTGTCCAAGGATCAGCTGTCACCTCGCGAGCTGGAAGTGATCCGCCTGCTGGCCGCAGGCCATACGGTGGGCGAGATCGCCACCCAGCTCAACCGCAGCAAGCAGACCGTCAGCGCACAGAAGGTCAGCGCCATGCGCAAGCTCGGCCTTTCCGGCGAGGCTGCGCTGTACATCTACGTCCAGGAACATGGCCTGGCCTAGGCGCACAGCCCCGCAGCCCGTACGGCCGACTCTGCCGATTCGCGGCCCAGGGTGCAGGCCAGCCACTGGCGCATCCCGGCGGCACTCATCGGTGGCGCCAAGAAGCAGCCCTGCAGATGGGCAGCCCCCATGGACTTGGCCGCCTGGTACTCGGATTCGGTTTCGATCCCCGCCACCACGACCCCCAGGGCGATGCGCCGGGCCATGCCCACCGCTCCGCCGACCAGTGCCTGCTTGCGCTCGTCCTCGACCATGCCCGCGACAAACGCCGGGGGAATCTTCAACTCGGTGAAGGGCAGCTCCAGCAAGCGTTGCAGGCTGGTGCCACCGACACCGAAATCACCGATGGACAGCTTGCAGCCGATCATGCGCAGGCGCAGCAAGGCTTCGACATGAGCGGTATCGGTCTGCAACCGGGTGGTATCGACAATCTCCAGCGTCAGCTGGCGAGCGGGAATTTCGAAGCGCCGCAGCAAGGCTTCTAACTGCCGGGGAAACAGCGGCCGCTCGAGGATGCCCACCGGAATGTTCACCGCCACCGGCAACGGGTGCCCCATCACCAGCTTGACCCCCGCCGCCAGCTCCAGGGCCTGTTCCAGCATGTGCCAGGTGAACACCTCCTGCAGGCCGGCGAATTCGATCAGTGGCAGGAACTCGGCCGGCATCAGCAACCCGCGCTCCGGGTGGTCCCAGCGGGCCAGCACCTCGACACCATGCAGCCCGCCCCCACGGTGGATGACCGGCTGGAAATACGCCACTCCATGCCCGAGGATCGCCGCCAGGCCCTCTTCCGGGGACACGTCGCCCGGAGCGAAAAGATCCAGCGCCAGCAAGTCTCGCAACAAGGCCTGGTTAAGCGCCGGCCCCTGCCGGGAAAACTCCTGATAGGTGCTGAGCAGTTCGCCAATCACCGCGACCGATGCCGGCTTGGGCAGGCAGGCGAGGATCTTCAAACCCAGCTCCCGGGCCATGCCCGCCGTACCTTCGAGCACATCCGGCTCGGCGTCGCTGAGAATGATCAGGGCCTGGGCCTGGCGCTCCCGAGCCAGCTCGCGGATCAGCTCCAGGCCATCGGCCTGTTCCAGGTACAGGTCGCAGATGGCGATGTCCACCGGCCCCTTGCTCGCCAGCGAACGCCGTGCGGACTCCACGCTCTCGGCGGCCAGCACGTTGAACACGCCATTGGCGTTGAGCATCTGGTGCAGGGCCATCAACTGGAACGAGTTGTCTTCGAGAATCAGCACATTGAGCGAATGCATGGGGCAACCTCCGGTACGACACAAGCGGGAACAGTCCACTAAGGGCCGACACGGTAACCAGACAGTTCTTAATCACACATAGGACAAGTCCTAAACGCCCAAGGCCGCCTGGATATCCCCACGCAAATTGTCGATCGCCTCCAGCAGCACCGGCCACGGGGCCTGGGAAAGCTGGCCCGCCTTGACCTGTGCTTCCAGCTCGATGCAGGCCCTGGCCAGGGGCAAGGCATCGATCAGGCAGCACACGCCCTTGAGCCGATGCAGAGTGGCTCCCAGTCGCCCGGGATCCTGCTCCTGCAGGGCCGTCTCCAGCGCTTGCCGCTCCTGGGCAAGGTTGCGCAGCAACTCCTGCAGCATGCGTTCGAGCACCTGTTCGTCGGCCTGGGTCATCGTCCGCAGCGTCTGGATATCGAAAGACGGCGGCGGCAGGAAACGCGCCAGCGTCTGCGCCAGCTGGTCCAGGGTCATCGGCTTGACCAGCAGCTGGTTCATGCCCGCCCGCTCGCAACGCTCGCGCTCATCCTCGAAGGCATTGGCCGTGCAGCCGATCACAGGGCAAGGGCTGCGCCCCTGCTCGGCCTCGACCCGGCGGATCGCCTCGGTCAGTGCATAACCACTCATGCCGGGCATCTGGCAGTCCGTTATCACCAGGTCGAACGCACCATTGCGCCAGCACTCCAGCGCTTCCCTGGCGTTGTCGCAGGCCACGACCCGATGCCCGAGGAACATCAGCTGCTGGCTGAGGACCATGCGATTGGCGCTCAGGTCGTCTACCACCAGCACGTCGATGCTGCGACTTGGCGGCCGTTCGGGTGCGGCCGCGCCTGAGTGCGCGAGATCTTCGTCGAGCCGCTCCGGATCGAGTTCGAGAGTCACCACGGTCCCGGCACCCAGGGCGCTGTGCAAGTGAATTCGTCCGCCCATCAGCTCGATCAACTGCCGGCAGATGCTCAACCCCAGGCCGGTCCCGCCATAGGCCTGGGAGATGGTCCTGTTGGCCTGGACAAAGGGCGTGAAGAGCTTTTCCTGTTGCTCGGGGCTGATCCCCGCTCCCGTATCCGCGACGCTGATGCGCAGGCCGGTCGGCGCGTCTTGCCGCTCGACAGTGATGCGTACCCGGCCTTCGCTGGTGAACTTGAGCGCATTGCTCAACAGGTTGTGCATGACCTGGCGCAGGCGTAACGGATCGAACAGGTAGCGGCCCCCGGCCTCTTCGCTGAACACCAGCTGCAACTGCACGCCACGGCTGCGCGCGCTGGCTTCGAACAACTGCCGGATACTCTCGAAAAACGGTTTGAGAGCCGTGGCCTGTGGCGCCAGTTGCATGTAACCGGCCTCGATCTTGGCCAGGTCGAGGCTGTCGCCCATCAGGCTGACCAGCTCCTGGGCGGACTGGTAGGCCACCCGCAGGGCCTCGGAAAACGGCGCGCCGCGAACCCTGGCCTGTTCCTTCTCCAGTTCCAGCAGGCCGATGATCGCCGTCATCGGGGTGCGGATCTCATGGCTCATGGTGGACAGGAACGCGCTCTTGGCCGCATTGGCCTGATCGGCGGCCTGGCGGGCCTGTACCAACTGGTTCTCCAGGCGCTTGCGCTCGCTGATATCGATCCAGCCACCCAGCAGCCCCTGCAACTGCCCCTGTGCGCTGTAGAACGGCACCGTCCACTGGTAGGCATGGATCGAGCCGTTACGGGTTTCCACCTGCCGATCGGCAAACACCGACTGCTCACCAGCCAGCAGTTGCATGATCTCGTTGTGCAACTGGCGGGCGGTGGCCGCAGGCAGCAGGTCCAGTTCGATCAGCTTGCGCCCCTGGATCTGCTCCAGACGCGTACCCAGTTGCTGCTCGTAACTCTTGTTGCAGGTGATCAGGCGCCCTTCCAGATCGCGGACGAAAACCGGATTGGGCATGCCATCGAACAGCGCTCGCTTGAAGGCCAGCTGGTCGTTCAGCAGTTGCTCGGCCTGCAGTCTCTGCTGGATCTGGCGCTTGAGCCGGCTGCTCCAGGCCAGCGACAGCAAGCCGAACAGCAACGCCGTGCAAATGGCCCAGTAGACCCAGGCCGGCACTCGCTGCCAGACAGGCATCGGCACCGGGGTCGAACCTAGCCACTTCAGCCGAATGGCACTGAGCTCCGCCACCGGCAATGCCTCCAGCGCCTTGTTCAGGATGCTCAGCAGTTCGGGCTGGTCCTTGCGCACGGCAAACTCGTCGGCGGACCAGGTCCCCTCGACGCTGCGCCCTGCCCGCAAACCTTCATAGGCCAGGTCCAGCGCCTGCACCTGGATTTCGTTCTGGATGGTCGCCAGGGCTTCGCCACGCTTGACCAGTGCCCGGGCCTCCTCGTAGTTGGCAACGCTGCGCACACGAATATCGGGATAGTTGCGCCGGATGTAGCTTTCCAGGGTATGCCGGGCCGGTAGCGCCAGCACTTCCCCCGACATCTGCTTGAGGCTGCCCAGGCGCCGGTCCTCGGGGCGGACGACGAACACCCAGGCGGCGCCGCCAAAGGCATGGGAGAAGTTGAGGAACAGCCGCCGGTCCTCGCTGTCGGTCAGGGTGGTATTCATCTGCGCTTGTCCGCTTTCCAGCAGTTGCAGGGTCTGGGCCGTGGACGCGCTCTGCTTGTGGACGAAATGCAGCCCGGTCATGCGGGCGATGCGGTTGAGCAGGTCGATGTTCAGCCCGACCCAGCGTCCTTCCTTGTCCTTGAACACATGGGGCGGGTAAGGCTGGGACGCCACCAGGACATGGGGGTGCTGGAGAATCCAGGCCTGCTCCTCGGCGCTCAACTCGATGTGCTCGCCAGAAGTCGTCCCCAGGCCGGTGGTCCAGCGCGCCTGGATTTCCCGGCGCAGGGATTCGTCGATGCTCTGCAGCGCCCGCTCCAGCAACTGCGCCAGCTGCGGATTGCTGTCGACGGTGGCAAAAGCGAAGCCGGTAGGCGGCAAGCGGCTCTGCTCATGGATCTGCACCGCCAGGTAGGGCCTCAGGGCCTTGTAGGCGCGGACGATGATCTCGTTGCCGATGAAGGCATCGGTATCGCCCTGATTCAGGGCCTCCAGGCCACTGTAGAGATTGGGCGAGAGCATGATCTGGCTGTCTGGATAGGCCGCATGGACCTGCGCGGAATTGGCATAGCCATCGAGCAGCACCAGCCGCTTGCCGGCCAGGTCATCACTGAGCTCCGGTTCGTCGCCACGCACGACCACCACCGCCTTGTCCGGCATGTAGTCGCTGGTGAAGCGCAAGCCCGGCACCCCTCGCTCATAGCCGTTGGCGCTGGTGAGGACATCGATGGTGCCATTGCGCAGCGCCTCGACGGCCTGTTCGCGCTCGGAAAAACCCAGCACCTCCATGCTCACGCCCAATCGCTCGCCCACCAGCCCCAGGTAGTCGGCGCTGATTCCCTGGTAGCGGTTGCGATCGCGGGTGATATCGATGGGTTGGTAGTCGTCGATCGCGATGCCTACCCGCAGGGTCGGGTGCGCCGCCAGCCACTGGCGCTCGGCAGGCGCCAGCACCAGAGGCTCGAGGTCGACGAAGGCCGGCACCAGCTTGAAAGGCAGGTTCTTCGCCGCACTGGCCGGCAGGGCGCACAGCAGCACACCCCAGGCCAGCAGGCCCGCGAGCAACCGGGACAGCGCAAGGGAACGGCGAGAAGTTCGACGAGACATCAACCGGGCCTCCGTGCCTTTGGCGGGCAACTGGTTCACGAAAAAACAAAGCCCGTCAGGAGACGGGCTTCGTGATCGGCAAGGCCAGGAAAATCAGAGCGGCTTGCCACGATTGCCGTGCTGGCTGACGAAAGCCTGCACTGCTTTGAGGTCGTTGGCCAGGACCGTGCAGCGCTCTTCACGCTGGAACAGGTCGGACAGATGCGCCGGCAGCTCCAAGGCCTTGCCGACACCGGCCTTCTGCACCGCATCCGGGAACTTGACCGGGTGCGCGGTGCCCAGGATAACCATCGGCGTGTCGAGGCTGCGCCGGCACTCGCGGGCAGCTCGGACGCCGATCGCGGTATGCGGGTCCAGCACTTCGCCGGTCTGGGCGAAGACGTCGGCGATGGTCTCGCAGGTCTGCTCGTCAGTGACCGCCAGGGAATCGAACAGCTTGCGGGCTTCAGCCCAGCGCTCTTGCTCGACGCTGAAACCACCGCCCTGCTTGAAGTTGTCCATCAGGCCGGCGATGGCCGCACCATTGCGGCCGTGCAGGTCGAACAGCAGTCGCTCGAAGTTCGACGAGACCATGATGTCCATGGACGGCGACAGGGTCGCGTGCAGGGTTTCCTTGACGTACTGATTGCCGCTCATGAAGCGGTGCAGGATGTCGTTGCGGTTGGTGGCGACGATCAGTTGGCTGATCGGCAGGCCCATGTTGCGCGCCAGGTAGCCGGCGAAGATGTCGCCGAAGTTGCCGGTGGGCACCGAGAACGCCACGGAACGCGCCGGGCCGCCCAGCTGCAGGGCCGCGTGGAAGTAGTAGACGATCTGGGCCATGATCCGCGCCCAGTTGATCGAGTTCACGGCCACCAGGCGGGTGCCCTTGAGGAAGCCCTGGTCAGCGAAGCTGGCCTTGACCATTTCCTGGCAGTCGTCGAAGTTGCCTTCGATGGCGATGTTGTGGATGTTCTCGCCCAGGATGGTGGTCATCTGCCGGCGCTGCACGTCCGAGACGCGGTTATGCGGGTGCAGGATGAAGATGTCGACGTTGTCGCAACGCTTGCAGCCTTCGATGGCCGCCGAGCCGGTATCGCCGGAGGTGGCGCCGACGATCACCACGCGCTCGCCGCGTTTCTCCAGGACATGGTCCAGCAGGCGGCCCAGCAGTTGCAGGGCAAAGTCCTTGAACGCCAGGGTCGGGCCGTGGAACAGCTCCATCACCCACTCGTTGCCGTTGAGCTGGCGCAGCGGCGCCACGGCGCTATGGGCGAAGACTCCGTAGGTTTCCTCGAGGATCTTCTTGAAGTCGGCGTCGGCGATGCTGCCGCTGACGAACGGGCGCATGACCCGGAATGCCAGCTCGTGATACGGCAGGCCGGCCCAGGAGGCAATTTCTTCCTGGGTGAACCGCGGCAGGTTCTCCGGCACGTAGAGGCCGCCGTCAGTGGCCAGGCCAGCGAGCAGTACATCTTCGAAATTCAGGGCCGGTGCCTGGCCGCGGGTGCTGATATAGCGCATAAGAGCAAACCTTCGGTTTGAGCTGCAAGCCACCAGCTACAAGCTGCAAGCCAGGGCCGCTCGGCTCCTGACTTGCAGCTTGTTGCTGGAAGCTTGCCGCTGCTTCAATTGAGATGTTCGACGCGGATGCGCATCACTGGGCCGACGACGCCCTGCAGGGCCTCCAGCGCGGTGATCGCATCATTGATGTGCTGCTCCAGGACCCGATGGGTCAGGAGGATCATCGGCACCAGGCCATCCTGCTCCTCCACTTCCTTCTGCATGATCGACTCGATGTTGATCCCGCGCTCGGAAAGGATGCTCGCCACCTGGGCCAGCACGCCAGGATGGTCCTTGGCCTGGATCCGCAGGTAATAGGCGCTCTCGCAGGCCTCGATCGGCAGGATCGGATGGTCGGACAGCGAATCCGGCTGGAAGGCCAGGTGCGGCACGCGGTTCTCGGGATCGCTGGTCATGGCGCGGACCACGTCCACCAGGTCGGCCACCACGGAGGAAGCGGTCGGCTCCATGCCTGCGCCAGCGCCGTAGAACAGGGTCGAGCCGGCGGCATCGCCGTTGACCATGACCGCATTCATCACGCCGTTGACATTGGCGATCAGGCGATCAGCCGGAATCAGCGTCGGGTGGACCCGCAGCTCGATGCCCGCCTCGGTGCGCCGGGCCACGCCCAGGTGCTTGATGCGGTAGCCCAGGGCCTCGGCATAGTTCACGTCAGCGGTGGTCAGCTTGGTGATGCCTTCGGTGTAGGCCTTGTCGAACTGCAGCGGGATGCCAAAGGCGATGGACGCGAGGATGGTCAGCTTGTGCGCAGCGTCGATGCCTTCGACGTCGAAGGTCGGGTCGGCCTCGGCGTAACCCAGGGCCTGGGCTTCGGCCAGCACGTCTTCGAAGGTGCGGCCCTTCTCGCGCATTTCCGACAGGATGAAATTGCCGGTGCCGTTGATGATCCCCGCCAGCCAGTTGATGCGGTTGGCCGACAGGCCCTCGCGGATCGCCTTGATCACCGGGATGCCACCGGCCACCGCGGCTTCGAAGGCCACGATCACACCCTTCTCCTGGGCCTTGGCGAAGATTTCGTTGCCGTGCACGGCGATCAGCGCCTTGTTCGCGGTGACCACGTGCTTGCCGTTGTCGATGGCCTTGAGCACCAGCTCGCGAGCCACGGTGTAGCCGCCCACCAGCTCGATGACAATATCGATCTCGGGGTTGGTCGCCACGGCGAACACATCGTTGGTAATCGCAATACCGGTCGTCTGGAACTGAGGCTTTGGCGTACGGGTAGCAATCTGCGCTACTTCGATTCCACGCCCGGCACGCCGGGCAATCTCCTCGGCGTTGCGCTGAAGTACGTTTAGGGTACCGCCACCGACAGTACCCAGCCCACAGATGCCTACTTTGACCGGATTCACTCTGAACTCCCCATAAAACGGCCGACGCTAGGCCGGCCGTGGAAATCAGCCGCAAACAGCGCGGCTCTCTATTAATGCCCCGCCGGCTGCAACCGACGGGACATGATCGTCAAAGGCTAGCGTGACGATGCAGGATTATTTCGCACCCAGTGCCAGCTTGGCGATCTGCGGTGCAGGCTGATAGCCCGGAATCACTTGGCCGTCAGCCAGGACGATGGCTGGCGTGCCGTTGACGCCGATCGACTGGCCCAGGGCGAACTGCTTGGAAACCGGGTTGGCGCACTTGGCGGCCTTGATTTCCTTGCCATCGACCATCTTGTCCATGGCCGCTTTCTTGTCCGCAGAACACCAGACCGCCTGAAGCTGTTCATCACCCGGCGAGCCGAGGCCCTGGCGCGGGAACGCGACATAACGCACTTCGACGCCTGCCTTGTTCAGCGCAGGGATTTCGGCGTGCAGCTTGTGGCAGTACGGGCAGGTGGTGTCGGTGAAGACGGTGATATGGGTCTTGGTCTCGCCAATGGCCGGATAGACCACAGTTTCCGCGACCGGGATGCCATTGATCAACTTGGAAATCCCCAGGCGCTCGGTTTTTTCCGTCAGGTTGACCGGCTTGCCGTCCTTGAGCTGAAACAGGTAACCCTGGACCACGAACTGACCGTCGGCGCTGGCATACAGCACCCGGCTGCCCTTGAGCTTGACCTCGTACAGGCCGGACAGCGGGCTGGCGGTGATGCTTTCTACCGGAACCTCGAGCTGCAGGGTCTCGAGGCTTTTGCGAATAGCTTTCTCGGCATTTTCATCGGCCATGACGAACGTGCTGAGCAGCGCCAGGGAAGCGGCGGCAATAATCTGGGTCAAGCGCATGGGAACTCCTGAAGGCGGGCAAATGGGCCACTGGGAGCGGTTGCGCCGGCAACGGCTCGCAACAGCCGTTTTGCGAACCGGCAAAGCCTAACACATCTGCTTGTTCGCACCGACTACGGGCGACGCAAAGCGCCAACAGCCCGATCAACCTCGCGGGTGGTGCTTGGCATGCAGATCCTGCAGGCGAGCCCGAGCCACATGGGTATAGATCTGGGTCGTAGAAAGGTCGCTGTGGCCCAGCAGCATCTGCACCACCCGCAGGTCGGCGCCGTGGTTGAGCAAGTGAGTGGCGAAGGCGTGGCGCAAGGTGTGTGGCGACAGGCTCTTGCCGATCCCGGCGACCCTGGCCTGGTGCTTGATCCGATGCCAGAAGGTCTGCCGGGTCATCTGCTCGCCCCGCAGGCTGGGAAACAGCACGTCGCTGGGACGCCCGCCCAGTAGCTCGGCACGGGCATCACGCAGGTAACGCTCGACCCAGACGATCGCCTCCTCGCCCATGGGCACCAGGCGCTCCTTGCTGCCCTTGCCCATCACCCGCAGCACGCCCTGGCGCAGGTTGACCTGTTCCAGGGTCAGGCTGATCAGTTCGGTCACCCGCAGGCCGCAGGCGTAGAGCACTTCCAGCATGGCGCGGTCACGCTGGCCGATGGGCTCGCCCAGGTCCGGCGCGGCCAGCAGCGCCTCGACGTCCGCCTCCGACAGCGACTTGGGCAGCGGCCGCCCGAGCTGGGGCATGTCCACCTGCAATGTCGGGTCGACCTCGATCAGCTTCTCGCGCAACAGGTAACGGTAGAACCCCCGCACGCCGGAAAGAAAGCGCGCGGTGGAGCGTGGCTTGTAGGCTTGCTCCACGCGCCAGGCGAGGTGATCGAGGATCAGCTCACGGCCAGCCCGCGGCAGCTCCACCCCTTGTTCCTGCAACCAGCCGTTGAACAGCGCCAGGTCGCTGCGATAGGCGCCCCGGGTATTGTCGGAGAGACCTTTCTCCAGCCACAGGGCATCGAGAAAGCGGTCGATCAGGGGGTGGTCGATGGCGGGCATAAGAACTCGAACAGCGCAGCCAGGAAGGCCGCGCAAAAAAATAGTGAACTGCGCAGTGGGTCGCTAGTCTTTCATAGCCAGCCATTTCAAGGAACAGGGTATACCCATGAGCGAACAACAGATTCTGCTGGCCTTCGGCGGCATCGGGGCGGCGGCGCTAGGCTGCCAGTGGCTGGCCTGGCGACTGAAATTGCCGGCCATCCTGTTCCTGTTGCTCAGCGGCATTCTCGCCGGCCCGGTGCTGGGCTGGCTCGATCCCCAGGAGATGTTCGGCCCCTTGCTGATGCCCCTGGTTTCGCTGGCGGTGGCATTGATCCTGTTCGAGGGCAGCCTGACCCTGCACCTTTCGGAGTGGCGCGAAATCGGCAGCGTGGTGCACCGCCTCGTGACCCTCGGCGCCCTGTCCACCTGGGCGGTGATCACCCTGGCCACTCACTGGCTGCTGGGCTTCGACTGGATGCTGGCCCTGCTGTTCGGCACCCTGACCCTGGTCACCGGCCCGACGGTGATCGTGCCCATGCTGCGGGTCGTACGGCCCAAGGCCTCGATCGCCAACATCCTGCGCTGGGAGGGCATCGTCATCGACCCCATCGGCGCCCTGCTGGCGGTGGTGGTCTACAGCTTCATCATTGCCAGCGCCGAAGGAGAGGGCCTGAGCCACAGCCTGCTGACCTTCGGCGGAGTCATCCTGTGCGGCAGCCTGTTCGGCATTGCCGGTGGCTGGATACTGGGCACCATCATGCGTCGCCAGTGGCTGCCGGAATACCTGCACAACCTGGCGACCCTGGCGGGGGTGCTGGGCATCTTCATTGCTTCGAACCAGATGATGCACGAATCCGGGCTGCTGGCCGTGACCCTGATGGGCATGTGGATGGCCAACATGAAGGGCGTAGATGTGCGACACATCCTGCACTTCAAGGAAAACCTCAGCGTGCTGCTGATTTCCGGGCTGTTCATCCTCCTGGCGGCGCGCCTGGACCTCAATGCGCTGATCGCCCTGGGCCCGCTGGTGCTGATACTGCTGCTGGTGATCCAGCTCGTCGCCCGACCGCTCAACGTGCTGCTGTCCACGGCAGGCTCGAGCCTGAACTGGCGTGAACGGGCCCTGCTGGCCTGGATCGCCCCACGGGGCATCGTTGCGGCGGCAGTCTCGGCGATCTTCGCCATCCGACTGGACCAGGCCGGCCATGAGGGCGCCTTGCTGCTGGTACCACTGACTTTTGCCGTGATCATCGGCACCGTGGTCCTGCAAAGCGCCACCGCCCGCCCCCTGGCTCGCCTCTTGAACGTGGCCGAACCGGCACCCAGCGGCTTTTTGATCGTGGGTGCCAACGGCCCGGCACGCATCATTGCCAAGGCCCTGCAACAACTGGGCAGCCGGGTCCTGCTGACCGACTCCAGCTGGGAGAACATCCGCGCGGCACGCATGGAAGGCCTGCCTACCTATTTCGGCAACCCGGCTTCGCAGCATGCCGATGCCCACCTGGACCTGGTGGGCCTGGGCCACTTGCTCGCGCTGTCTCCCTCGGGCGAACTGAACACCCTGGCAGCCATGCGCTTTCGCCATGATTTCGGCCACCAGCGCCTGTACGCCCTGGCCAACAGCCAGGAAAACCGGCGCACCGACAAGCACCGCGCAAGCCACGAACACCGAGGACAGCTGCTGGGCAGCGAGGCCCTGAGCTACACCAAGCTCGCCAGCCTGCTGGGCCAAGGCGCGGAGCTGTACAGCACCCACCTGACCGACGCCTTTGGCTGGGACGATTACCAGGCGCTGCACAAGGAACGCGCCACCTTGCTGTTCGCCCGTGACACCGCTGGCTGGGTCCACGTCTTGACACCGCAGAGCAGCCTCAAGCCGGCGCCAGGCTGGACCCTGCTGGCGCTGATCCAGCCGCAAACGCCGTAAAGGCCTACGCAGCGAAGCCCGGCAGTACAGGCACCGGGCGCTTGTCATCGTCGATGGCGACAAAGCTGAACAGGCCATGGATGGCCTTCTCGCGCCCATCACAGCTCATGCTCTCGACGAACACTTCGACCTCGACCTTGAGGCTGGTATTGCCCACCTTCACCACCCGCCCGACCAATTCGACGATGGAGCCTGCAGCGATCGGGTGATTGAAGTCGATACGGTCAGTAGACACTGTCACCAGCGGCAACCGGCAGAAGCGGGTGGCTGCAATGAACGAAACCTCGTCCATCCAGGCCAGGGCAGTACCGCCGAATAGCGTGTTGTGGTGGTTGGTGGTGGACGGGAATACCGCCTTGGTCACGCGGGTCACCGAGAGTTCGGTGCGGCGCTGGATTTCTTGCTCGCGGGGGGACATCGATCGACTGCCTGTAACACTGAGAAGGGATAAATGACGGGCAACAAAAAAGCAGCCCGTAGGCTGCTTTTTTCTGCATCGGAAGCTGGACTCAGGCCAGTTTTTCCTTGATGCGAGCTGCTTTACCCGACAGGTCGCGCAGGTAGTACAGCTTGGCTTTACGCACGTCACCGCGACGCTTGACAGCCATGCTGTCGATCTGCGGGCTGTAGGTCTGGAAGGTACGCTCTACGCCAACGCCGTTGGAGATTTTACGTACGGTGAACGCGCTGTTCACACCGCGGTTACGCTTGGCGATAACTACGCCTTCGAACGCCTGCAGACGGGAACGATCGCCTTCCTTCACTTTCACCTGAACGACAATGGTGTCGCCCGGGGCAAAGGCCGGGATTTCTTTGGTCATCTGCTCTGCTTCGAGTGCAAGGATGATTTTGTTGGTCATGCTGTGCTCCTAAGGTAAATCGTCAGATCTACCATCGATACGTTGTTAACTATCGTCCCGCTCGCGGAGATATTCCTCGAGCAGCTTCTTCTCTTCTCCAGAAAGCGAGCGTCTTTCCAGAAGATCAGCGCGTCGTTCATAGGTCCTACCAAGGGACTGCTGCAAACGCCAACGCCGGATATGTGCGTGATTGCCACTTAGCAATACGTCGGGAACACGCTGATCCGCATACACCTCCGGTCGGGTGTAGTGCGGGCAATCCAGCAGACCGTCCGTGAAGGAGTCTTCCTCCGCGGAGTCTACATGCCCTAAAGCTCCGGGCAGCAGCCGTGTAACCGCATCGATCAGGACCATCGCCGGCAGCTCGCCACCAGACAGTACATAGTCGCCAATCGACCACTCTTCATCGACATGCGCTTCAATGAAACGCTCGTCGATGCCTTCATAACGACCAGCAATCAGGATCAATGCATCCTCATTCGCCAACTCGCGCACCGCCGACTGATTCAGTTGACGGCCCTGGGGCGACAGGTAGATCACCTTCGCACCCTCCCCGGCTGCATTTCTGGCCTGAACCAGCGCATCCTCCAGGGGCTTGATCTTCATCACCATGCCCGGACCACCGCCAAACGGGCGATCGTCCACAGTGTGATGTCGATCCGTGGTGTAGTCTCGCGGATTCCAACAGGTAAGCTGCAACAGCCCCTGTTTCACCGCGCGGCTGGTTATGCCGTATTCGCTGATGGCAGAAAACATCTCGGGAAACAGACTGATCACTTCTACGCGCAAGTTAGCCACGCTTAGAAATCCGCGTCCCAATCCACCTTCATCTCGCCTGCGACCAGGTTGACAGCCAACACGCATTGCTCGGTATAGGGCAACAAGCGTTCGCGATCATCCAGGCTGCCAGCGCAAGGCTTGACCACCATTACATCGTTCGAGCCGGTCTCCAGCAGGTGATCGATCTGCCCGAGCAACTGCCCGAGAGTGTCGATGACCTTGAGACCTTGCAGCTGGTACCAGTAGTACTCGCCGTCGGTCAGTTCAGGGAACTGTTTGCGTGGCACGCAGATCTCGTAACCGGCCAGAAGACGAGCTTCCTCGCGATCATCAAGACCCTTGAGCTTTGCGACCAGGAACTTGTCGTTCCCACGTCCACTGACCAGCTCAACCTGTTTGACACTGCCTTCGCGCTTGAGCGTCCAGACGTTGTACTGCAACAGGTTTTTAATCGGATCCGTAAAGGAAAAGACCTTCACTTCGCCACGCACGCCATGAACAGAGTAGATTTTGCCAACGACGATCAAATCATCAGCAGGAGCTGGCGTCGCGTTCATAGGGTTCAGGCTGCGGCCTTGGCCGATTCCTTCAGCAGCTGAGCAACGCGCTCAGATGGCTGTGCACCCACGCTCAGCCAGTAGGCTACGCGCTCTTGGTTCACGGACAGACGAACTTCTTGACCACGAGCGATCGGGTTGAAGAAGCCGATTTGTTCTTTGTGCGAACCGTCACGTGGGTTACGGCTGTCGGTCACGGTCAGGTGGTAAAACGGGCGCTTTTTGGAGCCGCCAAGGGCAAGACGGATTGTTAGCATGTGAACATCGTTCCTGTAGTCGGTGCTGCAAATCTAAATGCACAGCGGGCATGGGTGCCCGAAAGGCCGCATATTCTAAGGAATATCCGGACTTTTGCAAATGACTTTTTCCGGCGCCCGTCGGCTGCCATCCAGATTTGCCATGGAGCTGCCATGAGCGGCAGCGGGAGGGAAGGCCCCGATCGGAGGCCTGTCCCGACTTCCACGTCCCCGTGGAAAGAAGCGCCGGCATGACTGCCGACGCGGATTCTCAGATTTTCGGCATTCCGCCGCCGGGCAACATACCGCCCATGCCGCGCATCATCTTGGCCATTCCGCCCTTGGCGGAAAACTTCTTCATCATCTTCTGCATCTGCTTGTGCTGCTTGATCAAGCGACCGATGTCCTGCACCTGGGTGCCGGAGCCCAGGGCGATCCGGCGCTTGCGCGAGCCGCTGATCATCTCCGGATCACGGCGTTCGGCCGGCGTCATGGAATTGATGATGGCTTCCATCTGCTTGAACTGCTTTTCCGCAGCGCCCTGGGCATTGCCCATCTGGGCGAGGTTGACCCCACCGATGTTCGGCAGCTTGTCCATCAGGCCGCCAAGGCCGCCCATGTTCTTCATCTGCTGCAACTGATCGCGGAAGTCTTCAAGATCGAAGCCCTTGCCCTTCTTCAGCTTCTTGGCCAGTTTGTCGGCCTTGTCCTTGTCGAGGGTCTGTTCGGCCTGCTCGATCAGGCTGAGCACGTCGCCCATGCCGAGGATGCGCGAGGCGATCCGCTCGGGATGGAAAGGATCCAGGGCCTCGGTCTTCTCGCCCATACCGATGAACTTGATCGGCTTGCCGGTAATGGCACGCACCGACAGCGCGGCACCACCACGTGCGTCACCATCGACCTTGGTCAGGATCACGCCGGTCAGTGGCAGCGCATCACCGAAGGCCTTGGCGGTATTGGCCGCGTCCTGGCCGGTCATGGCGTCGACCACGAACAGGGTTTCCACCGGCTTGATGGCCGCATGCAGGGCCTGGATCTCGTCCATCATCTCGCCGTCGATATGCAGACGACCGGCGGTGTCGACAATCACCACGTCGATGAACTTGAGTTTGGCTTCCTTTATAGCAGCCTCGGCGATGGCCACCGGCTTCTGGCTCAGGTCCGACGGGAAGAAGGTCACACCGACGTCGTTGGCCAGGGTTTCCAGCTGCTTGATCGCCGCCGGGCGGTAGACGTCCGCGGACACCACCATCACGCTCTTTTTCTTGCGCTCCTTGAGGAAGCGCGCCAGCTTGCCGGCAGTGGTGGTCTTGCCCGCCCCCTGCAGACCGGCCATCAGGACCACCGCCGGCGGGACCGCGCTGAGGTTCAGGTCTTCGTTGGCCGCACCCATCAGGCTTTCCAGCTCGGCCTGGACGATCTTCACGAAGGCCTGGCCCGGGGTCAGGCTGCGCGACACTTCGGTGCCGACCGCACGCTCCTTCACCGAGTTGACGAAGTCCTTGACCACCGGCAGGGCAACGTCGGCTTCGAGCAACGCCATGCGCACTTCGCGCAGGGTGTCTTTGATGTTGTCCTCGGTCAGCTTGGCCTTGCCGGTGACATGGCGCAGCGTCTGCGAGAGACGTTCGGTTAGGTTTTCAAACATGCTCGATCCTTTCAGGCCCAGGGTAGACCGGGGTAATGGCGGCCCAGAGCATGACAAACAAGTGCTCGATGAGCCCGCGGCGTGGGCAGGTCGCGGATTATAGCGAAGACTGTGCGTGGCGCACACCTTGCCGTCTGCTTGCCTGGTCTTTCAGGGCTGTGGGTTCTATGCCAAACTCAGCTGCTTTCGGGCTTGCCTAACAGGATTTATGCTCCCCTTGTCACCCAGCTTGCTACCCACCCTCGCCGCCGCCGTTCTTTATGCCGCTGCGACCCTCTACCAAGGTTCCAGCCTGGCCAAAGGCGCCAAGGCGAACAAGCGCCTGCTGGCTACGCTCGGCATCCTGGCGCTGCTGGCCCATGGCGCCAGCCTGATGACCCACCTGCTGACGCCGGTCGGCCTGGGCCTGGACTTCTTCAGCGCCGCCAGCCTTATCGCAGCAGCGGTCATCGCCCTGACCCTGCTGGCCTGCTGGCGTATCCCCGTGGAAAACCTGCTGGTACTGCTGTTTCCACTGGGCGCCCTGACCACGCTCCTGGCACAGTTCGCTCCCACCGGCACTGTGCCGGTGATCGATGAGGAACCAGGGATACTGGCCCACATCCTGCTGTCGATCCTCGCCTACGGCATGTTCACCATCGCCGTGTTCCAGGCCTTGCTGCTGCTGGTCCAGGACCATCAACTGAAGAACAAGCATCCCTCCGGACTGATCAAGAACTTCCCGCCCCTGCAGACCATGGAAAGCCTGCTGTTCGGTTTCCTCTGGGCCGGCTGGACCCTGCTGTCGCTGTCGCTGATCTCGGGCTGGCTGTTCGTCGAGAACCTGTTCGCCCAGCACCTGGTGCACAAGACCCTGCTGGCCTGCCTGGCCTGGGTGGTGTTCAGCGTGCTGCTTTGGGGACGCAACCGCCTGGGCTGGCGCGGACACAAGGCGATCCGCTGGACCCTGGCAGGTTTCTGCCTGCTGATGCTGGCGTACTTCGGCAGCAAGCTGGTCCGCGAATACATCCTGCACATCTGACGACCGGCCATGACCGACTCCCTGCCCACCGGGCCCATGCTCGCGGTAATCGCCCTGCTGATCGTCTGGTCGGGGCTGTTCACTGCCATCGATGCCGCCCAGTTGCACCTGCTGACCCTGCGCAGCAGCTCGCGCTCCGGAGACAAACCCCTGGCACGCCTGGCTTTCCCCAAGGAAAGCCTGATCCTCTGCAACACCCTGTGCCGGGTACTGGCGGTCATCATCAGCACCTTGCTGGCCCTGTTCTACTGGGCAGAGAACGGCCCATGGCTGGCCTGCCTGGCCAGCACCTGCGGCCTGCTGGTCCTGGCCGAGTACCTGCCACGGACCCTGGCCTTACGCTATCCCGAAGGCACCCTGAACGTCGGCAACAGCCTGCTGGCCATTCCCATGAAGATCGTCTACCCCCTGGCCTGGCTGCTCAATGCCATCGGCCAGACACTGCTGCGGCCATTCGCCAGCAAGGCCAGCGCAGTCAAGCAGAGCGATGACGACCCCGCCCTGCTCGACGATGAACCCACCCC
The DNA here is from genome assembly GCF_020520285.1 of Pseudomonas sp. L5B5. Lineage (NCBI taxonomy): Bacteria > Pseudomonadati > Pseudomonadota > Gammaproteobacteria > Pseudomonadales > Pseudomonadaceae > Pseudomonas > Pseudomonas sp. L5B5. Next base: position 2,973,793 of record NZ_CP084742.1, read on the forward strand.
GCAGGAACAGCATTCGCTACCCGGCATCCATGCCCTGGACAACATCACCGTCAACGACATCCTGGTCCCGCGCAGCGAAGTCGACGGCATCAACCTGGACGAGCCGATCGAGCTGATCATTGCCCAGTTGCGCCTCAACCGTCGTACGCGCCTGCCGGTCTTCCACAGCGATATCAACCAGGTTGAAGCGGTGCTCAATACCCGCCAGATCCGCCATCTGCTGCCCGACGCCAGCCTGACCAAAGACACGCTGCTGGCGGCCTGCCATGAGCCCTACTTCGTTCCTGAGAGCACCCCGCTGCAATTGCAGTTGCTCAACTTCCACAAGCAACAGCGGCGCCTGGGCATGGTGGTGGACGAATACGGCGAAGTGCAGGGCATCGTCACCCTGGAAGACATCCTGGAAGAAATCGTCGGCGAATTCGAAAGCGAGCACAGCCTCGACAACCCCCACATTCATCCCCAGGCCGACGGTCGCTACGTGGTGGAGGGCGCCGCCTCGATCCGTGAACTGAACAAAAGCCTGGGCTGGCACCTGCCCAGCGACGGCCCCAAGACCCTCAACGGCCTGGTCACCGAAGCCCTGGAAACCATTCCCGACAGCGCCGTGTGCCTGAAGATCGGTCGCTATCGCCTGGAGATCCTCGAAACCGAGGAGAACCGCGTCAGCCGGGTACTGATCTGGCACACCAGCAGCGCCCCGAATATCCACTGAAACCCCGCAGGTGCGGGGGCTTCATCCGGGCCCCGCCGATCTACTCCCCGGGCAGGCCGCACCCACCGCAAAGCCCCCAACAAGCCCTTGTTGGATCGTTAGCAGCCTTTCTATAATCGAGCGGCTTACCCAAGCCTTGCAGCCCGCCTGCTACCCGCACCCAGCGAGGTCCTGCACGTACCACACGCATCCGTTCGACGTCGCTCCCATCCCGAGCACGACCGCACCAAACCCACATCCCTGGGTGCTCGACCATAATAATTCGCTCCACTGGAGCAATGACTGTCAGGGATAACCGCATGACGACCAGCACGACCTACAGCGCCTCGGCGCCTGCCCAGCCCACCAACTCCGCCAGCCGGGTGGCCACCGCCAGCTTCATCGGCACCGCCATCGAGTTCTACGACTTCTACGTCTACGCCACCGCTGCGGCACTGGTGATCGGCCCCGTGTTCTTTCCCCAGAGCTCCGGCACTGCCCAGATGCTCTCGGCCTTCCTGACCTTTGGCATCGCGTTCCTCGCCCGCCCCCTGGGTTCGGCGCTGTTTGGCCACTTCGGCGACCGTATCGGCCGCAAATCGACCCTGGTCGCCTCGCTGCTGTTGATGGGCGTCTGTACCACGCTGATCGGCGTGCTGCCAGGTTACGACAGCATCGGCGCGTGGGCGCCGATCCTGCTGTGCCTGCTGCGCTTCGGCCAGGGCCTGGGGCTGGGGGGTGAATGGGGCGGCGCAGCGTTGCTGGCCACCGAGAATGCGCCGCCCGGCAAGCGCGCCTGGTTCGGCATGTTCCCGCAACTGGGCCCCTCCATCGGCTTTCTTGCCGCCAACGGCCTGTTCCTGGGCCTGGCCATGGGCCTGGACGACCAGCAGTTCCGCTCCTGGGGCTGGCGCATTCCCTTCCTGCTCAGCGCAGCGCTGGTGCTGGTCGGGCTCTATGTGCGCCTGAAACTCCACGAAACCCCGATCTTCGCCAACGCGGTGGCTCGCCATGAACGAGTGAAGATGCCGCTGATCGAGCTCTTCAGCCAATACTGGCTGCCAGTGCTGCTGGGAGCGGCCGCCATGGTGGTGTGTTATGCGCTGTTCTACATCTCCACCGTGTTCTCCCTCAGCTATGGGGTGTCGACCCTGGGCTACAGCCGTGAAACCTTCCTCGGCCTTTTGTGCTTTGCCGTCTTGTTCATGGCCGCGGCCACGCCGCTGGCGGCCTGGGCCAGTGACCGCTTCGGGCGCAAGCCGGTGCTGATCGTCGGGGGCGTGCTGGCCATTCTTTCCGGCTTCACCATGGAACCGCTGCTGACCCAGGGCTCCACCGCGGGGGTGGCGCTGTTCCTGTGCATCGAGCTGTTTCTGATGGGCGTGACCTTCGCCCCGATGGGCGCCCTGCTGCCGGAGCTGTTTCCGACCCACGTGCGCTACACCGGTGCTTCGGCGGCCTATAACCTGGGGGGTATCGTCGGAGCCTCGGCGGCCCCGTTCTTCGCCCAGAAACTGGTGACGATGGGCGGCTTGAGCTGGGTGGGGGGATATGTCTCGGGGGCAGCGATCCTGAGCCTGATCGCCGTGTTGTGCCTGAAGGAAACGCGCAATAACGATCTGAACCGGGTCGCCTGAGCGGCCGCTTCGCGAGCAAGCTCGCTCCTACAGGTCGGCGCGACCTGGTAGGAGCAAGGCTTGCCCGCGATGTTTTTTACAGCTCTACAACGACGGCCTGGGAGGCTCGGGTCGCCTTGGCCCGCGCCGCCTCGATGGACTCGTCGCGAGCCAGGGCCACGCCCATGCGGCGCTGACCGTTGACTTCCGGCTTGCCGAACAGGCGCAGCGCGGTATCCGGTTCGCTCAGGGCAACACCCAGGTTGGCGAATGCCGTCTGGGTCGACTGGCCTTCCACCAGGATCACCGCCGATGCCGATGGCCCGAACTGGCGAATCAGCGGGATCGGCAAGCCGAGAATCGCCCGCGCATGCAGGGCAAACTGGGACAGGTCCTGGGAAATCAGGGTCACCAGACCCGTGTCATGGGGACGCGGCGAGACTTCGCTGAACCACACCTGGTCGCCCTTGATGAACAGCTCCACGCCGAACAGGCCACGACCACCCAGGGCCTCGGTCACCGCCTTGGCGACCCGCTCGGACTCGGCCAAGGCCTTCGCAGTCATGGCCTGGGGCTGCCAGGACTCCTGATAATCACCCTTCTCCTGACGGTGGCCAACCGGCGCGCAGAACGTCGTGCCGCCGGCGTGACGCACGGTCAGCAGGGTGATTTCGTAGTCGAAGTCGATGAAACCCTCGATGATCACCCGGCCCTTGCCGGCCCGGCCGCCTTCCTGGGCGTAATCCCAGGCTCCCTGCACGTCATCGACACTGCGCAGCAGGCTCTGGCCCTTGCCCGAGGAGCTCATCACCGGCTTGACCACGCAAGGGAAGCCCAGGTCCTGAACGGCCTTGCTGTAGTCCTCGAACGTGTCGGCGAAGTGGTACGGCGAGGTCGGCAGGTCCAGCTCCTCGGCGGCCAGGCGACGGATGCCTTCGCGGTTCATGGTCAGCTGGGTGGCCCGGGCAGTGGGGATCACGGTGAAACCCTCGGCCTCCAGCTCCACCAGGGTCGCGGTGGCGATGGCTTCGATTTCCGGCACGATGAAATGCGGTTTTTCCGCCTCGATCACCGCCCGCAGCGCCGCGCCGTCAAGCATGTTGACCACGTGGCTGCGGTGGGCCACCTGCATCGCCGGGGCATTGGCATAGCGGTCCACGGCAATCACTTCCACGCCCAGGCGTTGCAGCTCGATCACCACCTCCTTGCCCAACTCACCACAGCCACAAAGCAAGACGCGGGTCGCGGTTGGCGACAATGGAGTTCCGATACGAGTCATCTGGAGGTCCTCAAGGAAGCGGATCATCGAAGGCCGAGCGCCAGGCTGGCGACCCGGGAAAGCGCGGCATTTTACATGAACCGCGACCTTTGGCTCAGCTGGCGCACGCGGCCTTGCGCAAACGCCAGGCCATGGCCAGCCAGACCACGGTAACCCCGGCGAACTTGGAGCCCAGGGCAGTGAGGATCACGCCCGGGGTCAGGGCATCGATCAGGCCGAAGAAGATGAAGGTATCCAGGGGAATGCTCAGCGCCGAGCTGATCCACAGGCGGTCGTGCAAGGGGCGTTTGGTGATGCTGAAGACCAGCCAGTCGATGCACTCCGAGACAGCGAACGCAGTGGCGCTGGCCAGGGCGATGGCCGGGTCGGAGGTCACGTAGGACAACACCAGGGCCGCCAGCATGGCAACGAGGGCGCCATGACCAAAGCGCGTCTGCACCATGTCACGCAGGACGAACACCAGCCCGCCCCAGGCCGACCAGATGATGTCCAGGTGCGGAGCGGTGGAAAAGGCATAGTTGATCAGCACGACACTGCCGATATAGGCGATCAGGAAGAGCATGGGTGCGAAGGGTACCTGTCAGGAAGGTGCACAGGTTACTTCAGGCACGCGGGTTGGGCCAAGAACGACCTGGAGTGCGCGGCTGGGCAGCGATCAGCCGTCGGTGCCGGAGCCCACCGCCCACAGCAATCCACTGTCCCTGGCCCGCTCATGACACAAGGCCAGCACCGCGCGCCGCTCAGCATTGTCCATGCGCCCCCAGCGAGTGATCTCCGCCACCGTGCGCTGGCAACCGGTGCAGACATCCTGTTCATCCAGGGCGCAGATGCTCACGCAAGGCGAGGCCACGGGTTTTTCCGCGCTGCTCATGCCTCCTGCTCGACCAGGTCCCGCGCGTAACGCTGGGCGTTGTGCACGTAGTGGGCGGCACTGGCCTCGAGCATCTTTTTCTGCGGTTCGGTAAGTTCGCGCACTACCTTGCCCGGTGAACCCATGACCAGCGAGCCGTCGGGAATTTCCTTGCCTTCGCCGATCAGCGAGTTGGCGCCAATGATGCAGTTCTTGCCGATCTTCGCGCCGTTGAGGATCACCGCATTGATGCCGATCAGGCTGTAGTCGCCCACGGTGCAACCATGCAGCATGGCATTGTGGCCAATGGTCACCCCGGTGCCGATGGTCAGCGGATACCCCATGTCGGTGTGCATCACGGTGCCGTCCTGGACGTTGCTGTGCCTGCCGATCAGGATCAACTCGTTGTCGCCCCGCAGCACGGCGTTGAACCAGACACTGGCGCCCTCTTCCAGCTTGACCTTGCCCACCAGCGTGGCATTCGGGGCTACCCAGCTCTGTGGATGGGTTTCGACGCGGGCATCGCCCAGGCGGTATTTCATCTTGTTGTCCTCATGGCTCAGGCAGCCGCGGGTAGGTGCCATACGTGCGATGGCTTCAGAGGGTGACGGAATTCTTCGGTGGGTGGCGCAGGCTGATCCCGGCGTCATACAGCAGGTTGACCAGCTCGACGATCATGATCGCGGTCAGCCCCCAGATCTTGAACTCGCCGAAACGATAGCTGGGAACGTACCAGCTGCGCCCCTGGTAGTCGATGCGATGGGTATGTTCCCTGGGGTCGTGGCGGAAAAACTCCAGGGGCACGCTGAAGACCGCGGCGATCTCGGCGTCGTTGGCGCGATACTCGACGAAGTCGGGAATCACCCCGACATACGGCGTGACCTTGATTCCGTGCTTGGAGATCAACTGGCTCAAGGGGCCGACGACTTCCACCAGGCCTGGCGGCAGGCCGATTTCCTCCTCGGCTTCGCGCAGCGCGGTGAAGACCAGGTCCGGGTCTTCCGGATCGCGTCGCCCACCGGGAAATGCCACTTCGCCACCATGGGTGGAAAGCCCGCTGGCGCGAAGGGTCAGTACCAGTTCAGGCTCTTCGCTGCGGGTGATGGGCACCAGCACCGCGGCCTCGGGAAAACGTCGGTCGGTCTCCACTGTACGCGGTGTGTAATGGCTTACCCGATGAAGTAGCTCGTCCAGCATGAGGCGTCTCGATCTGTTGGCTACCGTGCATCATGCACCAATCCCATCAGCCGCCCAACCCCTGCTCCCCGGGCATGTCGCTTAAGGACAACTTGCCGACAACAGGCGACCCGCGCCAAGATAGCCGCAGCCTTTTCGGACAACCCCCATGAAATTTTGCAGCCAGTGCGGCAACCCGGTGACCCAGCGCATTCCCGAAGGCGATTCGCGCCTGCGCTTCGTCTGCGATCACTGCCAGACCATCCACTACCAGAACCCCAACATCGTCGCCGGCTGCCTGGCCACCTGGGAAGGCCAGGTCCTGCTGTGCCGCCGGGCCATCGAGCCACGCCTGGGCTACTGGACCCTGCCCGCCGGTTTCATGGAGAACGGCGAGACCGTGGAACAGGGGGCCATCCGCGAAACCTTCGAGGAGGCCTGCGCCCGGGTGCGCGACCTCAGCTTCTATACCCTGATCGACGTCCCGCACATCAGCCAGGTGCATGTGTTCTTTCGCGCGGAACTGGCCGACCTGGATTTCGCCCCCGGCCCCGAAAGCCTTGAAGTGCGCCTGTTCGCCGAGGCGGATATCCCTTGGTCCGAGCTGGCTTTTCGCACCGTCGGCCGTACCTTAGAATGCTTCTTCGCTGACCGGCGGGCAGGGGCTTTTCAAGTCCGTACCGAATCCATCCCGCCACTCGCTCAGCCCGCCATCAGTTAAACAATAATCGTGCACGGGGCCCCGTGCGCGCCTGGGGATATCGTGTCAATGCGCTGGTTGCTTGCCCTGCTGTGCTGTTCATTCGTCGCTGTTTCCCAGGCCTCCACCTTAGAAACCCTGGGCGGCAAGACCGTCGAAAAGGTCCTGGTACTCAAGTCTGCCCATCAACTGCAGTTGATCAATGACGGCAAACCCCTGAAGACCTACCGCATTTCCCTGGGCAAGAAACCCAAGGGGCCCAAGCTCATGGAAGGTGACAAGCGCACCCCCGAGGGCCTCTACTGGCTCGACTGGCGCAAGACCAGCGACCGCTACTACCTGGCCATGCACATTTCCTACCCGAACATCAGCGACGCCGCGCGCTCACGTCGCGAAGGCGTGCCCCCCGGCAGCATGATCATGATCCATGGCACTCCAGACACCGAGGAGTTCCCCGAGCAGTACTTCCATACCCTGGACTGGACCGACGGCTGCATCGCCATGCGCAACGTCGACATGCGCGAGATCTGGGGGCTGGTCAAGGACGGCACCATGATCGAAATCCGCCCATAACCCCTCGCCTGCAAAAAATATTTTCCTTCCGGCGTGCGCCCCGCACGCCCATACCACTTGGCGATCCGCTCCGGGTCGCGCCCTGCCCCATGGCCCTCGCTGCCAGACCTGCCTAATACCACTTCAATCCTTTATCCTCACCGACACCCCGACAGTGCCCGTAAAGCCTCGCCAACGACGAAACAGTGGCGTTGACATGGTATTTAAGTGGTATTAATTTTCCGGCACTACCGGGCGAAAACAACCTATAACCGCATCGGAAAACCTGACCATGAATCACCTTCTGAACCTGCGCCCGGACGACACCCAGCCCACCCCGCTGTACCTGCAACTGGCTCGCAACCTGGAAGCGGCGATCCACGCCGGCCAATGGAAAGCCGAGCAGGCACTGCCCTCGGAGCGCAACCTGAGCGAACTGCTGGGCATCTCCCGGGTGACTGCGCGCAAGGCCTTGGAAGTGCTCTTCGAGCAAGGCCTGATCCGCCGCAGCCAGGGTTCCGGCACCTTCATCACCCCGCGCCTGGAACAACCGCTGTCCCGGCTTTCCGGCTTCAGCGAGATGCTGCGCCTCAAGGGCTTCGTTCCCGGCTCCCAATGGCTGGAACGCACCCTCACCCCGCCCACCCACGAAGAACTGATCCGCCTGGGCCTGTCGCCCAACGACAAGGTGGCGCGCCTCAAGCGCCTGCGCAAAGCCGACGACGTGGTGATGGCGATCGAGATGAGCACCCTGCCCGCACGCATCATTGCCCGCCCCGAGGCGGTAGGCGACTCCCTCTATGAATACCTCGATGGCATCGGCCGCCCTGTGGTGCGGGCGCTGCAGCATATCCAGGCAATCAATGCCTCGGACGAGTTCGCCGCCCTGGTGGGTATCGCCCCCGGCACCGCGATGCTGCTGATGACCCGCGTCGGTTACCTGGAAGACAACACGCCGATCGAGGTCACCGACACCTACTGCCGCAACGACTACTACGACTTCGTCGCTGAATTGCGACGCTGAGCCCGATTTCAGGAGGCCGAGAAACCCCCATGTCCGAAGCCAACATACTCACCCCACAAGGCTGGATCCGCGGCCACCTGGAGCATCATCAAGGCAAGGTGACGGCCATCCATGGCAGCCCCTGTGATCCGGTGGACAACGACCTGCCCTATCTGCTGCCCGGTTTCATCGACCTGCATGTGCACGGCGGTGGCGGCAAGGACATCATGCAGGGCAAGGACGCCTTCGAGACCATCGCCCGCACCCATGTGCGCTTTGGCACCACGTCGCTGCTGGCCACCACCATGACCGCACCCAGCGCGGAAATCCGCCAGGTGCTGGAGCAACTGGGCCAGTACGCCCGGCAGCGACCTGTCGGCTCCGCCCGAGTCCTGGGGGTGCACCTGGAAGGCCCCTTCATCAACCCCGGCAAGCTTGGCGCCCAGCCCAACTTCGCTCATACAGCGCTGCTGGCGGAAATCGAGCAGTACCTGGAGCTGGCGCCGATCCGGGTGATCACCATCGCCCCGGAGATCGCCGGCCACAACGACTTGATCCGCACCCTGAGCGAGCGCGGGTTGCGCATGCAGATCGGCCACACCCTGGGCAGCTATGAAGAAGGCGTGGCCGCTCTCGCCGCCGGCGCCACCAGCTTCACCCACCTGTACAACGCCATGAGCCCGCTGCACCACCGCGAGCCGGGCATCGTTGGCGCCGCCCTGGCCCATGCGCAGTACGCCGAGCTGATTCCCGACCTGCTGCACGTGCACCCCGGGGCGATGCGCGTGGCCCTGCGCTCGATTCCTTGCCTGTACTGCGTTACCGATTCCACCGCCGCCGCCGGCATGCCCGATGGCGAGTACCGGCTGGGCAGCCACACCGTGACCAAATGCCTGGGCGGCGTACGCCTGCCGGACGGCACCCTGGCCGGGAGCACCCTGACCATGGACCAGGCCCTGCGCAACCTGGTGAAGATCGGCCTGCCGCTGGCCGAGGCCTCGCAACGCCTGTCGCAATTTCCCGCCGACTACCTCGGCCTCCCCGAACGCGGCCGCCTGCAACCAGGCAGTTGGGCCGACAGCGTGCGCCTGGATCGCGCACTCAAACTGACCGCCGTCATGGTCGAAGGAGAAGAACTTGACTTCCAAGATGCTTGAAGAGGCGCTGTCCTCGCACACCGCCGTGAGCAACCAGCTGCAGCACCTGGATCCATCGCTGGTGGAAGTGGCCGGGCGCCTGCGGCGCCAGCCGCCACAAGTGGCGATGACCGTGGCCCGGGGCAGCTCCGACCACGCCGCCAGCTACTTCGCCTACCTGACCATGCAACAGGTGGGCATTCCGGTGGCGTCCCTGCCGATGTCGGTGGTCACCATGCAGCAGGCGCCATTGCGGGTCAGTGGCCAGGCGGTCTTCGCCTTCTCGCAGTCGGGCCAGAGCCCCGACCTGGTGAACAGCGTGCGCTTGTTGCGCAAGCGTGGCGCTCTCACCGTCGGCATGGTCAATGCCCCGAACAGCCCACTGGAAGCTGCCAGCGAGTTTTCCCTGCCGCTGTACGCCGGAACCGAACAGAGCGTTGCCGCTACCAAGAGCTTCATCGCCACCCTCAGCGCCAGCGCCCGGCTGATCGGCCACTGGAACGAGGACGCGCACCTGCTCGAAGCCGGCCTGGCCCTGCCCGAGGGCCTGGAGCGCGCCGCGAGCCAGGACTGGAGCCCGGCCGTCGAAGCCCTGCGCGGTTGCCAGCGGCTGATGGTGATCGGCCGCGGCGCGGGTTTTGCAATCGCCCAGGAGGCCGCGCTCAAGCTCAAGGAAACCTCGGCGATCCAGGCCGAAGCCTTCAGCAGCGCCGAAGTCCGCCATGGCCCGATGGCCTTGATCGAGCACGACTACCCCTTGCTGGTGTTCGCCCCTCGTGGCGTGGAACAAGGTGGCCTGCTGAGCCTGGCCGCCGACATGCGCCAGCGCGGCGCCAAGGTGCTGCTGGCGGCACCGGACGACATCCAGGAACGGGACCTGCCCTTGCTCCAGGCCGAACACCCGGCGCTGGACCCGGTCCTGGCGATCCAGAGTTTCTACGTCATGGCCGCCGGGTTGGCCGGAGCCCGCCGCATGGACCCCGACCAGCCACGCCACCTGAGCAAAGTGACCCGCACTCACTAAGCCCCCTGATTGATGAGTACTGCGCCATGCACAACAACAATAACGATCTGACGCTCAGTGCCCCGCTAGCCGGGCCCGTACTGCCACTGCGCAGCGTTCCCGACCCGGTGTTCGCCACCGGGGCCATGGGCGACGGGATTGCCATCGACCCGCTCAACGATACCCTGCATGCCCCTTGCGCCGGCCAGGTGCTCCAGGTCGCACGCACCGGCCACGCCGTGACCCTGCGGGCCGACAACGGCGCCGAGGTGCTGCTGCACCTGGGCCTGGATACAGTCGAGTTGAAAGGTGAAGGCTTCCACGTGCTGGTCCAGGAAGGGCAGCGCGTCAGCGCCGGCCAGCCCCTGCTGCGGTTCGACCTGGACTATGTCGCGCAGCACTGCCGGAGCCTGATCAGCCTGCTGATCCTGACCAATGGCGACGCATTCGACCTGCGCCCGCTGAGCCTGAGCCCGGTCAAGGTCGGCGAGCCGCTGCTGCACCTCACCCGGCGCGTCCTGGACCCGGCTCGGCCGCCCGTCACGGAGGCCTTGGGCGAACAGGCCAGCGCCCGGGTCAAGGTCGCCCACCGCGGCGGCCTGCATGCCCGTCCCGCCGCCCTGGTCCGCCAGTGCGCCGCCGGCTTCGCCAGCCAGTCGCACCTGACCTTCAAGGACAAGAGCGCCCCCTGCACGAGCCTGGTGGCCCTGATGGGCCTGGGTATCGGCGAACAGGATGAAGTACAGGTCAGTTGTCAGGGAGCCGATTGCCAGGCGGCCTTGCAGGCACTGCTCAAGACCCTGGGCACGGCACTGGACACGCACGCCCATCCAGCACCCGTCACCGCCCCGGTCATCCAGCGTCCCGCCGAAGATGGCGTACTGCATGGCGTCTGCGCCGCCCCGGGGCTGATCGCCGGCCCGCTGCTGCGGCTCGATGCCCTGCAATTGCCGCCAGACCACGGCCAGCATCAGCCCGAGGAACAGCGCCAGGCCCTGGGCGCTGCCCTGGAGCAGGTGCGCAGCGATATCCGCCAGACCCTGGAGCAGGCCCGACAACGCCGGGACCAGGAAGAACAGGACATTTTCAACGCCCACCTGGCTTTGTTGGAGGACCCAACCCTGCTGGATGCGGCCCACGCCACCATCGCCCAGGGCCGGGCCGCCACCCACGCCTGGAGTGCGGCCATCACCGAGCAGTGCCAGGTGCTGCAGCAACTGGACAGTCCGCTACTGGCAGAACGCGCCAATGATCTGCGGGATCTGCAACAGCGCGTGTTGCGGGCGCTGCTGGGAGAAACCTGGCACTACGACCTGCCGCCCGGAGCGCTGGTCGCTGCCGAGGAGCTGACGCCATCGGACCTGCTGCAACTGAGTGCCCAGGGCGTGGCCGGCCTGTGCATGGTCGCTGGCGGTGCGACCTCCCACGTCGCGATCCTGGCCCGGGGCAAGGGCTTGCCCTGCCTGGTGGCCCTGGGTCAGGAAATCCTGCATGTGGACAGCGGCCGGCAGGTGGTACTGGATGCCGACGGCGGACGCCTGGAACTGGCCCCCTCGCCGCAGCGGCTCCAGCAGGTCATGCACGCCCACGAGGCCCGCCAGCAACGCCGCGCCGTGCAGCAACAGCAAGCCCGTGAGCCGGCCCTGACCCAGGATGGACTGTCGATCGAGGTGGCGGCCAACGTGGCGTGCAGTGATGAAGCCCGGGAGGCGCACCTGGGTGGCGCCGACGGCATCGGTTTGCTGCGCACCGAGTTCCTGTTCGTCGACCGCCAGCATGCCCCGGACGAGGCGGAACAGCGCCAGGCCTACCAGGCCGTGCTGGATGCCATGGGCGACAAGCCGGTGATCATCCGCACCATCGACGTGGGCGGCGACAAGCAGCTGGACTACCTGCCCCTGCCGGCCGAAGCCAACCCGGTGCTCGGCTTGCGCGGCATTCGCCTGGCCCAGGCGCGGCCAGAGTTGCTGGACCAGCAATTGCGAGCGCTGCTGCAAGTCACGCCCACGGAGCGCTGCCGGGTGATGCTGCCAATGGTCACCGAAGTGGCCGAGCTGCTGCAGATCCGCCAGCGCCTGGACGCCCTGGCCAGCGAGCTGGGAGTGAGCCAGCGGCCGGAACTGGGGGTGATGATCGAAGTCCCGGCAGCGGCGCTGATGGCCGAGCACCTGGCCGAACACGCCGATTTCCTGTCCATCGGCACCAACGACTTGTCCCAGTACACCCTGGCCATGGACCGCGACCACGCCGGGCTGGCCTCACGGGTCGATGCCTTGCATCCGGCGCTGCTGCGACTGATCGCCCAGACCTGCACCGGCGCCGCACGCCACGGGCGCTGGGTCGGAGTCTGCGGCGCCCTGGCCTCCGATCCCCTAGCGACGCCGGTGCTGATTGGCCTGGGTGTCAGCGAACTGTCGGTCAGTCCTCCCCAGGTCGGGGAGATCAAGGACCGGGTCCGCCAGCTCGATGCGCGCCAGTGTCGCCAGCTCAGCCAGGCGCTGCTCGACCTGCCCGGCGCCGCCGCAGTCCGCCAGGCCTGCGCGCAGCATTGGCCTCTACAACCATAAGAACAGGAGAGACGCCATGTACCAGTATTTCATCGAGGGCCTGCAACGCCTCGGCCGGGCGCTGATGCTGCCCATCGCCATCCTGCCCATCGCCGGCTTGCTGCTGCGCCTGGGCGATACCGACCTGCTGGACATCGCGATCATCCACGATGCCGGCCAGTCGATCTTCGGCAACCTGGCGCTGATATTCGCCATCGGCATCGCCGTGGGGTTCGCCAAGGACAACAACGGTACCGCCGGGCTGGCGGGGGCCATCGGCTACCTGGTCATGATCTCGACCCTCAAGGTGCTGGACGCCAGCATCAACATGGGCATGCTCGCCGGGATCATCAGCGGGCTGATGGCCGGCGCGCTGTACAACCGTTTCAAGGACATCAAGCTGCCGGAGTACCTGGCGTTCTTCGGTGGCCGGCGCTTCGTGCCCATCGTCACCGGCTTCACGGCCGTGGGCCTGGGGGTGGTGTTCGGCCTGATCTGGCCGCCGGTCCAGCACGCCATCAACAGCTTCGGCCAACTGCTGCTGGAGAGCGGCAGCGTCGGCGCATTCGTCTTCGGCGTGTTCAACCGCCTGCTGATCATCACCGGCCTGCACCACATCCTCAACAACATGGCCTGGTTCATCTTTGGCAGCTTCACCGACCCGAGCACCGGCGCGGTGGTCACCGGCGACCTGACCCGCTACTTCGCCGGCGACCCCAATGGCGGCCAGTTCATGACCGGGATGTTCCCGGTGATGCTGTTCGGCCTGCCTGCCGCCTGCCTGGCGATGTACCGCAATGCCCTGCCGGAACGGCGCAAGGTGATGGGCGGGATCTTCCTGTCCATGGCCCTGACGTCCTTCCTCACCGGGGTCACCGAGCCCATCGAGTTCGCCTTCATGTTCCTGGCGCCGCTGCTGTACCTGCTGCACGCGCTGCTCACGGGGCTCTCCATGGCCCTGACCAACTTGCTGGACATCCACCTGGGCTTCACGTTCTCCGGCGGTGCCATCGACATGGCCCTGGGCTGGGGTCGCTCCACCAATGGCTGGAAGGTGCTGCCAGTGGGCCTGCTGTATGCCGTGGTCTACTACCTGGTGTTCGACTTCTGCATCCGCCGCTTCAATCTCAAGACGCCAGGCCGCGAGGACAGCCCGACCAGTGAGAGGTCAGAGCTGGCCGGCGATCAACGCGCAACGGCCTATATCAAGGCCCTGGGGGGCGCCGCCAACCTGCTCACCGTGGGCGCCTGCACCACCCGCCTGCGCCTGGAACTGGCGAACCGCGACCAGGCCCATGACGCCGACCTCAAGGCCCTCGGCGCCATGGCGGTGGTGCGCCCCGGCAAGGGTGGCAGCCTGCAGGTGGTGGTCGGGCCGATGGCCGACAGCATCGCCGATGAAATCCGCCAGGCCCTGCCCTCCTCCCCCGCCGTCCCCGTGCCCCTGGCGAGCGAGCCGGCCCTGCCATCGATCCAGGTTCCCGCCCATGAAGCCCAACAGTGGCTCAGCGCCCTGGGCGGTCGCGACAACCTGCTGCAACTGGACTGCGTGGCCCTGACCCGCCTGCGGGTACAGCTCGGTGACAGCCGGAGTCTGTCGGAGGCCGCACTCAAGGGCCTGGGCTGCCAGGGTACCCGGCGCCTGGAAGGAGATGTCTGGCACGTGCTGATCGGCGAAAAAGCCGCCGGCCTGCAAGCCGCCCTGCAACCCCTGATGCATCGCGAGGTCAGCGCAGGGGCCTGAGCGGCCTGCTCGCCAGATACCTTGCGCCCATGAAAAAGCCCGCTGGCCGTTTCCGGTCCAGCGGGCTTTTTGCCTGTGGATAACCCTAGAACTGTTCCAGGCGCCAGACCTCGTAGGCCGGGGTCTCGTAGGGATGGCTCTGCTTGAGGGCCTGCACCACGTCGCGGATCAGTTCATCGGCCACCACCAGCTCGACTTTCCATTCCTCCACCTGCTCCACCTGGCCAGTCTGCCCGAGGAACGGCTGGCTGCCGTCCAGCGGGCGGAACTGACCCTGGCCAAGCACCTGCCATGCGCATTGGTCATAAGTCCCGATGCGTCCGCCTCCCGCGGCAAACACGGCACTCTTGACCAGATCCACATGGCTTGGGGGCACGAAGAAGCTGAGCTTGTACATCAGTTTCAGTTCACCCAGACACGAGCGTTGCGGAACATGCGCATCCAGGCCGCATCCTCGCTCCACTCATCAGGACGCCAGGAGTTCTGCACGGCGCGGAACACCCGCTCAGGGTGCGGCATCATGATGGTGACGCGACCGTCGCGACTGGTGAGACCGGTAATCCCGCGTGGCGAACCGTTGGGGTTGGCCGGGTAGCGTTCGGTGACCTTGCCGTGGTTGTCGACGAAACGCAGGGCTACACATCCGGACAGGTCGGCTTCCAGCAACGCCTCTTCGCTTTCGAACTCCGCATGACCTTCGCCGTGGGCGATGGCGATCGGCATCCGCGAACCAGCCATGCCCTGCAGGAAGATCGAATTCGACTCCTGCACCTGGACCATGGCCACCCGGGCCTCGAACTGCTCGGAACGGTTGCGCACGAAGTGTGGCCAGAACTCGCTGCCGGGGATCAGCTCATGCAGGTTGGACATCATCTGGCAACCGTTGCACACGCCGAGGGTGAAGGTGTCATTGCGCTCGAAGAACCCCTGGAAGGCATCACGGGCACGGCTGTTGAACAGGGCCGACTTGGCCCAGCCCTCGCCGGCACCCAGCACGTCACCGTAGGAGAAACCGCCGCAGGCGACCATGCCCTTGAACTCGTTGAGGTCGACGCGACCGGCAAGAATGTCGCTCATGTGCACGTCGATCGCATTGAAGCCGGCACGATCGAATGCCGCGGCCATCTCCACCTGGCCGTTGACACCCTGCTCACGCAGCACGGCCACTTGTGGACGCACGCCCTTCTTGATGTAGGGGGCGGCGATGTCCTGGTTGACGTCGAAGCTCAGCTTGGCGCTCAGGCCCGGGTTGTCTTCTTCCAGCACCACGTCGAACTCCTGCTCGGCGCAGTCGGCGTTGTCGCGCAGACGCTGGATCTGGTAGCTGGTCTCGGCCCACTGGCGCTGCATGACGCGGCGCTCGCCGGCGAACACGTTCTCGCCGTTGAAGGTGATGTTGATATGGCCATTGTTGACCGGCTGGCCGATCACGGCCACGCAGTCGCCCAGGCCCGCAGCGCTGAACTGCGCCAGCACGCTCGGGGTGGCATCCTGGCGGACCTGGATCACGGCACCCAGCTCTTCGTTGAACAGGATCGCGGCGATATCCGCGGTGCTGGCAGCCAGTGCATCCAGGTTCAGGTTCAGGCCGCAGTGGCCGGCAAAGGCCATTTCCACCGCGCTGGTCAGCAGGCCGCCGTCGGAACGGTCATGGTAGGCCAGCAAGTGATCATCGGCATTGAGGCCCTGGATCACCGCAAAGAAGGCCTTCAGGTCTTCGGCGTCGTCGACGTCCGGGGCCTGCTTGCCAAGCTTGCCGTGCACCTGGGCCAGGATCGAGGCACCCATGCGGTTCTGGCCGCGACCCAGGTCGATCAGGATCAGGTCGGTGGTGCCCTTGTCCATGCGCAGTTGCGGGGTCAGGGTCTTGCGAATGTCGGTGACCGGGGCGAAGCCGGTGACGATCAGCGACAGCGGCGAGGTGACGCTCTTGTCCACGCCTTCTTCGTTCCAGCGGGTGGCCATGGACATGGAGTCCTTGCCCACCGGGATGGTGATGCCCAGTTCCGGGCACAGCTCCATGCCGACGGCCTTGACGGTGTCGTACAGGCGCGCGTCCTCGCCCGGATGGCCGGCAGCGGACATCCAGTTGGCGGAAAGCTTGATGTCGCTGATCTTGCCGATGCGCGAGGCCGCGATGTTGGTCAGGGTCTCGCCGATCGCCATGCGGCCGGACGCCGGGGCATCCAGCAGGGCCAGCGGAGTGCGCTCGCCCATGGCCATGGCTTCGCCGGAGTAGACGTCGAAGCTGGTGGCGGTGACGGCCACGTCGGCTACCGGCACCTGCCATGGGCCGACCATCTGGTCGCGGGCCACGAGGCCGGTGATGGTACGGTCGCCGATGGTGATCAGGAAGCTCTTGCTGGCCACGGCCGGGTGGTGCAGGACGCGTTCGATGCTCTCGGCGATATCCAGGATGCTCGGGTCGAAATCATCACCCAGTTCGGTTTCACGCACGGCCGAACGGTGCATGCGCGGGGCCTTGCCCAGCAGCACTTCCAGGGGCATGTCCACCGGGCTGTTGCCGTAATGGCTGTCGGTCACGGTCAACTGCGGTTCGGCGGTGGCTTCGCCCACCACCGCGAACGGGCAGCGCTCGCGCTCGCAGATGGCCTTGAAGCGTTCGAAGTCCGCCGCGCCTACCGCCAGGACATAACGCTCCTGGGATTCGTTGGACCAGATTTCGTGCGGGGCCATGCCCGGCTCGTCATTGGGAATGTTGCGCAGCTCGAAGCGGCCGCCACGGCCGCCGTCGTTGACCAGCTCGGGGAAGGCGTTGGACAGGCCACCGGCACCCACGTCGTGGATGAAGCTGATGGGGTTGTTGTCACCCAGTTGCCAGCAACGGTCGATGACTTCCTGGCAACGACGCTCCATTTCCGGGTTCTCGCGCTGCACCGAGGCGAAGTCCAGGTCCGCCGAGCTGGTACCGGTGGCCATGGAGGACGCAGCACCGCCACCCAGGCCGATGAGCATCGCCGGGCCGCCGAGGACGATCAGCTTGGAACCGACGGTGATCTCGCCCTTCTGCACGTGCTCGTCGCGGATGTTGCCCATGCCGCCCGCCAGCATGATCGGCTTGTGGTAGCCACGAACTTCTTCACCACGAGGCGTGGTGATGGATTGCTCGAAGGTACGGAAGTAGCCGGTCAGGGCCGGACGGCCGAATTCGTTGTTGAACGCCGCGCCGCCCAGCGGGCCTTCGATCATGATGTCCAGGGCATCGACGATGCGCTCGGGTTTGCCGTACGGTACTTCCCATGGCTGTTCGAAGCCGGGAATCTGCAGGTTGGATACGGTAAAGCCGGTCAGCCCGGCCTTGGGCTTGGCACCACGACCCGTGGCGCCTTCGTCGCGGATCTCGCCGCCGGAGCCGGTGGAGGCCCCCGGGAACGGCGCGATGGCGGTCGGATGGTTGTGGGTCTCGACCTTCATCAGGATATGCACCGGCTCCTGCACCGCGCCGTACTGGCGGGTCTCGGGATTCGGGTAGAAACGTCCGGCGACGGAGCCGACGATCACCGCGGCGTTGTCTTTGTAGGCCGAGAGCACACCTTCGCTGTGCATCTGGTAGGTGTTCTTGATCATGCCGAACAGGCTTTTTTCCTGGCTCTGGCCGTCGATGTCCCAACTGGCGTTGAAGATCTTGTGGCGGCAGTGCTCGGAGTTGGCCTGGGCGAACATCATCAGTTCGATGTCGTGGGGATTGCGGGCCAGGCCCTGGAAGGCCGTCATCAGGTAGTCGATTTCGTCTTCGGCCAGGGCCAGGCCCAGCTCGCTGTTGGCCCGTTCCAGGGCGGCACGGCCACCACCGAGAATGTCGATGGCGGTCAGCGGCCTGGGTTCGGCATGGCTGAACAGGCCGGCGGCCTGCTCGAGGTTGGCCACCACGATCTGGGTCATGCGGTCGTGCAGGGCGTCGCTGACCAGCTGGGCCTCGGCGTCGCTGAGCTCGCCCGCCACATAGAAGGCAATACCCCGTTCCAGACGCTGGACCTTCGCCAGGCCGCAGTTGCGAGCGATATCGCTGGCCTTGCTCGACCATGGCGAGATGGTGCCGAAACGCGGCAGGACCAGGAACAGGCGACCGGCAGGTTCTTGTACCGGAACGCTTGGGCCGTACTTCAGAAGGCGCGCAAGCACCTGCTGTTCGTCGCCGGTCAGGTCGCCGGTAACCTCGGCGAAGTGAGCGAATTCAGCATACAAGCCACTGACAGCCGGGACTTTCTGGCTCAGTTGCTCAAGGAGTTTGCTGTGGCGAAAGGCAGAAAGGGCAGGAGCGCCGCGCAGGATCAACATCTTCGGGACAGCCTCGGGAAGGGGGTGTGCTTTGAGGCCGTGCATTCTAACGTAAACCGTCGGCATCGGCACTCGAAACGCTATGCACCAGCGCCTCCGGGCGTCGGCCCGGGCATGCCTGCCTATAACAAAGGCTTATCGAGGTTATCGCCAAGGGTTATTTGAATCGTCACACTGGCCTGCGAGGCCCCATTCCCAAGGGCTGCAGCCCGAACTGCCAATCGCTAGCAGACAAGCCCCTCGCTGTCGAGATATGGCGCCCGTTGTGCTTTGCGTATACTGCGCCAATGTTTTCCCCTATGGCTTTACGTCCGCGCTGCGCCAAGTGGCTCATCGTTACCGGACTCTTCCTGATGCTCGGCGCCTGCGTTGAAAAACCCAGCACCCTGGAGCGCATAAAGGAGGATGGTGTACTGCGGGTCATCACCCGGAACAGTCCTGCCACCTACTTTCAGGATCGCAATGGTGAAACCGGCTTCGAATACGAGCTGGTGAAACGCTTTGCCGATGATCTGGGGGTCGAGCTGAAGATCGAGACCGCCGACAACCTCGATGACCTGTTCGCCCAACTGGGCCAACCCAAGGGCCCGGTACTGGCAGCCGCGGGCCTGGTGGGCAGCGACCAGCGCAAGCAACAGGTGCGGTTCTCCCACCCCTACCTGGACGTCACCCCGCAGATCATCTATCGCAACGGCCAGTCCCGGCCCACCACTGCCAAGGACTTGGTGGGCAAGCACATCATGGTGCTCAAGGGCAGCAGCCATGCCGAGCAACTGGCTGAGCTCAAGCTCAAGTACCCCGGCATCGAATACGAAGAGTCGGACGCCGTGGAAGTGGTCGACCTGCTGCGCATGGTGGACGAAGGACAGATCGACCTGACCCTGGTGGACTCCAACGAACTGGCGATGAACCAGGTGTATTTCCCCAATGTACGGGTGGCCTTCGACCTCGGCGATGCTCGCAGCCAGAGTTGGGCAGTGGCCGCCGGCGACGACAACAGCCTGCTCAACGAGATCAACGGATTCCTCGACAAGGTGCAGAAGAATGGCACCCTGCAACGCCTGAAGGACCGTTACTACGGCCATGTCGACGTGCTCGGTTATGTCGGCGCCTACACCTTCGCCCAGCACCTGCAGCAGCGCCTGCCCAAGTACGAAAAACACTTCAAGGCTTCCGCCAAGCAGGAAAAGCTCGACTGGCGCCTGCTGGCAGCCGTCGGCTACCAGGAATCCATGTGGCAGGCCGAAGTGACCTCCAAGACTGGCGTGCGCGGCCTGATGATGCTCACCCAGAACACCGCCCAGGCCATGGGCGTCTCCAACCGCCTGGACCCCAGGCAGAGCATCAGCGGCGGGGCAAAATACCTGGCCTACATCAGCAACCAGCTGGACGACAAGATCGAGGAACCGGACCGCACGTGGTTCGCCCTCGCCGCCTACAACGTCGGCACCGGGCACCTGGAAGACGCGCGCACCCTGGCCAAGCGCGAAGGCCTGAACCCGAACAAGTGGCTGGACGTGAAGAAGATGCTGCCGCGCCTGTCGCAGAAGCAGTGGTACAGCAAGACCCGCTACGGCTATGCCCGGGGCGGCGAGCCGGTGCACTTCGTTGCCAACATCCGCCGCTACTACGACATTCTCACCTGGGTGACCCAGCCACAGCTGGAGGGTGACCAGGTTGCCGAAGGCAACCTGCACGTGCCGGGTGTCAACAAGGCCAAGCCGCCGGAAGAGAATCCACCGCTCTAGGCGCCAAGGCTGCGGCGATCACTAGATAGCCAGATCGCTGAAGGGCCTCCGGGCCTTGTCGCAGCCTGCGGCAGCAGCTACAGGTGCCGCGGTCAGGCCTTGGCGGCAGCTGCCAGGATCAGGGCCTTCATTTCCGCTACCGCGCCCTTGAAACCGACAAACAGCGCGTGGCCCACCAGGGCGTGGCCGATGTTCAACTCGTTGATGCCCTTGATCGCCGCCACTGCCTCGACGTTGTGGTAATGCAGGCCATGACCGGCATTGACGATCAACCCCTGGGCCAACCCCACGGCAACACCGTCGACGATGCGCTGCAGCTCCTCGGCCACTTCAGTCGGCGTCTGGGCATCGGCATAACGCCCCGTGTGCAGCTCGACAGCTGGCGCGCCGACCCGCTTGGAGGCTTCGATCTGGCGCTCGTCGGCGTCGATGAACAGCGACACTTCCGCGCCGATCTTCGACAGGCGCTCAACCGCAGCCTTGATCCGTGCTTCCTGCCCCGCCACGTCCAGGCCGCCCTCGGTGGTGAGTTCCTGACGGGTTTCCGGCACCAGGCAGATGTGCGCCGGACGGATACGCTCGGCAAAGGCCATCATTTCCTCGGTGACGCCCATCTCGAAATTCATGCGGGTCTGCAGCACGTCCTTGAGCAGCAACACATCGCGCTCCTGGATATGCCGGCGGTCTTCGCGCAGGTGCACGGTGATACCGTCGGCGCCCGCCTCTTCCGCATCCAGCGCGGCCTTGACCGGATCAGGGTAACGAGTGCCCCGGGCCTGGCGCAGAGTGGCAACGTGGTCGATGTTCACGCCAAGAAGAATGCGATTGCTGGTGGTCACGGAAGCGCTCCTGAATAAATGAAGATTCGGCGCACAGCATACGGGGAGACTAAGGCTTGCGAAACAACTCGCGACTGACCAGGGGGCGACCGCCCAGGTGCACTGCCAGGGCCTGGCGCATCAGGCGCTTGGCCGCCGACAGCGCGCCGGGGGCGCTCCAGTCGGCCTCGGCCATGGCCAGCAGCTCGGTGCCATTGAACAGCCCCGGCTGCAACAGGAACACCTGCTCCAACCCGGCATCCACCTGCAAACGGTACAGGCCGTCAGCCGCGATGGGCGCACCATGGAGGTCACTGTCCAGGGCAAAGCCGTAACCCAGGTCGTCCAGCAGGCGCCACTCAAAGGCCCGCAACAGGGGCTCCAGGGGGCGCCCTTCGGCCAAGGCCAGCAGGGTGGCGGCATAGTGGTCGAACACCGCCGGATGGGGATCTTCCGCCGGCAGCAGGCGAATCAGCAGTTCATTCAGATAGAGGCCACTGAACAGCGCCTCGCCATTGAGCCAGGCAGCAATACCGGCGCTCTCCATGCGACCGACATTCTTCAGCTCACCGCGGCCACGAAACTCGACCTCCAGGGGCACGAAGGGTCGCGCCAGCGTACCGGCCTTGCCTCGGGCATTGCGCAGCACGGCGCGCAAACGACCTTGAGGGGTGAGGAAATCCACCAGGGCGCTGCTCTCGCGGTAGGCGCGGCTATGCAGGACGTAGGCGAGTTGGCCGACTGGGGCGTTGCTGGACATGGTTGCGAGGGATCTCGGCGAAAGAGAGGGAACCGGGTCCGACAGGAATATCGAGGCTATTCGTTGGCGAGTCGGCACCAGGCAGGAGCCGACTCGTCAGCATGGGGTCTCAGAGGTCGCCGTAGCCCAGGGAACGCAAGGCGCGCTCATCGTCGGACCAGCCGCCCTTGACCTTGACCCAGAGGTTGAGCATGACCTTGGAGTCGAACAGCAGCTCCATGTCCTTGCGCGCTTCCATGCCAATGCGCTTGATGCGCTCACCCTTGTCGCCAATGATGATTTTCTTCTGGCCGTCGCGCTCGACAAGAATCAGGGCGTGGATATGCAGGATCTTGCCCTGTTGCTTGAACTCTTCGATCTCCACCGTGATCTGGTACGGCAGCTCGGCTCCCAGCTGGCGCATGATCTTTTCGCGCACCAGTTCAGCAGCGAGGAAACGACTGCTGCGATCGGTGATCTGGTCTTCCGGAAAGAAGTGGTCGTTCTCCGGCAGGTGCTTGGCGATCAGGCCTTCCAGGGCATCCAGGTTATGTCCCTGCTGGGCGGACACCGGGACGATCTCGGCGTTCGGCAACTGCTCCTGCAACCAGGTCAGGTGCGGCATCAGCTCGGCCTTGTCCTCGATGCGATCGGTCTTGTTGATCGCCAGGATCACCGGCCCCTGCACATACTGGACGCGCTCCAGGACCAGTTGGTCTTCGTCGGTCCACTTGGTGCGATCGACCACGAAGATCACCACGTCGACGTCTTTCAACGCTGCAGAGGCAGTCTTGTTCATGTAGCGGTTCAGCGCCTTCTCGTTGCTCTTGTGCATGCCGGGGGTGTCGACGTAGATGGCCTGCACGGCGCCCTCGGTCTTGATCCCGAGCATGTTGTGACGAGTGGTCTGCGGCTTGCGCGAGGTGATCGCCAGCTTCTGGCCAAGGATGTGGTTGAGCAGCGTCGACTTGCCCACGTTGGGGCGGCCGACGATGGCGACATAGCCACAGCGTGTTGCGGTTGAATCAGTCATGGCCATTCTCCACACCCAGGGCAATCAGTGCTGCGGCGGCCGCTACCTGTTCGGCAATGCGACGGCTCACACCCTGACCCCGGCTTTTTTCATTCAATAAGGTGACTTCACATTCCACGAAGAATGTCCGGCAATGCGGCTCGCCCTGGATATCCACCACTTCATAGCGTGGCAGTTCGCAGGCCCGGGACTGGAGGAACTCCTGCAGCCGCGTCTTGGGATCCTTGTTGGTATCCACCAGGGTCAGGCTCTCGAACTCCGAGGCCAGCCAGGACAGCACGCGGTCGCGGGCAGTCTCCATCCCGGCATCCAGGTAGATCGCACCGATCAGTGCCTCGAGGGCGTCGGCGAGGATCGACTCGCGACGGAAGCCGCCGCTCTTCAATTCGCCGGAACCCAGCCGCAGGTATTCGCCCAGGTCAAAACCACGGGCCAGTACCGCCAGTGTTTCACCTTTCACCAGGCGCGCTCGCAAACGCGACAACTGGCCTTCGCGAGCCTGGGGAAAACGCTCGAACAGCGCCTCGCCGGCCACGAAGTTGAGGATCGCATCCCCCAGGAACTCCAGGCGCTCGTTGTTGCGCCCGGCGAAACTGCGGTGAGTGAGGGCCAGGAGCATCAACTCCTGATCCTTGAAGGAATAACCGAGCTGACGCTCGAGACGACTCAAAGAAACGCTCACGGTTTACCCACACTGGTTTCGTCGCCGAAACTCGCCATCCCAGGGGCCGCGCACAAGGTGCGGGTGGCTATTAACGCTGTGTTCAAATCCACATCCTGAATATCATTGATTGCATGCCCCCGGCTGCCAACCACCTGAAGGCCGGGTGGTTTTATACAAGAGCCAGAAAAGCATTCGGCGCTGTGTTCAACAGCGCCGCGTGTGATTACTTGATCAGGCCAACCCGCGAGAAATTCGGCAGGTGGCTGAGTTTCGGTTCGGGCCAGCTCATCCAGACTGCAAAGGCCTTGCCGACGATATTCTTGTCGGGAACCATGCCTAGCAGGTCCTTGGGAATGCTCGGATCGTCCCAGTATCGACTGTCATTGGAGTTGTCGCGGTTGTCGCCCATCATGAAGTAGTGACCGGCGGGAACGACCCAACGACCGTCCGGGGTGGCCCGGTAGCGGCTCATTTCCTTGCGGATCAGGTGCTCGGCGGCGCCGAGTTTTTCCTTGTACAGCTCAGCGCTGCCCAGCGTGCCGGGTTCGGCCCCCACCAGCTGCTCCGCCACCGGCTGGCCGTTGACGAACAGGTGCTTGTCGCTGGTGTAGCGCACCTCGTCGCCCGGCAGGCCGACCACACGCTTGATGTAGTTGACGTTCGGGTCGCTCGGGTAGCGGAACACCATCACATCGCCGCGCTGCGGATCACCCACCTCGATGACCTTCTTGTCGATCACCGGTAAGCGGATCCCATAGGAAAACTTGTTCACCAGGATGAAGTCGCCCACATCCAGGGTCGGTTTCATCGAGCCAGATGGAATCTGGAACGGCTCCACCAGGAACGAACGCAGCACCAGGACGATGAACAGCACCGGGAAGAACGACTTGCCGTATTCAACCAGCAACGGCTCCTTGTTCAGCTTCTCGACCACCAGCCCGTCTGGCTGGCTGACGCTGCCCTGATAGTTGGCGATGGCCGAGCGGCGACGCGGGGCCAGTAACACCAGGTCGAGCAACGCCAGGAAGCCGCATACGAAGACAGCGATGACCAGCAACAGCGGGAAATTTAGTGACATAGGACCTAACTATCCAACCTGAGCACGGCAAGGAAGGCTTCTTGTGGAATCTCCACGTTGCCCACTTGCTTCATGCGTTTCTTACCGGCCTTCTGCTTTTCCAACAGCTTGCGCTTACGGCTGACGTCACCACCGTAGCATTTGGCCAGTACGTTCTTTCTGAGGGCCTTGACGGTTGTCCGAGCGACAATCTGCCCGCCGATGGCGGCCTGGATTGCCACGTCAAACATCTGCCGAGGAATCAGTTCTTTCATCTTCTCGGTCAACGCACGCCCTTTGTAGTGGGCGTTGTCACGGTGCACGATCAGCGCCAGGGCGTCGACTTTCTCACCGTTGATCAACACATCCAGCTTCACCAGATTAGCCGACTGGTAACGGTCGAAGTGGTAGTCCAGCGAAGCATAGCCACGACTGGTGGACTTCAGGCGATCGAAGAAGTCCAGCACCACCTCGTTCATCGGCAGGTCGTAGGTGACCTGAACCTGAGAACCGAGGAACAGCATGTCGTGCTGCACGCCGCGCTTCTCGATGCACAGGGTTATGACGTTGCCCAGGTGCTCCTGGGGCACAAGGATGTTGGCCCGCACGATCGGTTCGCGCATGTCCTCGATCGACGACAGGTCCGGCAGCTTCGACGGGTTGTCGACGTAGATGGTTTCACCGCTCTTGAGCAGCAGCTCGAAGATAACGGTTGGCGCCGTGGTGATCAGGTCCAGGTCGTATTCGCGCTCCAGGCGCTCCTGGATGATCTCCATGTGCAGCATGCCGAGGAACCCGCAACGGAAGCCGAAGCCCAGGGCGTCGGAGCTTTCCGGGGTGTACTGCAGCGAGGAATCGTTCAGGGTGAGCTTCTGCAGGGCTTCGCGGAAGTCCTCGAAGTCATCGGAGCTGACCGGGAACAGGCCGGCATAGACCTGCGGCTGAATACGCTTGAAGCCTGGCAGCACTTCCACGTCGGGCGTCGAGCTCAGGGTCAGGGTATCGCCCACCGGTGCACCGTGGATGTCCTTGATGCCGGCGATGATGAAGCCCACTTCACCGGCCTTGAGGTCGGCGGTGGCGGTGTGCTTGGGGTTGAACACACCGACGCTGTCCACCAGATGGATCTTGCCGGTGGACTTGACCAGGATCTTGTCGCCTTTCTTCACCCGACCATGGCGTACACGCACCAGGGACACGACGCCCAGGTAGTTGTCGAACCAGGAGTCGATGATCAGCGCCTGCAGCGGGTCTTCGATATTGCCGGTAGGGGCCGGGATGGTGGTCACCAGGCGCTCGAGCACTTCGTCCACGCCCAGGCCAGTCTTGGCACTGCAGGTCACGGCATCAGTGGCGTCGATGCCGATGATCTTCTCGATCTCTTCCTTGACCCGCTCCGGATCGGCCTGTGGCAGGTCGATCTTGTTCAGTACCGGCATGACCTCGAGGCCTTGCTCGATGGCGGTATAGCAGTTGGCAACCGACTGGGCCTCGACGCCCTGACCGGCATCCACCACCAGCAGCGCGCCTTCGCAAGCCGCCAGGGAGCGGCTGACTTCATAGGTGAAATCGACGTGCCCGGGGGTATCGATGAAGTTCAGCTGATAGGTCACGCCATCGCGTGCCTTGTAGTAGAGGGTGACGCTGTGGGCCTTGATGGTGATCCCGCGCTCACGCTCGAGGTCCATGGAGTCCAGGACCTGGGCTTCCATTTCGCGATCGGCCAGGCCGCCGCACATCTGGATGAAGCGGTCGGCCAGGGTCGACTTGCCATGGTCAATGTGGGCGATGATGGAGAAATTGCGGATATGACTCAAATCACTCACGGATGAACACTCAAAAAGGCTGCAGGCATGGCCCGCCGAAAAATAGCCGGGAATTGTACCTGATACTCGGCACAAGCGTCACGTGCGCCGGTCAGCGTCCGTCGAATGCAAAAACGCCCCGACCTGCCGGCCGGGGCGCTGCACCAAAACGAGGCAAACGCGTCGACTCAACCCGCCCGGCGTAGCAACCAGAACCCGGCGACCGCGCAGATGCCGGCGGGAACCAGCACGGCGAACAGCGGGGAGAAACCGAACACCAGGCTCGAAGGCCCCAGCAGGTCCTGGGCGATACGGAAGGTGAAACCCACCAGTACCCCGGTAAATACCCGTTGCCCCAGAGTCACCGAGCGCAACGGACCAAAGATGAAGGAAATCGCCATCAGCACCAGGGCCGCGGTCACCAGCGGCTGGAGGATCTTGACCCAGAAAGCCAACCAGTAACGGCCATTGTTCAGCCCCTGGTCGGCCAGGTAATGGATGTAGCCCCACAGGCCACTGATGGACAGGGACTCGGGCGCCATCACCACAGTGCTCAGCAGTTGCGGGCTGAGCGCTACGTCCCAGCGCTCCTCGGGCGCGGTGATGACTTCGGTATGACCCTCACGGAAATAGGTGGTGGTGACGTCCGTCAGTTGCCAGTATTCCTCATGAAAACGCGCCTGCCGGGCAAAACTCGACGACAGCAGATGACGCTGGCCATCGAAGTGGTAGCGGGTCACCCCGTACAGCAGGCCGCTGGGCTGCACGGCGTTGATATGGATGAATTCGTCGCCCTGGCGATGCCACAGGCCGTGCTTGGAGCTCTGGGCGTCGCCGGAGCCCTGGGCCAGGGCCCGACTGGCCTGGGCTTGGGTCTCGGTGGCAGGCGCCACGTATTCACCCACCAGCAGGCCCGCCAGCATCAGCACCAGCATGGGTTTCATCACCGCCCAGACGATGCGACCGACGGAGACACCCGCAGCACGCATGATGGTCAGTTCACTGTTGCTGGCCAGGGACCCGAGACCGATCAGGCAACCGATCAGCGCGGCCATCGGCAGCATTTCGTAGACCCGGCGCGGGGCGGTGAGAACTACATAGCTCATCACGTCCATCACGGTATAGGTATCGCTGACGCTGCCCATCTCGTCGATGAAGGCGAACAGCGAGGCCAGCCCGAGGATGATCCCCAGGACCGCGAGAATGGCCATCAACACACTGCTACCAATGTAGCGATCGAGCTTAGCCACGAGCCATCTCCTTCATGCTGCGACGACTCGCCATTTTCAAACGCAACGGTTCCCAGTACATCAGTCCCAGGCCGATGACCAGGAACAGGGCATGGACCCACCAGAGGCCCAGGGCAGGCGAAATCTTGCCCTTCTCCATGGCTCCACGCACGGAGATCAGGATGGTCAGGTAGGCCATGTACAAGAGGATCGCCGGGATCAGCTTGAGGAAGCGCCCCTGGCGCGGATTGACCCGTGACAGCGGTACTGCCATCAGGGTCACGATGAACACCAGCAACGGCAGGGACAGGCGCCACTGCAGCTCGGCGCGGGCCCGCAGGTCGTCCTTGCCGATCAGGTCGGCGGTAGGCATGGCGTCACGATCAGTGACCTCTTCGCTGATGTCCGGACGTTCCAGCAATACGCCATAGGTGTCGTACTTGATCACCCGGTAGTTGGCCTCGCCGGGGTTGCCGTCGTAGCGATAGCCGTTTTCCAGGATCAGGTAGCGATTGCCGTCGGGACGAATGTCCTGGTGCCCCTTCTCGGCCACCAGCACGGAAATCCCCTGGTCCTTCTTCTCCTGGTTCAAGCGCTTCTCGGAGATGAACACGCCACCCAGCTGGGTGCGATCATCGGACAGTCGCTCGGTATAGGTCACCCGACTGCCATCGTTGAGCGCCTGGAAGCGCCCGGCCACCAGGGTATCGAACTCGGTCAGGGCATCCTGCTTGTTCAACAGCAACTGGAACTGGTTCGCGCCTTGGGGCGCAAGGCTCAGGCTCAACCAGGCCACCAGCAATGCCACCAGGGTAGCCGGGACCATGGTGATGCCCAGCAGGCGCTGCTGGCTCATGCCAGTGGCCGACAGCACGGTCATCTCGCTTTCGAGATAGAGCCGGCCATAGGCCAGGAGGATGCCCAGGAACAAACCCAGGGGCAGGATCAGCTGCAGGAAACCGGGCAGGCGAAAACCCATGATCAGGAACAGCGACCCCGGGTCCAGGGCACCGGATGCGGCCTGCGCGAGGAACTTGACGAAGCGCCCACTCATGATGATGACCAGCAGCACCGCACTCACGGCGCTCAGGGTCAGCAGGACTTCGCGGGAAAGATAACGAAAGACGATCAAACCAGACACTCCAGGGTTGTCAGGCTAAGGCGGCCGAACAAACAAACGATCGGGCCGGCCCCGGGACACAGGGCCGCCGAAAAAGGATGGCGCATTATCCTGTGAATGCATGCGCCTGTCACGGAGGATGCTCACCCGGCAGTGCAAAGCGGCAAACTGAAGCCAGACGAGGGTTGTCAGCCGCAAGCACCGAGGTTCAAACTGGCGGCTTTGTCGTCGGCAGCACGCGACGCCTTCATCTATATAGATAAGCCCCGCGCTGGAGTCTTTCCTGCGCGCTTTGACCATTCATTCAGGGACCCGGACATGGAACTGGTTGTAAAAAGCGTTAGCCCGGAAACGTTGAAGACCGCCACCCTGGTGGTCGCCGTCGGCGAAGGCCGCAAACTCGGCAACGTCGCCAAGCAACTCGACGAACTCAGCGATGGCGCCATCAGCGCCGTCCTCAAGCGCGGCGACCTGGCCGGCAAGATCGGCCAGAGCCTGCTGCTGCATGGCGTGGCCAAGCTCAAGGCCGAGCGCCTGCTGCTGGTGGGCGTGGGCAAGGACGACGAATTGGGCGACCGCCCGTTTCGCAAGATCATCAGTGGCGTACTGGGTACCCTCAAGGGCCTGGGCGGCAGCGACGCCGTGCTGGCTCTGGACGAGGTCGCGGTGAAGGGCCGCGACAGCTACGGCAAGACCCGCCTGCTGGCTGAAACCCTGGTGGATGGGGGCTACGTCTTCGATCGCTACAAGAGCCAGAAAGCCGAAGCCCGCCCACTGAAAAAGATCACCCTGCTGACCATCAAGGCCGCCCAGGCTGAAGTGGAGCGTGCCGTGACCCACGCCCAGGCCATCGCCAACGGCATGGCCTTCACCCGGGACCTGGGCAACCTGCCACCGAACATCTGCCACCCAAGCTTCCTCGGCGAACAAGCCAAGGCCCTGGGCAAGGAGTTCAAGGGACTGAAGGTCGAGGTCTTCGACGAGAAGAAGATCAAGGAACTGGGCATGGGCTCGTTCTACGCCGTAGGCCAGGGCAGCGAGCAGCCGCCACGCCTGATCGTCATGCAGTACAACGGCGGCAAGAAGTCCGACAAGCCATTCGCCCTGGTAGGCAAGGGCATCACCTTCGACACCGGCGGCATCAGCCTCAAGCCCGGTGCCGGCATGGATGAGATGAAATACGACATGGGCGGCGCCGCCAGTGTCTTCGGCACCCTGCGCGCGGTACTGGAACTCAAGCTGCCGATCAACCTGGTGTGCATCCTGGCCTGCGCCGAGAACATGCCCAGCGGCGGCGCCTCGCGTCCTGGCGACATCGTCACCACCATGAGCGGCCAGACCGTGGAAATCCTCAACACCGACGCCGAAGGCCGCCTGGTGCTGTGCGATGCACTGACCTACGCCGAGCGCTTCAAGCCCCAGGCCGTGATCGACATCGCCACCCTGACCGGCGCTTGCGTGGTGGCCCTGGGCGCCCACACCTCGGGCCTGCTGGGCAACAACGACGAACTGATCGGCCAACTGCTCAGCGCCGGCCAGCAAGCCGACGACCGCGCCTGGCAACTGCCGCTGTTCGATGAATACCAGGAGCAACTGGACAGCCCGTTCGCCGACATCGCCAACATCGGCGGGCCGAAGGCCGGCACCATCACCGCCGCCTGCTTCCTGTCTCGCTTCACCAAGAACATGAACTGGGCACACCTGGACATCGCCGGCACCGCCTGGACCAGCGGCGGCAAGGACAAGGGCGCCACCGGCCGCCCCGTGCCCCTGCTGACCCAATACCTGCTGGACCGCGCCAAAGCCTGAAAACCATGACCCTGGAGGGCGCGGCTTGACCGTCGCGCCCTCCTCGGCTCAGGAACCCCGATGACCAAAGTCGACTTTTATATCCTCCCCAGCGCAGACCCGGCAGCACGCCTGGACTTCGCCTGCAAACTCACGGACAAGGCCTGGCGCATGGGCCACCGCATCTACCTGCATTGCAGCGATGCCGCCCAACGGGACGAGCTCGATGCCCGCCTGTGGCGCTTCAAGGGTGAAACCTTCGTCCCCCACGGTCCCGTCGAAAACGAACCCGAAGGCTTGATCGTCCTCGGACTGGGCCAGGACTGCGGCGAACACAACGACCTGCTGGTGAACCTGGACCTGAAGGTTCCCGCCTTTGCTTCGAGTTTTGCCCGGATTGCCGAGGTGGTGGTGGAAGACCCCGCTATTCGTCAGGCTGCCCGCGAGAGTTTCCGTTTCTATCGCGAACAGGGCTATCCTCTGCAAGATCACCGCTTACAAAGACTCTGAGCACCCGATGGACACCCCCAACCCACGACCAAAGTCCGCGCACCTGCTGGACGACCTCGAGTCGATCCGCCAGCTGCTCGGCGATGAAAACCTGCAACCGCCGCTGCTGACCGAAACCGTCACCGGCGAAGGACAGATTCCCCTGCTGTTCGACATGGTGGGCAACCAGCAGTCCGCAGCCACGCCAGTAGAACCCGCAGCGCCAGCCAGACCCCAGGTGCCGGCCGCAAGCCCCGAACCTGTGCCAGCGCCACCTCAAAAACCGGTCGCCAGCGCCAAGCCAGCCGACGCCGACAACCAGGCCGACGCCCTGCTCCACCTGGACAGCGAACTGCGCGCCGCGGCGCAATTGATCATGCAAGACGTGATCGACGACTTCGCCCCGCACATCGAGACCGAGATCAAGCGCCGACTCGACGCCCGCCTGGAGCGCCTGCTCGCGGCAGCGACCAGCGGCAAACCATAAGCCACAAGCAAAAGCCGGGCATGGCCCTCTTGCCGCTTGTGGCTTGCAGCAGCCCCCCTCCGCTATACTTGCCGGCTTTTCCTGAATAAATGCCAATAGGGTCCCGCCGCGCATGGATAAGACCTACCAGCCGCACGCCATTGAAACTTCCTGGTACCAGACCTGGGAGTCCGAGAACTACTTCGCCCCGCAAGGCGCGGGCGATTCCTACACCATCATGATCCCGCCGCCGAACGTCACCGGCAGCCTGCACATGGGCCACGGCTTCAACAACGCGATCATGGACGCCCTGATCCGTTTCCGCCGCATGCAGGGCCGCAACACCTTGTGGCAGCCTGGCACCGACCACGCCGGCATCGCCACGCAAATGCTGGTGGAGCGCCAGATCGAAGCCCAGGGCCAGAATCGCCACGACCTGGGCCGGGAAAAATTCCTCGAGAAGGTCTGGGAATGGAAGGATCAGTCCGGTGGCAACATCAGCCGCCAGATCCGCCGCCTGGGCTCCTCCGTGGACTGGAGCCGCGAGCGCTTCACCATGGACGACGGCCTCTCGGAAGCGGTGAAGGAAGCCTTCGTGCGCCTGCACGAAGACGGCCTGATCTACCGCGGCAAGCGCCTGGTCAACTGGGACACCAAGCTGCACACGGCTATTTCCGACCTCGAAGTGGAAAACCACGACGAGAAGGGTTTCCTGTGGAACCTCAAGTACCCGCTGGCCGACGGCGCCAAGACCGCTGAAGGCAACGACTACCTGATCGTCGCCACCACCCGCCCGGAAACCATGCTCGGCGACTCCGCCGTCGCGGTGCACCCCGAAGACGAGCGCTACAAGGCCCTGATCGGCCAGTTCGTCGAGCTGCCCCTGGTGGGCCGCCGCATCCCGATCATCGCCGACGACTACTGCGACCCCGAATTCGGCACCGGCTGCGTGAAGATCACCCCGGCCCACGACTTCAACGACTATGAAGTCGGCAAGCGCCACAACCTGCCGCTGCTCAACATCTTCGACAAGAACGCCGCCGTACTGCCGGCCTGCCAGGTATTCAACCTGGATGGCAGCCTGAACGACAGCGTCGACGGCACGATCCCGAGCCAATACGTCGGTCTGGACCGCTTCGAAGCACGCAAGCAGATCGTGGCCGCGTTCGACGCCGCCGGCCTGCTGGTGAGCGTCGACGACCACGCGCTGAAAGTGCCCAAGGGCGACCGTTCCGGCACCGTCATCGAGCCTTGGCTGACCGACCAGTGGTACGTCTCCACCAAGCCCCTGGCAGAACCTGCCATCGCGGCCGTGGAAGACGGCCGCATTGCCTTCGTGCCCAAGCAGTACGAAAACATGTACTTCTCCTGGATGCGCGACATCCAGGACTGGTGCATCAGCCGCCAGCTGTGGTGGGGCCATCGTATTCCAGCCTGGTACGACGAGTCCGGCAAGGTCTATGTCGGTCGCGACGAAGCCGAAGTACGCGCCAAGCACAACCTCGGCCCGGACGTTGCCCTGCAGCAGGACAACGACGTGCTCGACACCTGGTTCAGCTCGGGGCTGTGGACGTTCTCCACCCTGGGCTGGCCGGAGCAGACCGACTTCCTCAAGACCTTCCACCCCACCGACGTGCTGGTGACCGGCTTCGATATCATTTTCTTCTGGGTCGCCCGGATGATCATGCTCACCATGCACCTGGTGAAGAACGAGGATGGCACGCCGCAGGTTCCGTTCAAGACCGTCTACGTGCACGGCCTGGTCCGCGACGGCCAGGGCCAGAAGATGTCCAAGTCCAAGGGCAACGTCCTCGACCCGCTGGACATCATCGACGGCATCGACCTCGAGACCCTGGTGCAGAAACGCACCACCGGCCTGATGCAGCCAAAACTGCAGAAAGCCATCGAGAAGCAGACTCGCGCCGAATTCGCCGACGGTATCGCCAGCTACGGCACCGATGCCCTGCGCTTCACCTTCTGCTCCCTGGCCACCACCGGCCGCGACATCAAGTTCGACATGGGGCGCGTCGAGGGTTACCGCAACTTCTGCAACAAGATCTGGAACGCCGCACGCTACGTGCTGGACAAGGGCGAGGACTGCGGCCAGAACGGCGAGGCCTACGAGCTTTCCCTGGCGGACCGCTGGATCATCTCGCAACTGCAGCGCACCGAAGCCGAGGTCACTCGCCAGCTCGATCAGTTCCGTTTCGACCTGGCCGCCCAGGCCCTGTACGAGTTCATCTGGAACCAGTACTGCGACTGGTACCTGGAGCTGTCCAAGCCTGTGCTGTGGGACGAGAACTCGCCGGTCGAACGCCAGCGCGGCACCCGTCGCACCCTGGTGCGCGTGCTGGAAGTCGCCTTGCGCCTGGCCCATCCGTTCATGCCGTTCATCACCGAGGAAATCTGGCAGCGCCTGGCGCCGCTGGCAGGCAGCACGGGCAAGACCATCATGCTGCAACCATGGCCGGTGGCCGTCGAGGCACGCATCGACCAGGCCGCCGAAGACGACATCGAATGGCTCAAGGGCCTGATGCTCGGCACCCGTAACATCCGTGCGGAAATGAACATCGGCCCGGGCAAACCCCTGGCCCTGTTCCTCAAGAACGCCAGCACCGAAGACCAGCGCCGCCTGGCCGAGAACGAAGCCCTGCTGAAGAAGCTGGCCAAGCTCGAGTCCATCACCGTACTGGGTGCCGACGATGAAGCCCCACTGTCGGCCACCGCCCTGGTCGGCGAGATGGAAGTGCTGGTGCCGATGGCCGGCCTGATCGACAAGGGCGCCGAACTGGCGCGCCTGGACAAGGAAATCCAGCGCCTGCAAGGCGAAGTGCAGCGCGTGGGCGGCAAGCTGTCCAACGCCTCCTTCGTCGACAAGGCCCCTGCCGAAGTGATCGAGAAGGAACGTGCCAAGCTGGCCGAGGCCGAACAGGCCCTGGGCAAGCTGGCCGAGCAGCACGCGCGAATCTCCAGCCTGTAACGGCGATCAGCGCAAGGCAAACAGGGAGGCCCACAGGGCCTCCCTTTTTTATGGCGCTTGTCCGGCCCTCTCTTGTCGCTCACCGCTTGAAACTTGCTGCTGCTCTTGTGTGACAATGCCCACCCATTTGAGCCAGCCCCGTAGCCATTTTTCCATGACCGCCCCCAACACCCCCAAGCCGCCGCGCAAGAAGCCCAAGCCTGCCACCCCAGCCAAGGCCGCCGCGCCCCGGGAAAAGGCCAGCCTGCACCCGCGCAACCGTCACCAGGGGCGCTATGACTTCCCGCAACTGATCAAGGGCACTCCGGAGCTGGGCCAGTTCGTGATCCTCAACCCCTACGGCAAGGAAAGCATCGACTTCGCCGATCCGGCCGCCGTGCGCGTGTTCAATCGCGCCCTGCTCAAGGCGTTCTACGGCATCGCCCACTGGGACATTCCGGCAGACTTCCTCTGCCCACCGGTGCCGGGCCGCGCCGACTACGTGCACTTTCTCGCCGACCTGCTGGCCAGCCACAACCAGGGCCAGATCCCCCGTGGCGCAGCCGTGCGGGTGCTGGACGTCGGCGTCGGCGCCAACTGCATCTACCCGCTGATCGGCTACAGCGACTATCGCTGGCACTTTCTGGGCTCGGACATCGACACCACCGCCCTGGCGGCGGCCAGGGCCATCGTCCAGGCCAATGGCTTGAACAAGGCCATCAGCCTGCGCCAGCAGGGCAATCCGAAGCAGATCCTCAGCGGCCTGCTCGACAGCGCCGAGCGTTTCGACCTGACCCTGTGCAACCCGCCCTTCCATTCCTCACTGGAAGAGGCCACCCGTGGCAGCCAGCGCAAATGGCGGGCCCTGGGCAAGGCCGACCCCAAGCGCAAGCTGCCGGTCCTGAACTTCGGCGGCCAGGCCAGGGAACTGTGGTGCGAGGGCGGAGAGATTCGTTTCGTCAGCCAGTTGATCAGCGAAAGCGCCAGCGTCGGCCAGCAAGTGCTGTGGTTCAGCACCCTGGTATCCAAGGCATCGAACCTGCCGGCGATCGACAGTGCGCTGCAAAAGGCCGGCGTCCTGGAAAGTCGGGTGGTCGAGATGTCCCAGGGACAGAAACAGAGTCGCTTCGTCGCCTGGACCTTCAAGGACAAGGCGCAGCAACACGCCTGGGGTCAGGAGCGCTGGGGAGGGAGGAACTGAGGAAGCGGGGGGATCGGCGACGATTCACCTTGCGTGAACCGGTTTCACACAAACCGTGCCCGGAAGACTCTGAGCACGGTTTCACTGCAAGTATTACTTGTTGATAGCGTCGGTCAGGCCTTTGGCCACAACCAGCTTGATCACTTTCTTGGCAGCGATTTCGATGGCAGCGCCAGTCGATGGGTTACGGCCAGTACGGGCAGGACGCTCGGTCACTTTCAGTTTGCCGATACCTGGCAGAGTGATTTCGCCGCCATTTTCCAATTGATCAGCAACGATCTGGGCCAGTTGATCCAGGGCGTTACGCGCGGTGGTTTTCGGCGCGTCGATAGCTTCAGCGATATCAGCGATCAGTTGGTCTTTAGTAATAGCCATTATGGTGTTCCTTCCCTATCAAATTCATTTGGATTGCAGAGTGCAGTGTCAGCCATCGAGCCAGATCTCGTGGATCTGGCACCCCGGATACAACCACGACGGATCGGGGTTATAGATACCGAAATCTGGGTTTGGTTCGACCCGACAAATGCTGACTGCACGCTTAACGCAGAGACACCGCGTAAGACGGGGCAAAACTAGCACACGGACGGGGAAATATCCGCCTCTACCTAGCCATTTGGTCAGCTTTATTGCTCTAAATCGGTAAAAAACTGCATAAGCCTCCAGGACAAGCCGTTCATCGCCCGGCAAACCGCGCCAAATCCAATGGGTGCGGTACACTGGGCACTTTTTCGGGGAGTCCGCCCTCCCCCTTCAATCAGCCGAGAAGCCCATGCCGATCCGTCATTGCATCGTCCACCTGATCGACAAGAAACCCGACGGCAGCCCCGCCGTCCTGCACGCCCGCGACTCGGAGCTGGCAGAGTCCGCGGCCATCGAAAACATGCTCGCCGACCTCAATGAAAGCTATAACGCCAAACAGGGCAAAGCCTGGGGCCTGTTTCATCCCGAATCCGGTGCCTTCCCCTTCAGTGGCTGGTTGAAGGAATACCTGGATGGCGCCCAGGATTTCACCGCTTTCAGCCGGGTAGCGGTGGAACACCTGCAGAAGCTGATGGAAGAGTCCAACCTGTCGGTGGGTGGACACGTGCTGTTCGCCCACTATCAACAGGGCATGACCGACTACCTGGCCATCGCCCTGCTGCACCACAGCGAAGGCGTGGCGGTGACCGACCAGCTGGACGTGACCCCTTCCCGGCACCTGGACCTGGGCCAACTGCACCTGGCGGCGCGGATCAACGTCTCCGAATGGCAGAACAACAAGCAGTCCAAGCAGTACATCTCCTTCATCAAGGGCAAGAACGGCAAGAAGGTCTCGGAGTACTTCCGCGATTTCATCGGCTGCCAGGAGGGCGTCGACGGCCCCGGCGAGACCCGCACCCTGCTCAAGGCCTTTAGTGATTTCGTCGAAAGCGAAGACCTGCCGGAGGACTCGGCCCGGGAGAAGACCAAGACCCTGGTGGACTACGCCAGCAGCCAGGCCAAGCTCGGCGAGCCGATGGGCCTTGAAGAACTCTCGGAACTGATCGACGAAGACCGTCCCAAGGCGTTCTACGACCATATCCGCAACAAGGACTATGGCCTGTCGCCGGAAATCCCGGCAGACAAGCGCACCCTCAACCAGTTCCGCCGCTTCACCGGGCGCGCCGAAGGCCTGTCCATCAGCTTCGAAGCCCACCTGCTGGGCTCCAAGATCGAGTACGACGAAGAGGCCGGGACCCTGATCATCAAGGGCCTGCCTACCCAACTGACTGACCAGCTCAAGCGCCGCAACTGATGCTCCAGGGGGTCTTGAAGAAGTTCCTGCTGATTCTGCTGGTGGTCGTGATCTACCAGCACTGGGGCAAGATCGAGCGCCTGTTCGATCCTGCTGCGGCGATTTCCGAGACCACCCGCAGCCAGGCCCGAGTGGTGCTGTACGCCACCGACTGGTGCGGCTACTGCAAGGCCACCCGGCGATTTCTCGACCAGAAGGGCATCCCCTTCCAGGAGTTCGATATCGAGAAAGACGCCGCGGCACGCCAGGCCTATACCGCCCTGGGCGGTGCCGGGATTCCGATCCTGGACGTGAACGGCACCCTGATCCGCACCTACGATCCCGAAGCCATCATGGCCGCCCTGCCCAGGTAGCGGCCACCGGCGCAGGTCACTGGGCCTGGAGGCCGAATCCCAGGCGCGGAAAGTGCACATGCACCACGCCGGCACGTGGGTCCTCGCGGCGCAGAATCAACTCCTCGCTCCCGGCAAACAGCAACTCCCCGGCCACCGGGTCGACCCCATAGTCGGTCGCGGCAATCACCACCAGCTGGCCTGCCTTGAAACCGTTGGGATCAACGAACGCCTCCTGGGGCAGCGGTGCCGGAGTTGCACTGCGCGCAACCTCCAGGGCCTCCTCTGCACTCATCTCGCTGCAGGCACCGTGGCCAAAGCCCAGTACCCGAGCCAGCCAGGCGGCCACAGCCGGGTAGTCGTCCACCAGCGGCGCAGTCACCGGGGTGCCCTTGAGGAACCACAGGGGGTGGGCCATGGCGATGTCGGCGATCGACGGCTGGCCAAACAGGAAGTCCCCCGGCTCGCGCTGCAACTGCTGCTCCAGGCGTGCCATGAAGGTCGGCCACTGGTGCTTGGCCTGCTCCAGCGGCACCCGGCGGGCACTGCCGCCACTGAACAGCCCGGCACGGTCGGCCATGAACGCCTTGACCGCCTCCGGCGGCAGCTTGCCAAAGCGCACCGCAGCCGATTCAGGCTGGAACACCAGGGTCACCGCATGCTGGAACACCGTCGAATCGGCCCAGGCAGCGAAGGTTGCGCTGGTCAGCTCCTGGCCTTCGGGAAACAGCGCGGGGCTGGCTTTTTCCTGCTCCAGGCGTCGGGCAATCATTGCCGTGTCGCAATAGATATCGGCACCGATCTGCAGGACCGGGGTCTTGCGATAGCCGCCTGTCAATGCGGTCAGGTCGGGCTTGGGCATCACCGGGGCGATCTTCACCGAGCGCCAGGACAGGCCCTTGAAGCCCAGCAGCAAGCGGGCTTTCTCCGCAAAGGGTGAGGTGGAGTAGTGATGAAGGATCAGCTCTGACATACCAGGCTCCGCCATGAGAAAAAGAGACTTGAGCTTAGCGCGCAATCGGCAGGCAGCCTACCGGCCCGGCCTGATGACCCGCCATCAGTCAGGCTGATGGTAGTGATACTGCACTCGCCACCAGGCACTCCTTGGCGCTCTTCTTGAGCTTCTTGATCAGGCGCTCCTGGCGCAAGGCCTCGCTCCTGTCGCGGCAAGCCTCGGTATACACCAGCGCGACGGCCGGGCTGGAAAGAAAGAACCGCGCACCCTTGCCACTCTGGTGCTTGGCAAAACGTCGTTGCGGGTCGTCGCTGATACCGCAGTACAAGGCACCATTGGCCGCTCGCACCAGGTAGACGAACCAGGGTTTGCTGGCTGGCACCGACACGGCGCTGGAGGACAAGGCAGGACTGGTCACGAAAGGTATCGGGCTTGTGGATGACAAGCCGCGATCTTAGCAGAGGATGGCTTTCAGCGACCGTTCTGGAATGCCTTCAGGCCCTTGCGTGCCTGGGTGCGAACGGCATTCTTCACCAGTGGCGTCCAGCCCAGCAGCAGGCCCTTGGCCCCCAGGGCCTGGCGCGCCCAGCGCCACATGGAGAAATGATCGTGGTGTTCGCAGATCTTGCCGTCGCGAAACACGAAACGCGCCTGGATATCATTGACCACCGTGTTGCCGGTCTGGCTGAACAGGTAGGTGGCCACCCAGCGCGCACTGCCACTGCGCTCGTCGGCGCGCACCTGGTCGAAGGTCAGGGAAAAGTCCTTGGCCCGCGAGACCAGCATGCGCCACATGTCACCGGCCTCACGCCCACGCAACTCGCCGAACGCAGGATCGCTGAACACCACGTCCTCGGTATAGCAGGCGCTCATGGCCTCGGCATCCAGGCGCTGGAAGGCCTGGTAGAACTCGCTGATCAGGGCGCGATGGGCATCACTCATGAAAGGACTCCGCAAGGGTGGACAGTGCCAGCACGATAATCCGCAACCTGCTGGAACACTACCGGCATTTACCGTGCAAATACCGGTAGTGAGCCCCTTCAGATCCTTTCGCTCTGTACTTGCACGTACAGCGCGCGACCGGCGCCCAGGCCCGCGATGATCGCACCGCCCCCCAGCACCGCGAAGATCCAGCCCACCGCGTTCCAGCCACCGGTCCAGTCGTGCACCAGGCCTACCGCGAACGGCCCCATGGATGCCAGGGTGTAACCGATCCCCTGAGCCATACTCGACAGGTTGGCCGCCACGTGGGTATCGCGCGAGCGCAGCACGATCAGGGTCAG
The DNA here is from genome assembly GCF_020520285.1 of Pseudomonas sp. L5B5. NCBI lineage: Bacteria > Pseudomonadati > Pseudomonadota > Gammaproteobacteria > Pseudomonadales > Pseudomonadaceae > Pseudomonas > Pseudomonas sp. L5B5. The sequence continues at coordinate 3,013,851 of NZ_CP084742.1, forward strand.
GGCCAGGCTGAACGTGCCACCCTGCCCCAGGCCCAGCAGGATCGCCCAGCCCCACAGGCCATCCAGCGGCGCGTACAGGCAACCGAACAGGCCACCCAGGGTCATCAGCATGACGATCACGATGGCCAGGCGCTGGTCCCTGCCCCGAGTCGCCAGCCAGGGGGCGGCCAGGGAACTGACCAGTTGCACGATCACCGAGCCCGACAGCACCAGGCCCGCCTGGGTCGGGCTCAGCCCGCGGCCGATCAGGATCGACGGCAGCCAGCCGAACACGATATAGGCCAGGGAAGACTGCAGGCCCATGTACAGGGTCACCTGCCAGGCCAGGCGATCACGCAGCAAACCACGGACGCGAAAGGCCACATGATGGGCACCGTGCTTCTGCCCGACCTGGGGCAGCCAGAACAGCCCCGCTACCAGCGCCGGCACCACCCAGAAACCCAGGCCCATGGCCCAGCTCTCGCCGAGGGCATGGCTCAGGGGCACGCTGGCCCCGGCCGCCATGGCGGCCCCCAGGCACAGGGCCATGGTGTAGACCCCGGTCATGGTCCCGGCGTGGCGAGCGAAATCGCGCTTGACGATACCCGGCAGCAGCACGCCGATCACACCGATGCTGGCCCCCGCCAGGATGCTCCCGGCAAACAGCCCGGACTCACCGAAGGAACTGCGCAGCACAATGCCCAGGGCCAGGGTCAGCAAGATCCCCAGCACCACCCGCTCGGCGCCGAAACGCCGGGCCAGTATGGGAGCCAGTGGTGCGAACAACCCCAGGCACAACACCGGCAAGGTGGTCAGCAGGCCGGCCTTGGCTGCGGACAAGCCCAAGTGCTGCGACACGTCACTGAGCAGTGGCGCCATGCTCGACAACGCAGGGCGCAGGTTCAGGGCCACCAGGATCAACCCCAGCAGCAACAGCCAGGGCCGATGCAACGCAGGAGGCGCCTGTTGCACTTCTTCGTCGTCGGCCTCGGCGTCGATCAGCAGTTCCGGGGGCGGTGTGGTGTGGGCAGGTGCCTGGTGGTTGGACATGGTCGATCTCGGCTTCAGGATTCGTTGATCAGCTGGAGGGAAATGCGCTTGGCCCTCTCGGGGTCGCCTTGCTCGATGGCATCGAGCAAATGCTGGTGCAGGTCGAAGACGTCCTGGCGGCCCGGGCTGAGGGTCAGGGTCTGGCGCAACTGGGCCCCGACCACGCTGGAGAAATAGCGGTACAGCTGGCTGAGGGTCGGATTGTGCGCGGCATCCACCAGACGTTGGTGAAACACCAGGTCGCAGGCGATGTAGCACTCCAGGTCGCCATGGAAGTGGCCGCCGCTGTCACGCAGGGCGACCTTCAGCTCTTGCAGGTCCTGTTCGGTGCGGCGCAGCGCCGCCAGGCCGACCGCTTCCACTTCGAGGATCTGCCGGGTTTCCCGCGCCTGCTCCAGGGAGCACTGCGCCAAGGCCTGGAGCATGTCCAGGGGATCGGCGACGGCCCGCAGGTAGCTACCGTCGCCCTGACGGATCTCGATCAACCCGGAAAAGGCCAGGACCCGCATCGCCTCGCGCACGGTGTTGCGGCTGATCCCCAGTTCGGCAGCCAGTTCCGGCTCGGTGGGCAGGCGCTGGCCGATCGTCCAGGCGCCCTGGGTGATTCGCAGGCGCAGTTGCTCCAGGGCCTGGTCGACCAGGGAGCGCTTGATCAAAGGGGACATTTCACTCATGGCATTCACTCATATCATCCAATCATTGGATGAATTATCCGACATGGTATTCAGGGTTTTCTCGGAGTTCAACGCTTTAAGTCTGGGACTGGCACTTTTGCCTTCATCAGCGCCTTGACAAAAAACCCTCAAGGAGAGGGAAACATGAAACGACAATGCTCCAGTTGTGGTGCCCCGAACGGCATGCACCCGTTCAGCCAGCGCAGCGAGACCATCGACTTCCGGCACATGGTGCACGAACTCCAGGACTTGTCTGGTTGGGAATGCCAGGTATGCGGTGAAGCCGAGTTCGATGCACAGAGTGCAGAGCGTCATGCCAAGGCCGGTGACCAATTGATCGCAGACTACCGACAGATCGTGGCGCAACAGATGAAACGCATTCGCCGCAAACTGCACTTGTCGCAGAAAGAAGCGGTCAAGCTGCTTTCCGGCGGCGGGCACAATGCGTTTTCCCGCTACGAGCGCGCGGAGGTCAGCCCGCCGCAACCGCTGTACCTGCTGATGCGCCTGCTGGATCATCAGCCACAGTTGATGGAGCTGATACGCGAACTGAGCCAGCCCGAAGCGGTCCCGCCAGCTCAGGACGTCGGATCGCCCGCAGCACTGCAAGCGACAGGCAATTGAAGCACCAGGTCGTGGGGCCGGGTGCTTTCCTCGCCGAGTCCGAATAAACCGGACATGGCAGCAACCAACTGTCCCCAGGTCGGCCCCAGCCTGTTAGTGTTACCCCAGCAACCGGTGGCCCTGGCCGCCTAGGATGAGGCCAGCCCGATGTCCCGGCAGCGAGCAATGTCCCGCGCCTTGCCTGGCTCCACCCTCACCGATCAACTTGCCGCGCCCCTGGATCATGCCTCCGGCGACGCGCACGCACCCCATTGGAGCAACCATGACCCAGCCCCTGATTCTTCAGCCCAGCAAGCCCGCGGATGCCTGTGTGATCTGGCTTCACGGCCTGGGAGCCGATCGCTACGACTTCCTGCCCGTGGCCGAGGCGCTGCAGGAAACCCTGCTGAGTACCCGCTTCGTGCTGCCCCAGGCGCCAACCCGTGCAGTGACCATCAATGGTGGTTATGCCATGCCCAGCTGGTACGACATCCTGGCCATGAACCCGGCCCGTGCCATCAGCCGCGAACAGCTCGAAGAGTCGGCCGACGAGGTCATCCGCCTGATCGAGGAACAACGAACCAGCGGCATCGATGCCTCGCGCATCTTCCTCGCCGGATTCTCCCAGGGCGGCGCGGTGGTGCTGCATACCGCCTTCCTCAAATGGCAAGGCCCATTGGGAGGCGTGCTTGCACTGTCCACCTATGCCCCGACGTTCAGCGACGAGCTGCAGCTGTCGGCCAGCCAGCAACGGATCCCGGTGCTGGCGCTGCACGGCCAGTACGACGAAGTGGTGCAGAACGCCATGGGCCGCACCGCTTATGAACATCTCAAGCAACGCGACGTCAACGTGACCTGGCGGGAATACCCGATGGAACATGAGGTGCTGCCCGAGGAAATACGCGACATCGGCACCTGGCTGAGCGAGCGCTTGCGCTAGAAAAACCACCTGCCGCGCCCCCTGCGAGCAACAGACTACGCCGCGCCCGATTCTTGCATTACACTGGCCGGCGTACATTCCTTAACCAATTGATGAGATGACCGTGCTCAAAGCACTCAAGAAAATCTTCGGTAAAAGCGAGGCTGAGCCGCTCGCGCCAAGCCCCAGTGCCCCCTCCCCCAGTTCCAGCAGCCGCATCGACGGCCGTCAGGCACCACGGAATGCACCCGCTACCGCAGCTAAAAAAGAACCGGTGAACACACCGGCCGCCCCCGCCGCTCCCAAAGCACCACGCCAGGAGAAGCCCAGGGCCGAGCAAGCCAAACCTGAACAACCACGTCGCCCACGCGCGCCGAAACCGCCGGTCAGCACCTGGAAACTCGAAGACTTCGTGGTCGAGCCCCAGGAAGGCAAGACCCGCTTCCATGACTTCAAGCTCTCGCCGGAACTGATGCACGCCATCCAGGACCTGGGCTTTCCTTATTGCACGCCGATCCAGGCCCAGGTGCTGGGCTTCACCCTGGCGGGCAAGGACGCCATCGGCCGCGCCCAGACCGGTACCGGCAAGACCGCGGCATTCCTGGTCTCGATCATCACCCAGTTGCTGCAGACCCCGCCGCCCAAGGAACGCTACATGGGCGAACCGCGGGCCCTGATCATCGCCCCGACCCGGGAGCTGGTGGTGCAGATCGCCAAGGACGCCGCGGCACTGACCAAGTACACCGGCCTGAACGTGATGACCTTCGTCGGCGGCATGGATTTCGACAAGCAGCTCAAGCAGCTCGAAGCGCGCCATTGCGACATTCTGGTGGCCACTCCCGGTCGCCTGCTGGACTTCAACCAGCGCGGTGACGTGCACCTGGACATGGTCGAGGTGATGGTGCTGGACGAAGCCGACCGCATGCTCGACATGGGCTTCATCCCCCAGGTGCGGCAGATCATTCGCCAGACCCCGCCCAAGAGCGAACGCCAGACCCTGCTGTTCTCCGCAACCTTCACCGAAGATGTGATGAACCTGGCCAAGCAATGGACCACCGACCCTGCGATCGTCGAGATCGAGGCCGAGAACGTCGCCAACGCCAACGTCGAGCAGCACATCTATGCCGTGGCCGGCGCCGACAAGTACAAGCTGCTGTACAACCTGGTGAACGACAATGGCTGGGAGCGGGTGATGGTCTTCGCCAACCGCAAGGACGAAGTCCGACGCATCGAGGAACGCCTGGTGCGCGATGGCGTCAACGCCGCCCAGCTGTCCGGCGATGTGCCACAGCACAAGCGAATCAAGACCCTGGAAGGCTTCCGCGAAGGCAAGATCCGGGTCCTGGTGGCCACTGACGTGGCCGGCCGCGGCATCCACATCGACGGCATCAGCCACGTGATCAACTTCACCCTGCCGGAAGTCCCGGACGACTACGTGCACCGTATCGGCCGCACTGGCCGGGCCGGCGCCGACGGCGTGTCCATCAGCTTCGCCGGTGAAGACGACTCCTACCAGTTGCCGGCGATCGAAGAACTGCTGGGCCGCAAGATCAGTTGCGAAATGCCGCCCACCGAGCTGCTGCGCGCCGTGGAGCGCAAGCGCCCTCAAGCCTGAGTCCAAGCGGACCTGGCCAAGCAAAGACGCAGCCCTGGGGCTGCGTTTTTTTTCGCCTGGATATTGCTCGATTAAACTAAAAGTCCATAATGGACAAATAAGTTTATAAAAACGGAGCCCTCGCATGTCCAGCATGCCTTTCGTGATTGCCCAGCCCCAGGCCCGCCAGTTGCTCGAACAACTCGACGTGCCCCAGATCCTGCGCAAGCTGTTCCGTGACCTGGCCGCCGGGCTGGCCGTGCAACCGCCGCAACAGCTGGTGGAATTCCCCCAGGGCGCCGGGGACTTCATCAACTTCCAGGGCGTGCTGGCCGAAGACCGGGTCTACGGGGTCAAGACCTCTCCCTACATCGTGCGTACCCAAGGCCCGCTAGTCACCGCCTGGACCCTGCTGATGTCCATGGATAGCGGCCAGCCCCTGTTGCTGTGCGACGCCGCAGAACTGACCATCGCTCGTACCGCAGCCACCACCGCAGTGGCCGTCGATGCCCTGGCCGGCCCTAGCGTCCGGCGCCTGACGATTATCGGCAGCGGCCCGGTGGCCCTGGCCCACCTGCACTACATCAAGGACCTACGCCCCTGGCAGGACATCCGCCTGCACTCCCCCAGCCTGGCGCAGCGGTCTGCTGCAGAGCGCGCGCGCCTGCAAGCCCTCGACCCGCGCCTGGCGCTCGTCGACCAGTGCGAGGCGGCCCTGGAGCAAGCGGACGTGATCCTGCTTTGCACCTCGTCCGCCGGGCCGGTGATCGATCCGCGCAAGCTCGAGCGGCCCGCGCTGATCACCTCCATCAGCACCAATGCACCACGGGCCCACGAAGTGCCGCCCGCCGCCTTGCCGGAGATGCAGGTGTACTGCGACTATCGCCGCACCACTCCGGGCGCGGCCGGCGACATGCTGATCGCCAGCCAGCAGCACGGCTGGGACAGTGGGGCGATTGTCGGTGACCTGCCGGAACTGCTCAGTGGCCAGGCCCAACTGCCCAGCGGCGAGCGCCACGTGTTCTTCCGCTCCATCGGCCTGGGCCTGGAAGACATCGCCCTGGCTAACGCCCTGTACCACTTGCGCCGCCAGCAATAAGCACCTGTCACCTGTATTTTTCCGGAGTTTCGAATGATCGAGACAGACTTCATCATCATTGGCGCCGGTATCGCCGGGGCTTCCACCGGTTACTGGCTGTCGCGCCATGGCCGGGTCGTAGTGCTGGAGCGCGAATCCCATCCGGGTTATCACTCCACCGGCCGCTCCGCCGCCCTCTACACCGCCGCCTATGGCACGCCGCAAGTACGTGCCCTGACCGTGGCCAGCCGCGCGTTCTTCGACCAGCCGCCCGAGGGCTTCTGCGAGCATCCATTGCTGACTCCACGGGGCGAGATGACCGTCGACTTCGTCAACGACCCCGCCGAGTTGCAGCGCCAGTACCTGAGTGCCAAGGCCAGCGTGCCGCAGATGCAACTGCTCGATGCCGACGAAGCCTGCGCCCGCCTGCCGATTCTGCGTCGCGACAAGGTCCACGGTGCCCTCTACGACCCCACCGCCAGCGATATCGACACCGACGCCCTGCACCAGGGTTACCTGCGCGGCCTTCGTCGCAACCAGGGCCAGTTGCACACCGACTGTGAAGTCATCGGGCTGGAACGTGACGCCCAGGGCACCTGGCTGATACGCACCAGCGGCCAGAGCTTCAGCGCACCCGTGGTGATCAACGCCGCCGGCGCCTGGGCCGACCAGATCGGCAGCCTGGCCGGAGCCCGACCGCTGGGGCTGCAGCCAAAGCGCCGGGCGGCATTCATCTTCGCCGGCCCACAGGACCAGGACTGCCAACACTGGCCGATGCTGGTCAGCCTGGACGAATCCTTCTACCTGAAACCCGACGCGGGCATGTTCCTCGGCTCGCCGGCCAACGCCGACCCGGTGCAGCCCCACGATGTGCAACCCGAAGAACTGGACATCGCCCTGGGCATCCACCGGATCGAGGAAGCCACGACCCTGAGCATCCGCCGCCCGACCCGGACCTGGGCCGGCCTGCGCAGCTTCGTCAGCGATGGCGACCTGCTGGCCGGGTTCGATCCGCAAGTGCCAGGGCTGTTCTGGGTCGCCGGCCAAGGCGGCTACGGTATCCAGACCTCGCCGGCGATGGGCCAGGCCAGCGCCGCCCTGGTCCGTGGCGCCGGCCTGCCACGGGAACTGGCAGCCTTCGGCCTTGACGCTGCCATGCTCTCTCCGGCTCGCCTGGGCTGATGCCCCGGGATGACGCGCCCGGACGATTGCGGCACACTCCCAGCGCCCGCCAGCGGCGGGCGCCGAAGCCGCCAGGAGTACCACCCATGACCACACCCGCAAAGGATCCTGCCCTGGACAATTTCCGGGCGATCGCCGACGCCATTGCCACCCTGTTCTTCCCCCACGCCGAAGTGGTACTCCACGACCTGCGCACCCAGAAGATCGACTACATCGCCAACAACCTGTCCAAACGCGAAGTGGGCGACGACGCGGCCCTGGAAGACATGCTCAGTGGCGACAGCGATGAACGGAACATCGGCCCCTACGAAAAACTCAACTGGGACGGACAGAAGATCCGCAGCCTGAGCACCGTGCTGCGCGACGCCAAAGGCCAGCCACTGGCGGTGCTGTGCATCAACCTGAATATCTCGCTGTTCGAGAATGCCAAGGCCGCGCTGGATCTGTTCCTGTCTCCAAGCAAGCTGATCCCCCAGCCCGACTCACTGTTTCGCGATGACTGGCAGGAGCGGATCAACACCTTCCTGCACAACTGGCTGCGCGAGCGCCAGCTGGGCCTGAACCTGCTGACCCGCGACCACAAGCGCGAACTGGTGCTGGCGTTGCACGCCGAAGGCGCCTTCAAGGGCAAGAGCGCCGCCAACTATGTGGCCAACGTGCTGAACATGGGCCGCGCTACGGTGTACAAGCACCTCAAGGAACTCAAGGAGCAGTGATCCTTGGCGAGCGACCGCCCCAGGGTGCGATCGCTCGCCAACGTCCCCGGATCAATCGCCGTAGATGTCCGACTTGAAATACTTGGCCTGGATCTTCTGGTACTCGCCATTGGCGCGGATGCCTTCGATGGCCTTGTTCAGCGCGCCCACCAGTTGCTCGTTGCCCTTGCGCACGGCAATCCCGGCTCCCTCGCCGACGTACTGCGGGTCCTTGAGCTCCGGGCCGACAAAGGCATAGTCGGCACCGCGCGGCATCGACAGGAAATCCTCCAGCGGGATGGTGTCGGCGAAGATCGCGTCCAGCCGCCCGGCTGCCAGGTCCATGTAGATCTCTTCGTTGTTGCTATAGCGCGTCACCTTGATGCCCTTGGGCTCCAGGACCTCGGTGGCGTAGCGATCGGTGGTGGTGGAACGCTGCACACCGATGGCCTTGCCCTTGAGGCTCTGGTACTGGTCATCCACCACCGCGCCTTTCTTCATCACCAGGCGCGAGGAGGTGAAGTAGTACCTGTGGGTGAAATCCACCGACTTGCGGCGCTCGGCGGTGATGGTCATGGACGACAGCGCGGCATCGATCTTCTTCACCTTCAACGATGGGATCAGCCCGTCGAACTCTCCCTCGATCCACTCGCACTTGACTTGCATTTGCGCGCACAGGGCATTGCCGATGTCGTAGTCGAAGCCACCGATCTTGCCTTCGGCAGTCTTGAAGGCGAACGGTGGATACGCGGCCTCGATCCCCAGGCGCAGGGTCTTCTCGGCGGCCGACAGCGAGGTGCACGCCAACAGGCCCAGGACCAGGCCACTGATGAGGGGAAGTCTTTTCATGTTCGTTCTCTCGCGAATTGTTGTTGGTCTGGCAGAAAGAAGAGGTGGAACGGACGACGCTATTATGTACTTACGAATCCATACTGGACTTTAATGTACATATCGTCAACGGGGTGCAACGACGCCCATCCCCGACGGTCGACGGGAACATACGTCATGCGTTGCAGGCTCTGACAGCGGTGCGAGCGTGCACCGGGAAGGGGTCGGCGGATCAGCCTTTCCAGCGCTCGGCCGCCGCCTGGTCACTGTGCCGGCCCTCGACCCAGCGCGGGCCATCGACGGTCTGTTCTTTTTTCCAGAACGGTGCACGGGTCTTGAGATAGTCCATGACAAAGGCACAAGCATCGAAGGCCGCCTGGCGATGGGCACTGGCCGCGGCGACGAAGACAATCGGCTCGCCCGGGGCCAGGGCACCGATGCGGTGCAGGATCTCCAGCTTGAGCAGCGGCCAGCGCTGCCCGGCCTCCTCGGCGATCTTGCCCAGGGCCTTCTCGGTCATGCCCGGGTAGTGCTCCAGGAACATCCCGTGCACCTCCTGGCCGTCGTTGAAATCACGCACGTAGCCGACAAAGCTCACCACGGCCCCGACGCCGACATGGGCCGCGTGCATGGCATTGAGTTCGGCGCCGGGGTCGAATGCCGCGTCCTGTACCCGAATGCCCATGTCAGCCTCCGGTCACGGCGGGAAAGAACGCCACTTCATCACCATCGACCAGGGGCTCGTCCAGCGGGCACAACTCTTCGTTGCGCGCGCACATCAGGTTCTGCTCGCCCAGCACCGGGGCGCCCACGCCCTGCAGCAGGTGCTGGCGCACATCCTCGATGCTACGGAACTCGCCTTCGACCTGGGTCTCGTCCAGGCCGATGGCCTCGCGATAACGGGCAAAGAACTTCACCTTGATCTTCATGCCGGCTCCGCCTGGTAGTGGCCGCTCTTGCCGCCGAGTTTCTCCAGCACCCGCACGCCCTCGATGGTCATGCCCCGGTCCACGGCCTTGCACATGTCGTAGATGGTCAGCGCGGCGACGCTGGCGGCGGTCAGCGCTTCCATTTCCACCCCGGTCTGCCCCGAGAGCTTGCAGCGCGCCACGATGTGCACGCTGTCCTCGCCTTCGGCGCTGAGTTCGACCTTGACGCTGGTGAGCATCAACGGATGGCACAGGGGAATCAGGTCGCTGGTCTTTTTCGCCGCCTGGATCCCGGCGATCCGCGCCACGGCGAACACATCGCCCTTGGGATGACCGCCGCTGACGATCATCTGCAAGGTTTGCGGGAGCATGCGCACCCGGGCTTCGGCGGTCGCTTCGCGAAACGTCACGGCCTTGTCGGTGACGTCGACCATATTGGCGCGCCCTTGGGAATCGAGATGAGTCAGCACGGCGTTACTCCTGATCAGGTGGGGCGATTGTAAACCCGCAGGTCAGTTTTCCGCACGGGACATTCTGCCGCCGCAGGGCCGCCTCGGGCAGGTGATCGACCCGGCGAATGCCCCACATCAGAACAACGAATTGGAGTCGGCGCAGGCCCCCACGTACAAGGTCTGCCAACGACACAGAGGAAATCACGCCATGACCTTGTTCATCCCGATCCTGCTCAGCCTGCTCGCCGGTTTCGCCGTGCCCCTGCAGGCCGGAACCAACGCCCGGCTGGGCAGCCTGCTGGGGCACCCGTTGTGGGCCACTGGCATCTCGCTGCTGGTGAGCCTGCTGGCCCTGGGCGTGTTGCTGCTGTTCATCAAGGTGCCCCGGCCCAACCTGCTGGCCGCCGCCCAAGGCCCCTGGTGGATCTGGCTGGGCGGGCTGGCCGGGGTGCTCTACATCACCGTGGCGCTGCTGATGGCGCCGCGCCTGGGAGCGCTCAACTTCATCATGGCGGTGATCATCGGCCAGTTGCTGATCTCGCTGATCATCGACTACTTCGGCCTGGTGGGCCTGCCGCAAAAAGACATCAGCCTGCAGAAACTCTTCGGCGTACTGGTGGTGATCGGCGGCTTCGTGATCACCGTCCGCGGCTGAACGCCCTCACGACCCGGCCACGCTGGCCAGGCGAATCTGCTCGCGCAGCCAGGTGTGGGCCGGGTCGTCAGCGGAACGCCCATGCCAGACCTGGACGAAATTGAACGCCGGTACCTGCATCGGCGGCGTCAGGCGCACCAGCCCATCGTCCAGCGACAACTCATCCAGGGTGCGACTGGCCACCGTGAGGATCAGGTCGGTGCCACGGATCATCCCCGGCGCCGTGCCCCAATGGGGCACGCTGACCACGATCTGCCGCTGCAAGCCCTGGTCGCGCAGGCGATGATCGACTTCGCCGTTGAAACAGCCGTCCATCGACACCTGCAGGTGCGGCCGCGCCAGGTACTGCGCCAGGTCCAGAGACCCGGCGGGGCCCAGGGTGGCGCGGTCCAGCAGGCAGGTGAAGGTCTCCTCGAACAGCACCTCCTTGACCACCTCCTCCGACAGGTCGGGAAACACCCCCAGGGCCAGGTCGAGCTTGCCCTGTACCACTTGCTCGAACATCTCGTGGCGGCTGCCCTGGGTCACCACCAGGCGCATCAGCGGAGCTTCACGGCGCAGGCGTACCAACAGCCGGGGCAGCACGATCGCCGCGCCGTAGTCGGACATCGCCAGGTGGAAGATGCGCTGGGAAACGGCCGGATCGAAGTCGATGGACTTGCCCAGCAGCGTCTCGATCTGGCTGAGGATTTCCTTGAGCGGCGCTTGCAGGCTGCGGGCCAGCGGGCTGAGCAACACATCGTTGCCTTGGCGGATCAACAATGGGTCATCCAGCAACGAGCGCAACTTGCCCAGGGAATGGCTGATGGCCGGCTGGCTCAGGTGCAGGCGTTCACCGGTGCGGGTCACGTGCTTCTCCGTCAGCAGTGCATCGAGCACCACCAACAGGTTCAGGTCGATATTGCGCAGGGAGACGGTGGCCATCCAGGCGTTCCAGGTTCACGGCGGGAACGCAGGATACTCCATGGCCCGGGGGCGGATGCAAAACGGGCGGCCCGAAGGCCGCCCGTGGCAGGTGCTCGATGGCGTTACAAATGGCTTTCGGCGTATTCGGCCAGGATCGAGCGCGGCACCCCTTGCAGGGTGATGTGCACGCCGTTGGGGAAGTCCTTGAAGCGCTCGGTGAGGTAGGTCAGCCCGGAGCTGGTGGCCGACAGGTAGGGGGTATCGATCTGTGCCAGGTTACCCAGGCACACCACTTTGGAACCGGCGCCGGCACGGGTGATGATGGTCTTCATCTGGTGCGGGGTGAGGTTCTGGCATTCGTCGATCAGGATCAGGCTCTGCTGGAAGCTGCGACCACGGATGTAGTTCAGGGATTTGAACTGCAGCGGCACCTTGCTGAGGATGTAGTCGACGCTGCCATGGGTGCTCTCGTCATCCATGTGCAAGGCCTCGAGGTTGTCGGTGATCGCGCCGAGCCAGGGCTCCATCTTCTCCGCCTCGGTGCCCGGCAGGAAGCCGATCTCCTGGTCCAGCCCCTGCACGCTGCGGGTGGCGATGATGCGCCGGTAGCGCTTGCTGACCATGGTCTGCTCGATGGCGGCTGCCAGGGCCAGGATGGTCTTGCCCGAGCCGGCGGCCCCGGACAGGTTGACCAGGTGGATGTCCGGGTCGAGCAATGCATAAAGCGCCAGGCCCTGGTAGATGTCCCGCGGTTTCAGGCCCCAGGCTTCCTGGTGCAACAGGGGCTCCTGATGCAGGTCGAGGATCAGCAGCACATCGGCACGGATTTCCTTGATCCAGCCGACAAAGCCCTGTTCGTCGATGATGAATTCATTGATGTGCACCGCCGGCAGGTTGTCGATCAACTGCACCTGGTGCCAGGTCCGACCATGATCCTGGCGAGTCTCGACCTTGCTCACCCGGTCCCAGAACGAGCCGCTCATGTTGTGGAAGCCGTTGGGCAGCAGCTCCACGTCGTCGACCAGCTGGTCGGTGCTGTAGTCCTCGGCGGCGATCCCGCAGGCACGCGCCTTGAGGCGCATGTTGATGTCCTTGGTCACCAGCACCACGGACAAGTCCTTGTGGCGCGCGTGCAGATCGACCAACTGGTTGATGATGATGTTGTCGTTGAGGTTGTCCGGCAGCAGGCTATTGGGCTCGTTGCGCTTGCCCATCAGGATCGACAGCAACCCCTTGGGTTCGCCCTTGCCACGCTGGATCGGCACCCCCAGCTCGACATCCTCGGGAGAAGCCTCGCCAAGGGTCTTGTCGATCAGGCGGATGGCCTGGCGGCACTCGGCAGCCACGCTGTGATGCCCACTCTTGAGCTTGTCCAGCTCCTCCAGGACGGTCATCGGGATCACGACATGGTGTTCTTCGAAGTTCAGCAGGGCATTGGGATCGTGAATCAATACATTGGTATCGAGTACGTAAAGGATTGGCTGGTTGGAGGAAGGGCTACGTCCGCGGTCATCCATACTCGGTCACCTTATGTGGGAGCCAGTCGACGCAATACCATCGGGTATCGCGCCTCGAAGGACCACCGAAATCCATCCATCCGGGTTGGAGGTGAGCCGCACACAAGGAGTCTTGGGAGACGCCACCTGTGTTGCAGGTTTCGGCGGTCTGACTTCGTAATACTCCAAAAAGCGTGACAGGAAAAAGCACTTTGAAGCTTTTTTGATGTTTATTTTTCAGAGTGACGAATAGCCCTTGGCGCGCGGGGCGCACGCCGTTAAAGTCGGAAGTCCGCCTGCATCGAAATTCCCTCCAGATTCGCCCTGTTCCCGCCGTTTTCCCCCGTCAACTCCCGTATTTGCGGGCATTTTGCGTTTTTTTCAGCGAAACGCCTGCTGACAATCCTCCCAGCCGATTCCGCTTTGCGCGGTCTGAGCCAGCAACCACGGCAAACTGCCCTTGACCCCATCCTGCTTGGCATTGAAGGCAATCACCCCGCGCCGCCACAACAGCATCAGGGTCAGTACCCGCTGGCCGCTGTCCTCGGCCTTGAGCTTGCCGGCGCCGTCCTGGGCATCGATGTCCCACAACGCCACCTGCATGCCCTGGGCATTGAAGAACGCCTGGGCATCGGCCCGCCGCTGCCCCATGGGGGGACGAAACAGCGGCACGTAGTTTTCCGGCAACTTGCCCTTGACCAGGTCGGCACTGCGCTGGATCGAGTACTGCCAATCCTGCCAATGGCTATGGGAACGGAACTCCCATCCCTGGACCCCGACACACTGCTGCGAATACAGCGCCTGCAGGCTCGCCACCGAAGCCTGGTCGAGGCGGTTCTGGATATCGTTGCCCAGGACGAAGAAAGTACCGTTGAGGTTGGACTTGCGCAGGTATTCGGTGAGCCAGGCCGTATTGTCCGGGGCCAGGTTGGCGGCGCTGTCGAAGCTCAGCAGGAACATCCGGTCATTGAGCTCCTCGCCATTGCGCTCATGCTCGCCCAGGCGCAGCACCTCGCTGCTGGTCTGCGGGGTCAGGGCAGCCTTGCGCAGCAGTTCGTCCAGGTAGCGCTCATGGAAGGTCCGGCTCGGCTCGCCCCACCGGGCGTAATAGGAGTCCTCGCCCAGCTGGAACTTGCCGGCCTGCTTGCGCAGTTGCTGCATGTTTTCCACCAGGAAACAGAAGGAAGCGTCCTGGTCGCAGCTCTGCTGGGCGAAGTTGTAGTTCTCCAGCAGGCGTTTCCACAGGTGCTCGCGCAACTCGTCGATCGCCGCCACATTGATCATTCGCAGGCCAAGACGTTGCTTCAGGGACGCCTCATCCCAGGCTTCACTGACCAGCAAGGCGCGAGCGAAGGTCAGGATCTCGGCCCGCGAGGCGACGTCGAACAGGGTCGGGCTGTCGAGTTTTTCCGGCCAGGTGCTGCGGTCCAGGGTCGCCACATCATTGGGCGCCGCCAGCACGCTGAAACTCAAAAGCCAGGCCGAGAAGAGAAACGCGATACGCAAAAGGGATGCCTCCAGAACAGAACCCGCGCGGCACTATAGCCGATCTGCCGGGCACCCAAGGCATCCCCGTGGCAAGCTCGCTCGCCACATCCACTATCCATCGCCGAGCAACCGTGGCGAGGGAGCTTGCTCCCGCTGGAGTGCGCAGCACCCCCAACAAGGTCCTCGCGGTATTGCTGATACATCTGTATCGGGGCCGCTTCGCGACCCAGCGCGAGCAAGCTCGTTCGCCACATCCACTATCCATCGCCGAGCAACCGTGGCGAGGGAGCTTGCTCCCGCTGGAGTGCGCAGCACTCCCAACAAGGCCCTCGCGGTATTGCTGATGCATCTGTATCGGGGCCGCTTCGCGACCCAGCGCGAGCAAGCTCGCTCGCCACATCCACTATCCATCGCCGAGCAACCGTGGCGAGGGAGCTTGCTCCCGCTGGAGTGCGCAGCACTCCCAACAAGGCCCTCGCGGTATTGCTGATACATCTGTATCGGGGCCGCTTCGCGACCCAGCGCGAGCAAGCTCGTTCGTCACATCCTCCCACCCTCGCCACAACCCAGAAGCCGCCATGCGTCAGCTATTGCCTCGATAGGTGGAGTCCAGGCGCCCCACCCCCTAGAATCCCCCGACGCCAAAAGGAGACGACCCCATGCTGATGGTGATTTCACCCGCCAAGACCCTCGATTACGAAACACCGCCGGTCACCCAGCGCTTTACCCAGCCGCAATACCTCGACCACTCCCAGGAACTGATCCAACAACTGCGGGAACTGACCCCGGCGCAGATCAGTGAACTGATGCACGTCTCCGACAAGATCGGTGGCCTCAATGCCGCGCGGTTCGGCAGCTGGACCCCGGCCTTCAGCCCGGCCAATGCCAAGCAGGCCCTGCTGGCCTTCAAGGGCGACGTCTACACCGGGCTCAACGCCGAATCCCTCAGCGAAGCGGATTTCGACTATGCCCAGCAGCACCTGCGCATGCTCTCCGGCCTTTATGGCCTATTGCGCCCCCTGGACTTGATGCAGCCCTATCGCCTGGAAATGGGCACCAAGCTGGCCAATGCCCGGGGCAAGGACCTATACGCCTTCTGGGGCACTCGCATCAGCGAGTGGCTGAACGAGGCCCTGGCCGAACAAGGCGACGACCTGCTGCTGAACCTGGCGTCCAACGAGTACTTCTCGGCGGTCAAGCGCACGGCCCTCAAGGCGCGGATCATCAATACCGAGTTCAAGGACCTGAAGAACGGCCAATACAAGATCATCAGCTTCTACGCCAAGAAGGCCCGGGGCATGATGAGCCGCTTCGTGCTCCAGGAGCGCATCAACGACCCGGCCCAGCTCAGGCAATTCGACGTCCAGGGCTATCGTTTCAGCGCCGAACAATCCAAGGCCGACAACCTGGTGTTCCTGCGCGACCACGCACCGGAATAAAGCGTTCCCCTGCCGCGCTCGTTTTCATGGCGAGCGCGCCAGAATGTGATCATCTGCACATTCTCCCGCCAAATAACGTCAACTTTATGGCGCCATAAAACCTTCATATAATTTCATGACTTTTCTTTCACTCGACATGAGTGATTTTTTTCAGTAGTGGCACCACTTTTTTTATTCGGTAGTGGCACAAAAATATCCCACCGCTTTATCTCCCCATAACTAAAGGCTCAAACCGTTAGTGCTATCAATTTGAGAGCAGTGCCATCTTTTTCGGTATTTCAAGAAATTTCAGAAAACAGGATGAGTGGGTTGGAACTATGCCTCCAGAGACCGCTCATACCACCGGTAACGATTCTTAACGACGCTGTACGAGATGACTTACACGGAACTGAAAACAACTAACGAAGTTTCGGAGCTGACTAACCAAACAAGTCAGACACATTAACCAGTCAATAAACCACAGGAGATAAGTCGACCCACTATCCCCTAGCAAGCCAAGGAACAGCTGGCCTTCAAGGCCTCCCAGCAGCACATGGAGAGCCCGTACTACGTGGCATCCAGCCATCAACTGGAACATCGATGGCCATTCGGGAGCCCTGCAGCAGGAGCCGCCGGCGCCATTCAAGGGCACATCAGAACAACAAGGATTGGTTGCGCACAACTTGAGTGCATTTATTTAGTCACTCGGAACTTAGTCTGCCTGCACACGACATTACAGCGTTCTTTGCTGTACTTCCGAGTGCGCGAAAACAGCTGGCAAACATTAACTCCGGCCATCTAATGGCGTGAATAACACAGAGGTAAATGCGATGCGCATCAGCATATTCGGTTTGGGTTACGTCGGCGCAGTCTGTGCCGGTTGCCTGTCTGCACGGGGCCATGAAGTGGTTGGCGTGGATATCTCCAAAGACAAGATCGACCTGATCAACGCCGGCAAATCGCCGATCGTCGAACCGGGCCTGGGTGAACTTCTGGAACAGGGCATCCGCACTGCCCGCCTGCGCGGTACCACCAACTTCGCCGAGGCCATCCGCGATACCGACCTGTCGATGATCTGTGTCGGTACCCCGAGCAAGAAGAACGGCGACCTGGAGTTGGACTACATCGAATCGGTATGCCGCGAAATCGGTTTTGTCCTGCGCGACAAGGCCACCCGTCACACCGTGGTGGTGCGCAGCACCGTCCTGCCGGGCACGGTGAAGAACGTGGTGATCCCGATCCTCGAAGACTGCTCGGGCAAGAAGGCCGGGGTGGATTTCGGCGTAGCGGTGAACCCCGAGTTCCTGCGTGAAAGCACCGCCATCAAGGACTACGACTTCCCGCCCATGACCGTGATCGGCCAGCTCGACCCGGCCTCCGGCGACGTCCTGCAAGCACTCTACGAAGAACTCGACGCCCCGATCATCCGCAAGGACATCGAAGTGGCCGAGATGATCAAGTACACCTGCAACGTCTGGCACGCCACCAAGGTCACTTTCGCCAACGAGATCGGCAACATCGCCAAGGCGGTGGGCGTCGATGGCCGCGATGTGATGGACGTGGTCTGCCAGGACAAGACCCTCAACTTGTCCCAGTACTACATGCGCCCGGGCTTCGCCTTCGGCGGCTCGTGCCTGCCCAAGGACGTGCGTGCCCTGACCTACCGTGCCGGCTCCCTGGACGTGCAGGCGCCGCTGCTCAACTCGCTGATGCGCAGCAACGAGTCCCAGGTGCAGAACGCCTTCGACATCGTCTCCAGCCACGACAAGCGCAAGGTCGCCCTGCTGGGCCTTAGCTTCAAGGCCGGCACCGACGACCTGCGCGAGAGCCCGCTGGTGGAGCTGGCGGAAATGCTCATCGGCAAGGGCTTCGACCTGAGTATCTACGACAGCAACGTCGAATATGCCCGGGTTCACGGCGCCAACAAGGACTACATCGAATCGAAGATTCCCCACGTCTCGTCCCTGCTCAACTCGGACTTCGACGCGGTGATCGACAACTCCGACGTGATCATCCTCGGCAACCGTGACGAGAAGTTCCGCGCCCTGGCCCAGGACGTGCCCCACGGCAAGCAGGTCATCGACCTGGTGGGCTTCATGTCCAAGGCCACCTGCAGCAAAGGCCGTACCGAAGGCATCTGCTGGTAAAGCAGCGGCAAGCTTCAAGCTTCAAGCCGTAAGCAAGAGCTCCACGCTTGGAGCTTGGAGCTTGCGGCTTGGAGCTTGCAACTGATTTTAGGATGCAGATTATGCACAGGCTCAAGCACGGCCTGCTCCAGGCCGCCGGTTGGCTGTTCTACCTGAGTCTGTTGATGGGGATGGCCTTGCTGCTGCCCACCTCGACTTTCGACTCGCAGTCCAAGGACTTCATTTTCCTGATTGGCGCCGTGGGTATCTGGCGCTACTCCATGGGTGCCACGCACTTTGTCCGCGGCATGCTGTTTCTCTACGTGGTCTACCCGCACTTGCGGCGCAAGGTGCGCAAGCTCGGCAGCGCGGCGGACCCGTCCCACGTGTACCTGATGGTCACCAGCTTTCGCATCGACGCGCTGACCACCGCCCAGGTCTACGGCTCGGTGATCCGCGAAGCCATCGACTGCGGTTTCCCCACCACCGTGGTCTGCTCGATCGTGGAGATGTCCGACGAGCTGCTGGTGAAAAGCCTGTGGGCGCGGATGAACCCGCCGGAGCGGGTCAAGCTGGACTTCGTGCGCATCCCCGGCACCGGCAAGCGCGACGGCCTGGCCTTCGGCTTTCGCGCCATCTCCCGCCACCTGCCGGACAACCGCGCCGTGGTGGCCGTGATCGACGGCGACACGGTGCTCGGCGAAGGCGTGGTACGCAAGACCGTGCCCTGGTTCCAGCTGTTCGGCAATGTCGGCGGCCTGACCACCAACGAGTTCTGCGAAGTGCGCGGCAGCTACATCATGAGCGAATGGCACAAGCTGCGCTTCGCCCAGCGTCACATCAACATGTGCTCCATGGCCCTGTCCAAGCGCGTGCTGACCATGACCGGGCGCATGTCGGTGTTCCGCGCCACCGTGGTCACCGACCCGGACTTCATCGCCGACGTCGAAAGCGATTCCCTGCAGCACTGGCGCCTGGGTCGCTTCAAGTTCCTCACTGGCGACGACAAGTCCAGCTGGTTCAGCCTGATGCGCCTGGGCTACGACACCTTCTACGTGCCTGACGCGGCGATCAACACCGTGGAACACCCGCCGGAGAAGAGCTTCATCAAGGCCAGCCGCAAGCTGATGTTCCGCTGGTACGGCAACAACCTGCGGCAGAACGCTCGGGCGCTGGGCCTGGGCATCAAGCGCCTGGGGCTGTTCACCAGCGTCGTGCTGTTCGACCAGCGCGTATCGATGTGGACCTCGCTGCTGGGGCTGACCGTGGCCCTCATCGCCAGCTTCAAGTACGGCACCGCGTTCATCCTCGCCTACCTGCTGTGGATCGGCATCACCCGCCTGATTCTGACCGTGCTGCTGTCCTGCTCGGGGCACCGCATCGGCCCGGCCTACCCCTTGATTCTCTATTACAACCAGATCGTCGGCGCGCTGGTGAAGATCTACGTGTTCTTCCGCCTCGACCAGCAGTCCTGGACCCGCCAGGACACCAAGCTGACCCGCGACCTGGCCAGTTTTCAACGTTGGTTCAACACCTGGTCGTCCCGAACCATGACCTTCTCGGCCGGCAGCGTGTTCGTCGCCGTGCTGCTGCTGATGGTCTGAACCGCCTTGCCTGAATTAACTAGGAACTCGACTCTATGAACACCGCCGTCAACGTCAACGTAGTGCATGAATCCGAAGCTCAACGCCAGCACGCACGGGTCAAGATCCCGGCCAAGCTGCGCTTCTTCGGGAGCGACGCCAAGCCCCTGGAAGTGCGGGTCCACGACCTCTCCGCCGGCGGCCTGAGCTTCAATGCCGGGCAGCAGGCTCTGACCGTCGGCGCCGTGCACAAGGGTCGCCTGCAATTCGTCATCGACAACCTCGGCCTGGCCATGGACGTCGAGCTGCAGATCCGCTCCTTCGACCGCCAGAGCGGCCGCGTCGGCTGCCAGTTCCAGAACCTCGAGCCCCAGGACATCGCCACCCTGCGCCACCTGATCACCTCGCATCTGGCCGGCGACATCGTCAGCATGGGCGACGTGCTCGCCACCCTGCAGCGCGACAACTTCACCAAGGCCCGCAAGCACAAGGACAGCGGCAGCGGCATGAGCGCCCTGGGCCGCCTGCGGGCCGTGACCTTCAGTGCCGGGATCTTCATCGTCGGCCTCGCCGCTTTCGGTTTCATCCTCAAGTCGGTGTATGGCATGTACTTCGTCAGCCACGCCGAGGCCGGCCTGGTGAACGTGCCCGGGATGAACGTCACCATGCCGCGCGACGGCACGGTGCAGAGCCTGGTGCCTGCCAACGGCAACGTGGCCAAGGGCGCTCCCCTGGCCACCTTCAGCACCAGCATGCTGGATGTGCTCAAGGGTCACCTGGACGAAAACCAGCTGCAGCCGGCCAAGGTCGAGGAGCTGTTCGGCAAGCAGATGACCGGCACCCTGACCTCCCCTTGCGACTGCACCGTGGCCCAGCAACTGGTGGCCGACGGTCAATACGCCAGCAAGGGCGACGTGATCTACCAACTGGTGCCACGCGGCAGCCAGGCCACTGTCGAGGCGCGTTTCTCCTACCGCCAGTTCGGCGACGTGCGTCCGGGCAGCCGGGTCAACTTGCAGATCGCCGGCGAGGATGACGTGCGCACCGGCACCATCGTCAGCAGCACCAGCCTCAACAGCAACGACCTGTCCTCCGACATCCGCGTACAGATCAAGCCCGACGCGCCGCTGGGCAGCGAATTCGCCGGCCGGCCGGTGGAGGTTAGCAGTGACCGCGGGCCCTCGATGAACTGGCTGATCGACAAAGCCATGGCTGCGGGTCTGTAACCATGAACACGCCTACCCAACTCGCGGTGTTGCCTTTGGTCGCAGCGCTGGCCCTGGCCGGTTGCGCCGGCCTGCCGGACCAACGCCTGGCCAACGAAGCCCTCAAGCGTGGCGACACCGCCCTGGCCGAGCAGAACTACCGCCAACTGGCGGACCTGGGCTACAGCGAAGCGCAAGTGGGCCTGGCGGACATCCAGGTGGAAAGCCGCGACCCGGCGCAGATCAAGCAGGCCGAGGCCACCTACCGCGCCGCAGCCGACACCTCGCCACGGGCCCAGGCCCGGCTGGGTCGCCTGCTGGTGGCCAAGCCCGGTTCCAGCGAAGCCGAGCAGCACGAAGCCGAAGGCCTGCTCAAGAAAGCCTTTGCCAATGGCGAAGGCAACACCCTGATCCCCCTGGCGATGCTGTACCTGCAATATCCCCACAGCTTCCCCAACGTCGACGCCCAGCAGCAGATCAGCCAATGGCGCGCCGCCGGCTACCCCGAGGCCGGTCTGGCCCAGGTCCTGCTGTACCGCACCCAGGGCACCTACGACCAGCACCTGGACCAAGTGGAAAGCATCTGCAAGGCCGCCCTCAACAGCACCGACATCTGCTACGTCGAGCTGGCCACCGTCTACCAGAAGCGCGGCCAGCCGGAACAGCAGGCCGAGTTGATCAAGCAGCTGCAGGCCGGCTACAGCCGGGGCAGCGTCAGCGCCCAGCGAGTCGACAGCGTGGCCCGGGTACTGGGCGATGCCAGCCTCGGCAAGCCGGACGAAAAGACCGCCCAGGCCCTGCTGGAACAGGTAGCCCCCGGCTACCCGGCGTCCTGGGTCAGCCTGGCGCAACTGCTCTACGACTTCCCCGAACTGGGTGACGTCGACAAGATGATGGAGTACCTGGACAACGGCCGCGCCGCCGACCAGCCCCGGGCCGAGCTGCTGCTGGGCAAGCTCTACTACGAAGGCAAGTGGGTCCCGGCGGACGCCAAGGTGGCCGAGGAACACTTCAAGCAAGCCCAGGGCCGCGAGGTCGCCGCCGATTACTACCTGGGGCAGATCTACCGCCGTGGCTACCTGGGCCAGGTCTATCCGCAAAAAGCCCTGGACCACCTGCTGACCGCCGCCCGTAACGGCCAGAACAGCGCCGACTTCGCCATTGCCCAGCTGTTTTCCCAGGGCCGCGGCACCGCGCCCAACCCGGTCAACGCCTACGTCTTCAGCCAGCTGGCCAAGGCCCAGGACACACCCCAGGCCAACGAACTGGCCCAGCAGCTGGATCAACAACTGCCCTCCGGCCAGCGCGCCGAAGCCCAGCGCCTGCTGCAACAGGAGCAGGCGGTACGTGGCGCCCTGACCCAGAACACGCTGCAACTGCACGCCCTGCAGGAAGAAGACGGCGAGGAAGCCCTATGAAGCCCACCCCATTCAACACCGCCCCTGTAGCCGCTGCCGCAGGCTGCGCACCAGCGCAACGCGTCCATCAGGTCGACACACGCCCCTTGCGCCTGTCGAAGCTGGCCATCGGCCTGGGCATCGCCCTCGCCTGGTCGGCACCGTCCTTCGCCGCGCTGAGCGACACCAAGAACTTCGGCCTGGAAGTGAAGATCACCGGCCAGTCCGAGGATGACCGCGACCTGGGCACCCAAGGCGGTGGCGACGTCAACGGTATCGGCCTCGACCTGCGGCCCTGGGTCTACGGTGAAAGCGGCAACTGGAGCGCCTACGCCATGGGCCAGGCGGTGACCTCCACCGACGTGATCGAAACCGACACCCTGCAACAATCCGGCGACGACGCCAGCCAGCAGTCCGCCAACGACGATCGCAAGGCCAAGAAGAACTACCTGGCCATGCGCGAGTTCTGGGTCGGCTACAGCGGTTTCACCGCCTACCCCGGCGAGCAGTTGAAGTTCGGCCGCCAGCGCCTGCGCAATGACGACGGGCAATGGCGCGACACCAACATCGAAGCCCTCAACTGGACCTTCGACACCACCCTGCTGCGGGCCAACCTGGGCCTGGCCGAGCGCTTCAGCGAATACCGCACCGACCTCAAGGAGCTGGCGCCCAAGGACAAGGATCGCCTGCACGCCTACGCCGACGTCGCCTACCAGTGGACGCCCGGCCAATGGGTCGGCATCCGCGCCCACCACACCCACGATGACGGCAAGCTCGACTACGCCAAGCCCGGTGAGGCCAGCGACCCGCTGGACAAGAAGCAGAACGGCGACCTGACCTGGCTCGGCCTGGAAGCCAACAGCGACGCCTATAACTGGCGCAACACCAACACGGTCAACTACTGGGCCAGCCTCACCGGCATGCGCGGCGACCGCGATACGGTCACCCCACTGAACGCCGACGGCAGTCGTCCGACCCAGGCCAAGCGCGGTGAAAACCTCAACGGCTGGGCCACCGACCTGGGGGTTCGCCTGCGCCTGGACCCGAACTGGCAAGTAGGCGCGGCCTATGCCCGGGCCAGCGCCGAGTACGAACAGAACGGCCTGCAAAGCAACCGTTCCAACTACACCGGCACCCGCTCCCGGGTGCATCGCTTCGGCGAAGCCTTCAGGGGCGAAATGAACAACACCCAGAGCGCCACCCTGTTCGGCTCCTGGCAACTGCGCGAGGACTACGACGCCAGCCTGGTCTACCACAAGTTCTGGCGTGTGGACGGCAACAAGCCGGTGGGCAGCAACGGCATCAACGCTGTGGACAACAACTACGACGACGCCACCGGCGCCCTGTTGTCCAGCACCTCGCTGCCACTCATGGACGGCAAGAAGGACCTCGGCCAGGAGATGGACCTGGTGGTCACCAAGTACTTCAAGCAAGGCCTGTTGCCGGCGGCCCTGAGCCAGTCGATCGATGAACCTTCGGCCCTGGTGCGTTTTCGGGGTGGCGTGTTCAAGCCCGGCGACGCCTACGGCAAAGAGGTCGACTCCTACATGCACCGCGCCTTCATCGACGTGATCTGGCGCTTCTGATGCAAGCCGCCCAAGGAGTGCCCGACATGAATGGCTACCCCCACAACAGCCAGCGCTACAAAGGCTCCCTGAGCCTGCTGGCCGGCGCCCTGCTGCTGGCCGGCAGCAGCGCCTTCGCCAGCGTCGAAACGACCAAGGCGCCCATCGTCGCCAAGGAACTGCAACAGGCCAAGACCTACACCGTCAGCAGCGCCCCCACCGAGCCCCTGGCCCTGGCCAAGCCGACCCTGCCCGACCTTTCCGGCTACACCGCCGAAGCGGTCGCGGCGAAAGTCGTGCGCAACAAGCCGGGCAAGATCAGCGTGCGCCGGATGATGCAGGAAGACGCACTGAAGGACTTCATCGGCGGCGACAACAAGATGGCCGAATGGGTGGTACGCCAGCACGGCATTCCCCAGGCGATCTTCATCGACGACGGCTACGTCAACCTCAAGGAGCTGGCGAGCAAGCTGCCCAAGCAGTACCTCAGCGAAACCGCGCCCGGGGTCTACCTGGCGCGCCTGCCCATCGTCGTCGGCCGCCACGGCATCCTGGAAATCGACCGGCAGACCAAGGAGTTGCGCCTGTCCCAGGAAGCCGGCTCGTTCCTGGTGAACGACGGCCAGCTGTTCGTGCGCGACACCAAAGTCACCGGCTGGCGCGAGAAGGACAACGGCCCGGCGACCTTCCGCTCGGCCAAGGAGTTTCGTCCGTTCCTGCTGGCATGGGGCGGCACCCAGACCTACATCGCCAACAGCACGATGGCCAGCTTCGGCTACGCCAACTCCAAGTCCTACGGAGTGAGCATTTCCCAGTACACGCCGAACATGGCCAAGGTCCTCAAGCGCTCCGAACCCACCGGCTGGATCATCGGCTCGACCTTCTCGGACATGTGGTACGGCTTCTACTGCTACGAGACCGAAGGTTTCGTACTCAAGGGCAACACCTACAAGGACAACATCGTCTACGGCATCGACCCCCACGACCGTTCCCACGGCCTGATCATTGCCGACAACACCGTCTACGGCACCAAGAAGAAGCACGGCATCATCATTTCCCGGGAAGTGAACGACAGCTTCATCTTCAACAACCGCAGCTACGACAACCACCTCTCGGGGCTGGTGATCGACCGCAACAGCATCAACAACCTGATCGCCTACAACGAGATCTACCGCAACCACACCGACGGCATCACCCTCTACGAGAGTGCCGACAACCTGATCTACGGCAACAAGGTGGTGAGCAACCGCCGCCACGGCATCCGCATTCGCAACAGCGTGAACATCCGCTTGTACGAAAACATCGCCATGGCCAACGGGCTGACCGGGGTCTACGGCCACATCAAGGACCTGTCCGACACCGACCGCGACATCAAGCTCGACCCGTTCGACGCCCAGGTCTCGCTGATCGTGGTCGGCGGCGAGCTGGCGGCCAACGGCAGCGGACCGATGTCCATCGACTCGCCCCTGAGCGTGGAGCTGTACCGGGTCTCCATGCTGGCGCCGACCAAGAGCAGCGGCATCAGCTTTTCCGGGGTCCTGGGCGACCGCCAGGATGAAATTCTCGACTTGCTGGTACGCCAGCGCAAAGCCGTATTGATCGACCCCGTCGAACGCCAGACCGAAATGCGGGATTGAGGATGACTTTCATGCACCCACACTGGATCAAACTCCTGGGCCTGTCGGCCCTGACCGCGGGCATTCTCGCCGCCAGCGCCGGCGCCCGCGCCGATCAGGCCGCCGGCCAGAACGCCGCGCCAAGCTTCAAGGCCGAGCCGTGCTGCAACCTTTGCCCGGCCGCCCACGACGCGAAGAACTACGTGACCCGTTATCAGCAGAACTTCACCACCCTGGTGCAGGCCCAGGGCGACTGGCTGTTCCGTACCCAGGAAGATTTGCGCACCGAGTTCAACACCACACCCGAAGGCTACCGCCGCCTCAAGCAATTGCACGAAGCCTTCAAGAGCAAGGGCGTGGAGTTGGTGGTGGTCTATCAGCCAACCCGCGGCCTGGTGAATCGCAACAAACTCAACCCGGCCGAAAAAGCCCGCTTCGACTACGACAAGGCCCTGACCAACTACAAGGCCATGCTCGGGCGCTTCGCACAGATGGGCTACGTGGTGCCGGACCTCTCGCCGCTGACCAACGAACAGCTGCCCGACACCCTGCCGGCCCACGATTTCTATTTCCGTGGCGACCAGCACTGGACCCCCTACGGCGCCCAGCGCACGGCGCAGATCGTCGCCGGCAAGGTCAAGCAACTGCCAGCCTTCGCCGACATT
Organism: Pseudomonas sp. L5B5; assembly: GCF_020520285.1. NCBI lineage: Bacteria > Pseudomonadati > Pseudomonadota > Gammaproteobacteria > Pseudomonadales > Pseudomonadaceae > Pseudomonas > Pseudomonas sp. L5B5. The sequence goes on from NZ_CP084742.1 coordinate 3,039,954, forward strand.
CCACGGCGTGAATTCGAGACCCGCAAATCCGGGCGCATGGGCAAGACCGGCACCTTGCACAACATGGCCGGCCAGCTGTGCGGCACCAGCTACGCCATCCAGTACATGGACCAGTTCACCACCGAGCCCAAGGGCGAGGCCGGCGACGGCGACCTGTTCGGCGATTCTGGCAACCCGCAGATCACCCTGGTGGGCACCAGCCACAGTGGCAAGAACTACAACTTCGCCGGCTTCCTCGAAGAAGCCATCGGTGCCGACATCCTCAACGTCGCCTTCCCCGGCGGCGGCCTGGAAGGCTCGATGCTGCAGTATCTGGGCAGCGACGAGTTCCAGAAGAGCCCGCCGAAGATCCTGATCTGGGAGTTCTCGCCGCTGTACCGCCTGGACCAGGAAACCATCTACCGGCAGATGATGGCCCTGCTGGACAACGGCTGTGAGGGCAAGGACGCGCAGATGAGCGCCAGCACCACCCTCAAGCCCGGCAAGAACGAGCTGCTGGTCAACAGCAAGAACATGGACCTGCGCAACAGCGGCCATCAGGTCGACATCCGCTTCGCCGACACCTCGGTGAAAACCCTGCAAGCCACCCTCTGGTACATGAACGGGCGCCACGAGGACATCAAGATCGACAAGCCGGAAACCTCCGACACCGACGGACGCTTCGCCTTCGAACTGCGCACCGATGAAGACTGGGCCACGCAGAACCTGCTGGCAGTGGAAATCCAGGGCCCGGAAACGGGCACGGCCGGGCAGAAGGTCGAAGCGAAAATTTGCAAACGCAACGTATTCCCGAGCGCCGGGCAACGCACCGCGCAGATCGGGCAATGAGGTTACCTATGCAAACCAGACGCTTGAAACAGTTGTTGTTCCCCAGCCTGCTGGGCCTGGCCATGGTCACCGGCAGCGCCCAGGCTGCCGCGCCGCTGCGCCCGCCCCAGGGTTATTACGCCCCGGTGGACAAGTTCAAGAGCGGCGACAGCAGCGAGGGCTGCGACGCCATGCCGGCGCCCTACACCGGCGCCCTGCAGTTTCGCAGCAAGTACGAAGGCTCGGACAAGGCCCGGGCCACGCTCAACGTGCAGTCCGAACAGGCCTTTCGCGACACCACCGCCGACATCACCAAGATCGAGCGTGGCACCAGCAAGCGGGTCATGCAGTTCATGCGCGATGGCCGCCCGGAACAGCTGGACTGCACCCTCGCCTGGCTCAGCGCCTGGGCCCAGGCCGACGCGCTGATGTCCAAGGACTTCAACCACACCGGCAAGTCCATGCGCAAATGGGCCCTGGGCAGCATGGCCTCGGCCTACCTGCGGCTGAAGTTCTCCGATTCCCACCCCCTGGCCACCCACCAGGAACAGGCGCAGAAGATCGAGACCTGGTTCAGCAAGATGGCCGACCAGGTGGTCAGCGACTGGGACAACCTGCCCCTGGACAAGATCAACAACCACTCCTACTGGGCCGCCTGGTCGGTAATGGCCACCGCGGTGGCCACCAACCGCCGCGACCTGTTCGACTGGGCCGTGAAGGAATACAAGGTCGGCGCCAACCAGGTCGACGCCGACGGCTTCTTGCCCAACGAGCTCAAGCGCCAGCAACGGGCCCTGGCCTACCACAACTACGCCCTGCCGCCGCTGGCGATGATCGCCAGCTTCGCCCAGGTCAACGGTGTGGACCTGGGCCAGGAAAACCACGGCGCCCTCAAGCGCCTGGGCGACCGGGTGCTGGCCGGGGTCAAGGACCCGGACACCTTCGAGCGCAAGAACGGCAAGCAGCAGGACATGACCGACCTCAAGGTCGACTCGAAATTCGCCTGGCTGGAACCCTACTGCAGCCTCTACACCTGCGCCCCGGATGTGCTGGAGCGCAAGCACAAGATGCAGCCGTTCAAGACCTTCCGCCTGGGTGGCGACCTGACCAAGGTCTACGACCCGGCCTTCGAGAAGGGTAAGAAGGGCTCATAACCCGTAGGAGCGAGGCTTGCCCGCGATCAAGGCACCTCGGTCCAACCGCCGGTCCGCGTCATCGTTCATCGCGGGCAAGCCTCGCTCCTACAGGGGACGTTGTGAGGGTCGATGCGCACGCCGGACGGCGCCGGTGAATGCAATACGCCTCCCATGGTTTTCCACGGGGGGGTTTGGGGGGGCTGCGGCCCCTGACTATTGGTTAAACAAGGAGAGATCGGGATGGTTTTCTCATCCAATGTGTTCCTGTTCCTGTTCCTGCCGATCTTTCTCGGCTTGTACTACCTGAGCGGGCAACGCTATCGCAACTTGCTGCTGCTGATCGCCAGCTACGTGTTCTATGCCTGGTGGCGCGTGGACTTCCTAGCGCTGTTCGCCGGGGTCACCTTGTGGAACTACTGGATCGGCCTGAAGGTCGGCGCTGCCGGCGTCAGGACCAAGCCCGCCCAGCGCTGGCTGCTGCTGGGGGTAGCGGTGGACCTGTGCATCCTCGGCTACTTCAAGTACGCCAACTTCGGCGTCGACAGCATCAACGCCATCATGACCTCCATGGGGCTTGAGCCGTTCATCCTGACCCACGTGCTGTTGCCGATCGGCATCTCGTTCTACATCTTCGAGTCCATCAGCTACATCATCGACGTCTACCGCGGCGACACCCCGGCCACCCGTAACCTGATCGACTTCGCGGCGTTCGTGGCGATCTTCCCGCACCTGATCGCCGGTCCCGTGCTGCGCTTTCGCGACCTGGCGGACCAGTTCAACAATCGCACCCACACCCTGGACAAGTTCTCCGAAGGCTGCACCCGCTTCATGCAGGGCTTCATCAAGAAAGTGTTCATCGCCGACACCCTGGCGGTGGTCGCCGACCATTGCTTCGCCTTGCAAAACCCCACCACGGGCGACGCCTGGCTCGGCGCCCTGGCCTACACCGCGCAGCTGTACTTCGACTTCTCCGGCTACAGCGACATGGCCATCGGCCTGGGGTTGATGATGGGCTTTCGCTTCATGGAAAACTTCAAGCAGCCCTACATCAGCCAGTCGATCACCGAGTTCTGGCGGCGCTGGCACATCAGCCTCTCCACCTGGCTGCGCGACTACCTGTACATCACCCTGGGGGGCAACCGCAAAGGCACCCTGATCACCTACCGCAACTTGTTCTTGACCATGCTCCTGGGCGGCCTGTGGCACGGCGCCAACTTCACCTACATCGTCTGGGGCGCGTGGCACGGCATGTGGCTGGCCATCGAAAAGGCCCTGGGCATCAACACCACCCCGCGCAGCCTGAACCCTATCCGCTGGGCCCTGACCTTCCTGCTGGTGGTGATGGGCTGGGTGATCTTCCGCGCCGAGAACCTGCACGTGGCGGGCCGCATGTACGGCGCCATGTTCAGCTTCGGCGACTGGTCGCTGTCGGAACTCAATCGCGCCAGCCTCACTGGCCTGCAAGTGGCGACCCTGGTCGTGGCCTACATCACCCTGGCGTTCTTCGGCCTGCGTGACCTGTACCGCACCCCGGCGCCAGTCAAGGCCAAGCCTGGAGTCGACAGCGAAGCCGACGGCCCGGCCAGCGCCCAGCCCGGCCTGATCAAGGCGGTGCCCGGGGACAACCCCGGCAGCATCCACCAACCAGGCTACATCGTCGGCACCGAAGCCCAGGTGCAGCCGGCCTACTGGACCGTCGACTGGTCGCGCTACGCCATGCGCGCCCTGGTGCTGCTGCTGTTCATTGCCTCGATTCTCAAACTCTCGGCGCAAAGCTTCTCGCCGTTCCTTTACTTCCAGTTCTGAGGGATCTGCCCATGACCCGCTCATTACGTGTGTTCTACATCGCGCTGTTCCTGGTGACCCTGGCGGTCCTCGGGTTGTGGTCGGCGCGAAGCTTCTTCGGTTTCAGTACCAACAACGACGCCACCGTGCTCAACGGGCGCTGGACCAAGGCGGTGGAAACCCACTACGACGACCAGTTCCCGATCAAGCGCCTGGGCACCAACCTGTGGGCTGCACTGGACTTCAAGCTGTTCAACGAAGGCCGCCCGGGGGTGGTGCTGGGCCGCGACCAGTGGCTGTACAGCGATGAAGAGTTCAACCCGGTGGTCAACGAGGAACTCAACCTGCAGGGCAACTACGCCCTGGTGGAAGGCGTGCGCCAGACCTTGAAGGAGCACGGGGTGAAACTGGTGATGGCCATCGTCCCGGCCAAGGTGCGCCTGTACCCGGAACACATGGACGCTGTGCGCCCGGCGCGCATCCACGCCAACCTCTACCAGGACTTCCACGCCCGGGTCGCCGCCGACAAGATCCTTGCCCCCGACCTGCTGGGGCCCCTGCAACAGGCCAAGCAACAGGGCCAGTCAGTGTTCCTGCGCACCGACACCCACTGGACCCCCGCCGGCGCCGAAGTCGTCGCCCGCCAACTGGCCCAGGCCATCGCCGCCAAGACCCCGCTCAGTGGCCAGCCGCAACGCTTCGTCACCGAAACCCAGGAGACCGTCAAGCACCAGGGCGACCTGCGGCGCTTCCTGCCCCTGGACCCGCTGTTCGAGAACCTGATGCCGGCCGAAGAGCCGCTGCAAAAACGCGTCACCCACGCCGCCGGGGAACAGACCGGTGCCGAAGACAACCTGTTCGCCGACCACGAAGTGCCGGTGACCCTGGTGGGCACCAGCTACAGCGCCAACCCGAACTGGAACTTTGTCGGAGCCCTGAAACAGGCCCTGCACAGCGACGTGCTGAGCTACGCCGAAGACGGCCACGGCCCGATCCTGCCGATGCTCAGCTACCTGAAGAGCGACGACTTCAAGAACAACCCGCCCCAGGTGCTGATCTGGGAATTCCCTGAACGCTATCTGCCCGTGAACAACGAAATCGGCGACGCCGACCCGCAGTGGGTCGCAGAACTCAAGCAAGCCGGTGCTCGCCAACAGACTGTTGCACTCAACAAATCCGAGACGCCCGATCGGGCGCAAAACTGAAAAGAGGTAACACTCATGACTTTCACTACTACTCCTCGCCGTCTCGCTGCCAAGTCCCTGAAGGCTGCCGTATTGGCCGCCGGCCTGGGCCTGCTCTCAGCCCCGGTATTCGCCGGTGGCGACGCCGCGCTGTACGGCCCCACCGCGCCCAAGGGCTCGACCTTCGTGCGCATCTACAACGCCAGCAACAGCGAAGTCAGCGCCACGGTGGGCAGCACCAACGTCAACGACGTCGCGCCCCTGGCCAGCAGCGACTTCAGCTTCATGCCCGGCGGCGACTACACCGCCAAGCTGGGCAGCCAGAGCGTGCCGGTGAAACTCGCCGCCGACCACTATTACACCCTGGTCAACAACGCCAGCGGCCAGCCGCAACTGATCGAAGAGCCGCCGTTCAAGAACAAGCAGAAATCCCTGGTGCGGGTGCAGAACCTCAGCGACCAGGCCCTGACGCTCAAGACCGCCGACGGCAAGACCGACGTGGTCAAGGCCGTGGCCGCCAAGGGCCGCGGCGAGCGCGAAATCAACCCGGTGAAGGTCAGCTTCGCCCTGTACGACGGCGAGAAAAAGGTCAGCGACCTCAAGCCCGTGGCCCTGGAGCGCGGCGAAGCGGCGGTGCTCTACGTCACCGGCAACGGCAGCAACCTGTCGCCGGTCTGGGTCAAGCGCCCAGTCTCCACTCGCTGACATGAATGCTCCGGCTTGACGCTCCCTTGTAGGAGCCAGGCTTGCCGGCGATATGGCCCTTGAGAACGCCATCGCCGGCAAGCCTGGCTCCTGCGAAGAATGGAGGGGCGATCCGGATGCGCGACAAAAACAAGAGAGTGAAACGACAGAACGCAGTAGCTCTGACCCATACGATATTTGAAGGAGTAACAACATGATTCCGGTGATCTTGTCAGGTGGTAGCGGCTCACGTCTTTGGCCGCTTTCGCGCAAGCAATTCCCCAAGCAGTTCCTCGCCCTGACCGGCGAACACACGCTGTTCCAGCAGACCCTGGAGCGCCTGGTGTTCGAAGGCATGGACACCCCCATCGTGGTCTGCAACAAGGACCATCGCTTCATCGTCAACGAGCAGCTGAGCAATCGCAGCCTCGAATCCCAGCGCATCCTCATGGAACCCTTCGGCCGCAACACCGCGCCCGCCGTGGCCCTGACCGCGATGATGCTGGTCAACGAAGGCCGCGACGAGCTGATGCTGGTGCTGCCGGCCGACCACGTGCTGGACGACCAGAAAGCCCTGCAACGGGCCCTGGCCCTGGCCACCGTGGCCGCCGAGCGTGGCGAAATGGTGCTGTTCGGCGTCCCGGCGACCAAGCCGGAAACCGGCTACGGCTACATCAAGTCGACCAACGATGCCCTGCTCCCGGAGGGCGTCAGCCGGGTTTCGCACTTCGTCGAAAAGCCCGACGAAAAACGCGCCACCGAGTTCGTCCAGGCCGGCGGCTACTTCTGGAACAGCGGCATGTTCCTGTTCCGTGCCAGCCGTTTCCTCGAGGAGCTGAAGAAACACGACCCGGACATCTACGACACCTGCCTCCTGACCCTGGAGCGCAGCCAGCAGGACCCGGACAACGTGATGATCGACGAAGCCACCTTCGCCTGCTGCCCGGACAACTCCATCGACTACGCGGTGATGGAAAAGACCCAGCGCGCCTGCGTGGTCCCGCTGACCGCCGGCTGGAGCGACGTGGGATGCTGGTCGTCGCTGTGGGACGTGCATGAAAAAGACGCCAACGGCAACGTCAGCAAGGGCGATGTGGTGATCCAGGACAGCAAGAACTGCATGATCCACGGCAACGGCAAGCTGGTGTCGGTGATCGGCCTGGAAAACATCGTCGTCGTCGAAACCAAGGACGCCATGATGATCGCCCACAAGGACAAGGTCCAAGGCGTGAAGCAGATGGTCAACACCCTCAACGAACAAGGCCGCAGCGAAACCCAGAACCACTGCGAGGTCTACCGTCCGTGGGGCTCCTACGACTCGGTGGACATGGGCGGGCGCTTCCAGGTCAAGCACATCTCGGTCAAGCCGGGGGCCTGCCTGTCGCTGCAGATGCACCACCACCGCGCCGAACACTGGATCGTGGTCAGCGGCACCGCCGAAGTCACCTGTGACGAGAACGTGTTCCTGCTCACCGAGAACCAGTCCACCTACATCCCGATTGCCTCGGTGCACCGCCTGCGCAACCCCGGGAAGATTCCGCTGGAGATCATCGAAGTGCAATCGGGCAGTTATTTGGGCGAAGACGACATCGAGCGCTTTGAGGATATCTACGGGCGCTCGACGCCGGTGGAGCGTGGCGTCTCGGTGAAGACCATCGCTCAGTAACAGCGGCGAGTTTCAAGCGGCAAGAGACGCAGCCGTAAGCTTCAAGCGGCAAGCTGCAAGTAGAAGCAGGGAGTCGTTGTCAGCGAGTCCTTTCACCCCCTTCCGGTCGCCTGCGTCCCCTATCCGCAGGCGGTTGGACAGGGGGATTTTTTTGCCTCTGTAGCCGCTGTCGAGCCTGGGCGAGGCTGCGCCAAGGGCCGCAGGACCTTCAACGCATCCAAGATCCAGGCGGCCGCTACGCGCCCGTGCGCAGCCTTCGGCAGCGGCTACACGATCACGCCTGGAGCGCTTCTATCCCCAAACCGATATCGTCGATCACCGCCTTGCCCATCTCCGCCAGGAAATGCGCGGCCCAGGCGTAGCGCTCGCCCTGCTCCTCCATGGCCGCATCCAGCGCGAGTTTCTTGGCGTAGTACAACAGCGTGGAAGCGTGCTCCAGGGCCTGGTGCAGAGGCACATCGGCATTGACGCGAAACAGGGTCTGATCGGCATCACCACAGCTACCGAAGGTGACGAAGCCGAGGGTCTTGATAGCGCACATGATTGAACTCCCGTATCCAAGTGAGAGCTACCACGTTCGTTACCAAGCGAATGGGTGGCCGCTGCGCGCAGGTTGGTAAACCGGAGATACAGGAACCCGGCAGGGACGAGCCCTCTCACGCACAGCCGCCATTGCACAGTGAAATGGGGCGCCGTTGCGCCTGGGTTACCAAGCCCGGTCGTTGAATGAGCAGCGACGCTCAAAGGCTAGTCCGGGTTCGACACGGAACAACGACAAAGACGTCGCAATTTATGTTCAGGCTGAGGGAGTTGGGAAGTATGCGTCTGGCCGTCCCATCCTGATGGCATTGTCAAGGCATGAACAACCTTCAGAGAGCTGTGGGGCACACCTCAATTGGCTCTGTAGAATATGGTGCATTGGGTGGAGGGAATTTTTAACATGCTTTTACTTTTAAGTCTTCGTGACGTTATCGAAGCCCTTGCGACATGTGATAGCAATAACGATGTCTGGAGCCGCTATTCATGGGTCTATGTCAAGGACGGAGCACCGCTGATCGAAGCTCGCTTTTACCTTTCTTCGCCCGAGGAAGAATCGAATAGCGTACCCGGCGAGAACGGTGAGGAAATGCCGGCCTTTGCCGTAGCGCACGGCCTTTCGTATTGCCTTGAAACTGCCAACTTTGTAGATGTACTGAGCGTACAGAAGCGTCAGCAGCCGCTCTCACAACTTGAGGACTATGCCGCTGCGCTTGAACACTACGCCGAGCGAGACGCCTTTCTAGATCGGGGCGAGTTCTACAGTGGTCGGTGCGTGGATCAACAGCCGTTGCCAGGCATTTCACGCGACTTTTTTCCCGAATACGATCTTCAGCTGGTTACGTGCCCGGCTGATCGCATCCGAGATGCTGCGCGCGTCATCGCTAAATTGCTGCACATAAGTGTGGCTGATGCTCTCGCGCGTTGCAGGAGGCTGCCGGTAATTCTAGGGGAACGCACCGACTCACAGGGGCGCGTGCGGATTGAGACACAATTCATCGCTCTTTCGTTGCCGCTGCAAATAACGACACACTGGCCGCTTGCCTGGCTTCCCGGAATTGATCCGTAAGAAGTCGATGAACGCGCACCGCAACTGAACATGTGCCCATCAGAAGTAATGGCTATGCGACACTGAGCATGCCAGCCACCTGCTCGGGCGGGCACCAGAGTAGACCACATGATATCCACTATCGGCATAAATCCGCTTTAACAGACCTTCCGTTGTCCCTAACGCGCCAATCAAAACCAGGTCTGTGGATAACGTCACAACAACCATCCTCCATCGCCAACCCCACCTACGCTTAGGTAGGATGTCCCCTCCTTTTCCCCGAGGCTCGCGTCATGTTCATCGGCGTCCTGCTGGTCATCACCTGGCTGATCCTGCTCCTGCGCTACCCGGCCAAAGCCCTGCCCGTGTCCCTGGCCGCTGCTTTCGGCCTGGCCCTGGTGGCCTGCTGGGTGGTCTGGCTGGACAACCGCGAAGCCCAGCAACTGGCGCGCCTGGAGCTGCGCCTGACCTACGCCCCCGACCACTGCCCCGCCGACCGCCCGCTAGAGGTCAAGCTCAACAACGGCAACAAGGTGCCCCTGGTCGAACTGCGCTGGCGGGTCGCCGCCTACGCTCCGGGGGATACGGTCAACCTCGCCGATAACCAATACAGCGCTCCACGCTATCGCGGCCCCGGCGAATTGCAGGCCGGCGCCAGCTGGCAGGACTGCCTGCCCCTGCCGCCGCTACGCCCGGGCTATCGCCCGCAAACCCTGGAGTTTCGCGCCGAGCGTTTACAGGGTAGTTTCTCCCACTGATTCCCTTTCCCATCGCCCAGCACAAGGACCGCGCCATGCCCGTAGCGTTGATCACTGGTTGTTCCAGCGGCATCGGCCGCGCCCTGGCGGATGCCTTCAAACAGGCCGGCTACACCGTCCTGCCCAGCGCCCGCAAGGCCGAGGACGTCGCCACTCTGCAAGCCGCCGGTTTCAAGGCCGTACAGCTGGATGTGAATGACGGCGCGGCCCTGGCCGCCCTGGCCGAGGACATCAACCAACAGCATGGCGGCCTCGATGTGCTGATCAACAATGCCGGCTACGGCGCCATGGGCCCGCTGCTGGATGGCGGCGTGGAAGCCATGCAACGCCAGTTCGAAACCAATGTGTTCTCGGTGGTCGGAGTGACCCGGGCGATGTTCCCGGTGCTGCGCCGCAGCCGTGGCCTGGTGGTGAATATCGGCAGTGTGTCCGGGGTGCTGGTGACGCCCTTTGCCGGTGCCTATTGCGCCTCGAAAGCCGCGGTGCACGCCTTGAGCGATGCCCTGCGCATGGAGCTGGCGCCGTTCGGTATCCGGATCATGGAAGTGCAGCCCGGGGCCATTGCTTCGAGCTTCGCCAAGAACGCCGGGCATGAGGCCGAGCAACTGCTCAACGAGCAATCGCCCTGGTGGCCGCTGCGCGACGGCATCCGCTCCCGGGCCAAGGCCTCCCAGGACAAGCCCACACCGGCCAGCGAATTCGCCGCCGGCTTGCTCAAGGCCGTGCAACAGCCCAACCCACCGCGCCTGGTGCGCCTGGGCAATGGCAGCCGCGCCCTGCCGCTGATGGCCAATCTGCTGCCCAAGGGTCTGCTGGAAAAAGGGCTGATGAAGCGTTTTGGCCTGAGCGCCAAGCTCTGAACATTCAACGCCGGGCATCCCGCGCATGATGGCGTTGCTTGCCGCGCCGATGCCCGCACTGCAATCGCAAGAAAGCGGCACCTCAAGCACAGAACGGCTGCCCCAGCCCTGCTCATGCCCTCTTGGCGCCCTCCCTATTACGCTTGAACCTCAGGGACTCTCCATTGAAATCTCGTAGCCTGCTGCCCTTGGCCATCTTCACACTGCTGCTGGGCTGCAATGCCTCGTCACCGGACGAAAAACTCAATGCCTCCCTGCCCGACCTGAGCCTCGAACAAATCCTGCCCAAGGTCGAGGCCAACCCCTACTGCACGCCGGACATGGACCGCGACTTGCTGCTCGGCCTCGGGATGCGACTGATCGATGAGGACGAGCTGCTGCATAGCTCAAGCCGTACCCTGCTGGCGAGCAAGGCAATCCAAATGGCCCGCAGTTGCCTGATCATGGCCGCCCCCCGCTCCACCGGCAGCCTGTGCATCCTGGGCGGGATTGTCGGTGCCAGGCAAAAGGACTATGACAAAAGCGAAGCCTTCAACTACATCGCTTATGCCGCCAGGCACAATGAGTCCTGCGCGGAAGCTGGCCTGTACGACATCTACAACGTCGGCAAGCTGGACCAGCCGCCGAACAAGGAATTGGCCATGGCCTGGCTGGAACGCGCCGCCCGCCACGGCGACCAGGACGCGCAACAGGAGATGCTGCGCAGCAGCGAGCAGGACAACCTCCCGCTGGCCTATGCCTGGGCCCGAACCCTCGATGACGCCCAGACGCTCGAAGCGCTGGAACGCAAGATGAGCCCTCAGCAGATGGCCGAAGGCGAGCAGCACTACACCCGGCTGCTCAGCCAGCTCACCCCCAAAAAGGATATCGAGCAGGCCCTGCGCCAGGACCTCATCGCCCTGGGCACGGGGGATCTGTACTACAGCTATCCGGAGGTGTTCGCGGGCATGTCGCCTGCGCAACGGCATGCGTTCGTGGCCCAGTTGGTGGACATGCAGGACCTCTACCCGAAGTTCCACACCCGCGGCCAAGTGGTCGCCTACGCCTTGATCTCGCGCCTGGTGCAAAGCACCGGACCGGCCGTGGACCTGTGGCAGGACCCGGCGCTGCATGCCTTGCTGGAGGACGATGACCTGAGCGTGGAAGACACCGTAGCCAAGGCCAAAACCATCCTGGCCAAGCGCAAGCCATAACCGGAGTGGCTGGCGCTATCGGGTTTTCAGCCGCGGCCCGACAGGGGCTGCGGTTTCGGTTGTACGCCCTCTCAATCCCAGTAGAATGCCCGCCCTTGAGCCCCAGGGTTCATGCAGCATGGAATCGCTGGCGTCGACACCCAAGCACGGACTTGCTCAGGCTCCCCCCTCTCCTGTCCCTGGCTGATTTCATGCGCGACTTCTTTCATTCGCCGATCAGGGAATACCCATTGAAATTGTTCAACGCGCTGCCACTGGCATTGGCTGTCCTGCTGGCGGCTTGCGCCACCACCGCTCCGGAAAACACCGAACCCAAAGTCCCCGAACTGAATGACACCTTGCCCAAGCTGACGCTGGACAGTGTCCTGCCCAAGGTCAGCGCCAACGAGTACTGCAACCCGGCCATGGACGCCGATGTGCTGTACGGCGCCGGTTACAAGCTCAACGAGATCGAGGACTACAAGAACGCCAAGAGCTGCTTCGCCATGGCCGCGCCGCACTACACCCGGGCCTTCTGCTACCTGTCCACCACCACCGACCAGGAAACGGACAAGCCCAAGGCCGAGCGCGACCGCGAGTCCTTCAACTACATCGCCTACTCGGCCTCGCAGAACGACTGGTGCGCCGAGTACGGCATGTACGCCACCTACTGGTTCGGCGACAAGGACATTCCCAAGGACCGCGAACTGGCCCTGCGCTGGCTGGAGCGCTCGGCGCTGCACGGCAACCCGGAACCGCAGCAGAGCCTGGCCGACGCCGCCGAAGAGGCTGGCGACCTGGTGAAGGCCTATGCCTGGCTGAAGATAATCGACAACACCGAGGACACCAGCCAGCTGGATGCCTTGAAAGGCAAGATGAACCCTGGGCAACTGGCCGAAGGCGAACAGCGCTTTGCCGACCTCAAGAAGCGCGTGACCAGCAAGCAGGTGATGTACGACGAGGCGCGGGATGAGGAAGTGGCGATTTTCTCGGCCGAGATCCACTTCGATCTCCCCGACCTGTTCAAGGGCATGACCACGGCCGAGCGCCAGGCCTTTGTCAAAGCCGCCATTGCCAAGGCCCGTGACAGCGGCCAGTTCAAGCTGCATTACGCGGTGACCCAGTACATCATCGTCTCGCGCCTGGCCCAGCAGCGTTACCCCGGTGTCGATGTGCTGCAGAACCCGAAGCTGGTGGCCACCATCAACAACGTCAACGACGGCCTGGAAGCGGCGGCGAAGAAGTCCCTGGCGATCATGCAGAAAAGCTACAAGTAACCGCCCCCTTGTAGGAGCTCATGCTGTTCACCTAACAAAAAACGGCGCCTGCTCAAGCTGAGTAGGAGCCGTTTTTTTTGGGCTGCGCAGCTCATTCCCCTGTGGCGAGGGAGCTTGCTCCCGCTGGGGTACGCAGCGCCCCCACTAGCGTCTAAGCGGTCAGCCTGATGAACCACGCCGCCAGGCTTTACGACCGCTTCGCGCCGGGGCGCCGGCCGGCCGAGCGGGAGCAAGCTGCCTCGCCACGACAGGCCTTGTCAGTACAACAAGCCCCCCCGCCGGAAAAACGCTTCGTTCAGCCGCTCAAGTGAACAGCATTACCTTGTGGAGCCAGCTCCTGCATAGGTCTAAGCCTATTGCGGCTCCTGGTTGACCACTACGGTGCAGGTGATGCCCGCCGCCAACAGCACGCCGTCCGGCACTTCGTCGATATGGATGCGCACCGGCACACGCTGGGCCAGGCGCACCCAGTTGAAGGTCGGGTTGACGTCGGCGATCAGCTCGCGGCTTTCCGGGTTGTCGCGGTCGTAGATGCCCCGGGAAATGCTCTCCACATGGCCCTTGAGCACCTGCCCGCTCATCAGCTGCATGTCGGCCTTGTCCCCCACGCGCACGTGGGGCAGCTTGGTTTCCTCGAAGAAGCCGTAGACCCAGAACGAGTTCATGTCGACCACCGCCATCTTCGCCTCGCCAATGCGCGCGTAGTCGCCACGGTGCACGTTGAGGTTGGTCACGTAGCCGTCCACCGCCGCCCGCACCTGGGTGCGTTTGAGGTTGAGTTCCGCCGCTTCCAGCTGGGCCTGGGCGTGCTGGTAGTCGGCCAGGGCCGAGTCGGCGATGTTGCCGGCGTCGTCGCGGTTCTCCTTGGAGATCACCAGGTTGTCCATGTCGGCGCGGCGCCGGGCGTTGACCTTGCGCATCTCCCAGGTGGCCTTCTTCGACGCCACCTGGGACTGCGCCTGCTTGACCGCGATCTGGTAGTGCTCGGGGTCGATCTGCATCAGCAGATCGCCCTTGCGCACCAGCTGGTTGTCCTTGACCGGCACGTCCACCACTTCGCCGGTGACGTCGGCAGCGACGTTGATGATGTCCGCGCGCACCCGGCCGTCACGGGTCCAGGGGGTGTACATGTAGTGCTCCCACAAGGTGCGGCCGATCCACAGGGCCAGGGCCAGCACGAGCAGGGTGGCGAGCAGGCTGAAAAACTTTTTCATTGGGCGAATCTCAACGGTAGACAGTGAGCGCCATGGCGCCGAACAGACAGCAGAACAGGCTCAGGCGCAGCAGCGCCGGGTGCCAGAAGAAGCGATACAGGTCATGGCCGGAAATGAACCGGTCCAGGGCCCAGGCCAGGGCCGCGGCGATGAAGAACATCAGGGTCATGGTGGGCATGTAAACGCCGTGGAAGGCGATTTCACGAGGCATGTTCAAGTCCTTGGGGTGCCGGCACCACCGGCTTGGCCACGGCATAGGCCGCCAGCGGCGATTGCGGATCGAGCAGTGACGTACGAATGAAGTGCAGGTAACTCTTGACCCGGCGCAGGGCCGAGGTGTCGAAGTGCGGGGCAAAGGGTTCGTCGGTGGCCTGGACCCGGCTGATGGCGTGGTCCACGGCGATCAGCCCGCGCTCCAGGTTGCTCTGGCTCGGTTGCAGGAATAGCCGCACCAGGGAACGCCCCATGACCCGGATCGCCTGGCGCCAGGGCTGGGATTCGGCATACGCCGGGTGCACCGGGAGGATCGCCTGTTCCTTGCGCAACTCGATGATGGCGTGGCCGACTTCCAGCACCACGAACATCCAGCGCAGCAGCTCGCTCTGCACCTTGGGCTGGCCCACCGCCAGGCCATAGGCCTGGTGCAGCAGGTCGCGGGTGCGACTCTCGAAGCTCGAGGCCAGGCCCTTGAGCTTGCCGCTGATGGCGTACACCACCTGGCCGCGCAGGTCCTGCTCCAGGCGGCGCCACAGCCAGCGGCTGTTGGGCGGCAGGATGATCGCCCCGGCCGCGGCGCAGACCAGCATGCCCATGACCATGGCGATGTAGTCGTTGATGAAGGTGTAGGGGTTGTAGACGGTCAGGTTGTCCGGCACCGAGCCGGTGCTGAAGAAGATCAGCAAGCCCAGGCCGACCCCGGCGTACTTGGGGCGCGAGGCCAGGAACGAGCCCAGCACGATCACCGGTGCCAAGGTCAGGCACAGCAACGGGAAGCCATCGAGCCAGGGGAACACGAAGAACATCTCGACGAAGCCCACCAGGGCGCCGATGAAGGTCCCGCAAGCCATCTGGAAGGCCATGCGCTTGGGGTTCGGCGTGGCCGCCGAGAGGCCGATGGTGGCAGCGGCGATCAGGGTCATGGTGGCGCCGCTGGGCCAGGCCGTGGCCACCCAGTAGCTGCCCAGCACCACCAGGACGAAGGCGGCGCGAATACCCGACGCGGCGCAGGCCAGCCAGTTGGTCTGCGGCGTGAAGGGCTCGTCCCAGCGCTCGCGCTCATGGCTGTGATCGGCCAGGGACGCATGGGTCTGGGCGTAGCTGTGCATCTCGTCGACGAAGCGGTACAGCAGCTCGTAGGCGGTGTGGAAATCCAGCTGCTCGGCATCGCTCGGGCCGGTCTCCTGGAACGCCGCGCGCAGATTGCGCACCTGGGCAGGCAGTTCACCCTTGTAGGCCGCCAACGCCGTGACCAGGCGAGCCGCATCGGGGCTGGTCAGGGCCCGGCCAGAGAAACCGTCCAGCAATTCCGCCAGGTCATAGAGCCCCGGCTTGATCGCCGCCACCACGTGATCGGTGCCGCTGCTGCGCAGGCGTTCAAGCAACTGGTGCAAGGCGTTGAAGCGCGTGGTAATGCCCATGAACTCGCTGTTCAAGCGACTCAGGCGACCGTTGCGCCTACGCATGTGCGGGTCTTCGAACACCGTGACGCTGCGCAGCCCTTCCAGGCCCACGGCCTCGGCGATGAAACGCACGTTGCTGCTTTCGAAAATGTCGCGCTGGCTGCGGCCGCGCAAGCCATCGGTGACGAACATCGCGAACACCCCGAAACGCTGGTACAGGGCGTTGCGCATGGCGGCGCTGGCGGTCTGCGGCAGGATCGCGGCGCTGACCAGGGTCGAGCAGAGAATCCCCAGGGAAATCTCCAGCACCCGCCATACCGCCGCCATGAAGGCGCCTTCCGGGTGGGCCAGGGCCGGCAGGCCGACCATGGCCGCGGTGTAGCCGGCCAGGACGAAACCGTAGGCGCGAAAGTTGCGGTAGCGCGCGGCACCGGCCGAGCAGATGCCGACCCAGATCGCCAGCGAGCCGAGGAACAGCTCGGTGTTCTGGGCGAACAGGGCGATCAGCGCCACCATCACTGCCGAGCCGGCCAGGGTGCCGAGAAAACGGTAGAAGCTCTTGGCGAACACCTGGCCGCTCTGGGGCTGCATGACGATGAACACGGTGATCATCGCCGTGCGCGGTTGCGGCAACTCCAGGCGCATGGCCAGCCACAGGGTGAGGAACGCGGCGGCCAGGACCTTGAAGATATAGACCCAGGTCACGCCGTCGCTGCGTGCCCAGTCGAAGAAACCCCGGCGCCATTCAAGGGAGTACAGCCAGCGCAAAGGGGCGGGCAAGGAAGTCATGGGAGCCTGCTTCAGTGGTCGAACACGGCCAGGGCCGCGGGAGTCTTGGGTGCCTCAAGGCGGTCTTGCGTGGGGACGTCGCGGCCGGCCTCAAGCCCGCCGCCCAGGGCCGTCACCAGGTCCGCCTGGACCGTCAGGCGCGCGGCCTGCACCTGCTGCTGCACCTGTTGCTGGTGGAACAGCAGGCTCTGGGCGTTGAGCACATTCAGGTAGTCGGTCAGGCCACGCTGGAAGGCCACGGTGGCGATGTCGTAGGTCTTCTGCGCAGCGGCCACCGACTCGGCGGCGAAGGCTTGCTGCTTGTCCATGGACTCGCGGCGGATCAGCTGGTCGGAGATGCTTTTCAGCGCGTCCACCAGGATCTGGTTGTACCTGGCCACGGCCATGTCATAGCCGGCCGAGGCTTCACCCAGTTGCGAGCGCAGGCGCCCGCCATCGAAGATCGGCAGGCTGATGGCCGGGCCGACGTTGTAGTTGAGCTTCTTGCCGGTGAGGAACTCCAGCGCCCCGCCACCGGTGGCCATGAAGCCGATGCTGCCCACCAGGTCGACGTTGGGGTAGAAACCGGCGTGGGCCACATCGATGCCGCGAGCCTGGGCCGCCACTTGCCAGCGGCTGGCGACCACGTCCGGGCGCTGCCCCAGCAGTTCGGCGGGCAGGGCCGAGGGCAGTTTCAGCGCCGCGCCCAGGGCCAGGCTCGGGCGCTGCAACTGCGCGCCCTCTCCCGGGCCCTTGCCGGCCAGGGCTGCCAATTGGTTGCGGGTCAGGGCAATTTCTTCGTCCAGGGCGTCCAGCTGGCGATGGGTTTCCGGCAGCGGCGCTTCGGCCTGGCTGACTTCGAAATGAGTGCCGATGCCGCCGTCCAGGCGCCGTTGCGCCAGTTCGAGGATCTGTTGCTGCTGCTTGAGGGTGGCGGCCACGATGTCGCGCCGAGCGAAGTGCAGGGACAGCTGGATATAGCTGCGCACCACGTTGTTCACCAGTTCCAGTTGCGCTTGACGGGCTTCGGCCACGCTCATGTGGGCCAGGTCCACGGCGCGCTCGGTGGCGTTGCTTTCCCGGCCCCAGAGGTCCAGGGCGTAACTGAAGCCCAGGGCGGCGTTGTTGTCCCAGGTGGTGCTGTTGGACAGCGCGCCGGGGCCATAGAACTGATCGGTAGGCCAGTTGTGGCGCTTGAGGGTGGCGTCGCCCTTGACCTGCAGCGACTCGGCCGATTCGGCAATGCCGGCCAGGGCCTTGGCCTGGCGCACCCGGGCGGCAGCCATGGCCAGGCTCGGGCTGCCCTGCACGGCCAGGTCGATCCAGCGGTTCAGCTGCGGGTCGCCATAGGCCTGCCACCACTGGGCACTGGGCCAGCGGGCATCTCGCGCGGCGCTCTGGATCGCCTCGTCGGTGGCCAGTGTATTAGCGGGAAGTGTCTTGCCCTGTGGGGCAATGCCTCCGGTTCCGATGCAGCCGCTGATTGCTAACGATAAAGCCCAAACACTGAGGGTCTTGAACCCTCTGCTGATGCGACGCGGCACTGCTGCGAATTCCTGAGATCGGGGGGAGAAGTACATCTCTCTTAGGCACCCGCTGGCCGGCGTTCCAGGCACCGCGATGGGCCTGGAGGCGCTTCACCGGCAAGCCGGGTCCTATAGATCGGCGCAATTCTAGGGTGGGCTCCGGTCGGCGATAAGCTGGGATTCCTGTGAATCTTTGTTACCGTAAACGCGATAATCCCTTGGTCGCCTATCCAAGCCCCCGTAACTTCGTGTCACAATTTGCAATCTCCCTTGAGAGCACCCCATGGACACCTTGCAAAACATGCGCGCCTTCAGTTGTGTCGCCGAAGCCGGCAGTTTCACCGCCGCGGCAGTGCAACTGGACACCACCACGGCCAACGTCTCGCGCGCCGTCTCCAATCTCGAGGCGCACCTGCAAACCCGCTTGCTCAACCGCACCACCCGGCGTATCGCCCTGACCGAGGCCGGCAAGCGCTACCTGCTGCGCTGCGAACAGATCCTGGCCTATGTGGAAGAAGCCGAGGCCGAGGCCAGCGACGCTCACGCCCGCCCCGCCGGCCAGCTGAAAGTGCACACCATGACCGGCATCGGCCAGCACTTCGTGATCGACGCCATCGCCCGCTATCGCAAGTCGCACCCGGACGTGACCTTCGACCTGACCATGGCCAACCGCGTGCCGGACCTGCTGGACGAGGGCTACGACGTGTCCATCGTCCTGGCCAGCGAACTGCCCGACTCGGGCTTCGTGTCCCAGCGCCTGGGCATCACCTACAGCATCGTCTGCGCCTCGCCAGCCTACGTGAAGGCCCACGGCTGCCCGCAGAAGCCCAGCGACCTGCTGCATCACGCCTGCCTGCGCCTGGTGAGCCCGGTAATTCCCCTGGAGAAGTGGACCTTCGACGGTCCCGAAGGCCAGGAAATGGTCACCATCAACAGCTCGCCGTTCCTGGTGAACTCGGCCGACGCCATGAAGGCCGCGATCATCAGCGGCATGGGCATTGGCGTGCTGCCGGTGTACGCCGCCATCGAGGCCCTGCGCAACGGCACCCTGGTGCGGGTCATGCCCAAGTACCGCTCCCAGGAGCTGAACCTGTACGCCATCTACCCGTCGCGCCAGTACCTGGACGCCAAGATCAAGACCTGGGTCGAGTACCTGCGCGGCTCCCTGCCGGAGATCCTCGCCGCGAACCAGGCGGAACTGGCCTCCTATGAGCTCAGCGGCACTCTGGCTGGCGCCCGTTCCGGCCACTGAACAGCGGCGCCCGGCCCCGGGATCGACGCCAGAAAAAGCCCATGGATCGGGCGGTTTAATGTTAGCTTGCTTGGCATTTTCTCCTGCCTGACGAGCCATTCCGCGATGAAAAAGACCGTACTAGCCTTCAGCCGCATCACTCCCGAAATGACCGAGCGCCTGCAACAGGACTTCGAGGTCATAGTGCCCAATCCCAAGCAGGGGGATATCAAGGCCCAATTCAACGAAGCCCTTCCCCGGGCCCACGGCCTGATCGGGGTCGGCCGCAAGCTGGGACGCGCGCAACTGGAGCACGCCACGCAGCTGGAAGTGGTGTCGAGCATCTCGGTGGGCTACGACAATTACGACCTGGACTACTTCAACGAACGCGGGCTGATGCTCACCAACACGCCCGATGTGCTCACCGAAAGCACTGCCGACCTGGCCTTCGCCCTGCTCATGGGCAGTGCTCGCCGGGTCGCCGAGCTGGACGCCTGGACCAAGGCCGGGCAATGGCAGGCCAGCGTCGGCCCGGCGCTGTTCGGTTGTGATGTGCATGGCAAGACCCTGGGAATCGTCGGCATGGGCAATATCGGCGCGGCCATCGCCCGTCGCGGGCGCCTGGGGTTCGGCATGCCGATCCTCTACAGCGGCAACAGCCGCAAGACCGCCCTGGAACAGGAGCTGGGGGCGCAGTTTCGCAGCCTCGAGCAGTTGCTGGCCGAAGCCGATTTCGTCTGCCTGGTAGTGCCGTTGAGCGAGCAGACCCGGCACCTGATCAGCCAGCGCGAACTGGCGCTGATGAAACCCGGCGCCATCCTGGTGAACATTTCCCGAGGCCCGGTGGTGGACGAGCCGGCGCTGATCGAAGCCTTGCAGAATGGCCGGATCCGCGGCGCCGGCCTGGATGTGTACGAGAAGGAGCCCCTGGCCCAATCGCCCCTGTTCCAGTTGAAGAATGCCCTGACCCTGCCGCACGTCGGCTCGGCCACCACCGAGACCCGCGACGCCATGGCCGACCGCGCCATGAGCAACCTGCGCAGCGCCCTGCTGGGCCAGCGCCCCCAGGACCTGGTCAACCCCCAGGTGTGGAAAGCCTGAGCCTGTAGCCGCTGTCGAGCCTGCGAGGCTGCGTACGAGGGCCCAGCCCTCGCAGGGCGGTGTGCCCGCCAGCAGGCTTGGCCTCGGCTACGCCGCCGTGCGCAGCTTCGCCAGCTCAGCAGCGGCTACAGGGCCTGCGAGGTCAGGCCGTTGCGCCCAGTTTCGCGGGTTTGGCGGCAGCGCCGGGTTTGCGAAAGACCAGGACGTTGCCCAGCATCACCAGGACCAGGCCGGCCAGCGCCGGGGCGGTCCACTGGTAGCCCTCCACCACCGCCGAAACATTCAGTGCCACCACTGGGAACAGCACGGTGCAATAGGCTGCCCGTTCCGGCCCCATGCGCCCGACCAGGGTCAGGTAGGCGGTAAAGCCGATCACCGAACCCGGAATCACCAGGTACAGCAACGAGCCGATATAGCGCGTGGTCCACTCCACGTCGAAGGCAATGCCCTGGAACAGGCAATACACCGCCAGCATCGTTGCGCCGTAGGCCATGCCCCAGGCATTGGTGGTCATGGGCTTGAGCCCGGCCTTCTGCTGCAGGCTGGACAGCATGTTGCCCGCCGAGAAGCACAGGGTTCCGAGCAATGCCAGGCCCAGGCCCAGCAGGGTCTGCGGGCTGGCGCTGTGGCCCACCAGCTCCGGCCAGAACAGCAGCCCCAGCCCGCCCCCCAGCAGCACGTTGCGGGCAATTTTCTGGCCGAAGAACACCCGCGCATTGAGGGCGTTCCACAAGGTGGCGGTGGAGAACACCACAGCCACCAGCCCCGAGGGCACCCACTGGCTGGCATGCAGGAAGCACATGAAGTTGATGCAGAACAGGCACAACCCCTGGGCCAGGCAGATCAGGTGGCCACGGCGGTTCATCGCCTGCAGCTTGCGACTGAGCAGGAGCATGACGAACAGCACCAGGGCCGCCAGGGCGAAGCGATAGACGATGGATACCGGAATCGCCACCACCCCCAGTTGCAGTTTCAGGGCGATCCAGGTGGTGCCCCAGATCAGCACGGTCAACAGGTACAGCGACAGGTTCATGGCACGGCTCCTTCTACAAGGAACACAGTCTCGCGCCTGTCCCGGACCCGGCGCTTGCACAAACTTGCGCTTTTTATCGGCACCGGGCTGGCAGCCCGCACGCGACGGGGTAGGATGCGAAACACCGGCAAATGAACCTCGCGATTCGACCATCATGTCCGCACTGGATAGCCTGCAAGTCTTCCAAGCCTTGAACCGCTCGCCCAACGCGCGCCTGGAGCACAGCGCCGAACTGGGTGACGGCCTGTGGGCGGCCTTGTGGAGCAATCACCACGACGCCCAGGAATACGCAGCGCCCAGCCATCACACCCTGTCCTGCTACATCGCCGGCGGCACCGGCACCTTTCGACGCGACCAGCCGGGGAGCAAGGGCGGGCCGGGCAAGTTGTGCATCCTGCCTGCCGAACACCAGTCAGCCTGGGTGATCAACGGCGACATCCGCCTGGCCCATGTGTATTTCAGCCCGCAGCAGTTCGCCCTGGGCTGCGTCACCCTGCTGGATCGCGAGCCCCGGGAACTGCAACTGCGCGAAAGCGTGTTCCTCGACGATCCACAGCAGACCTGGCGCTTCCGGCAGCTGATCAGGCTGAACTGGGACGAGCCCGGCGAGCGCCTGCTGACCAGCAGCCTGGCCCACGAGATGCTCGGCCATGCCCTGCTCAACCAGGCGGGCCTGCGCCAGGGTCTGCGCCTCAAGGGCGGCCTGGCTGCCCACCAGCGGCGCCTCTTGATGGACTACATCGACAGCCAGCTCGATACCCCCCTGAGCCTGGGGCAACTGGCCGGCCTGTGCGCCCTCTCCGAATACCACTTCGCCCGCATGTTTCGCCAAAGCTTCGGCCTGCCGCCGCACCAGTACGTGCTGGCCCGGCGCC
The DNA here is from genome assembly GCF_020520285.1 of Pseudomonas sp. L5B5. Classification (NCBI taxonomy): domain Bacteria; kingdom Pseudomonadati; phylum Pseudomonadota; class Gammaproteobacteria; order Pseudomonadales; family Pseudomonadaceae; genus Pseudomonas; species Pseudomonas sp. L5B5. The sequence goes on from NZ_CP084742.1 coordinate 3,062,235, forward strand.
TGGACCGGGCACGCCTGCTGCTGCGCAGCAGCACCCAGCCCCTGGGGGAGATTGCCCTGGCTTGCGGCTTCGCCAGCGCCAGCCACTTCACCAACCGCTTCCGCCAGGCCCTGGGCGGCACCCCGGGGGCGTATCGCCAGGCCTTCGCCGGCTGATCAGCGCCCCTCCTGCCCCACCTCAGAACTCCAGCGTGCTGGACAACGACACCTGCCGCGCATCGCCCATGGACACGAAGAACTTGCTCGCCGACGAGGTGTAGTAGGTCTTATCGAACAGGTTCTTCACGTTGAGCTGGAACTTGACCTTCTGCCCTTCGACCTTGGTGTCGTAGGTGGCGAAGGCATCGGCCACGGTGTAGCCCGGCAGGTCGAAGCTGTTGGGCGCATCCCCGGCACGCTCGCCGACATAACGGGCACCGGCACCGACCCGCAGGCGATCGCCACCGGTCAGGCTGCCGAAGTCGTAGACCGCCGACAGCGAGCCGGTGTTCTTGGCCACGTTCTGCAACCGCTTGCCTTTGTACTGGGTGTCCCTGGTCACCTCGGCGTCGGTGTAGGCGTAGCTGCCGATCAGGCTCCACTGGTCGGTGAGCTGCCCGGTCAGGTCCAGTTCCAGGCCCTTGGAGCGCACCTCGCCAGCGACGCTGGTAATGGTTTCGGTCGCCGTGGCTGTGGACACCAGCACGTTGCGCTTGGTGATGTCGAACAATGCCGCGCTGGCGGTGATGCGCCCCGGGATGTCGAGCTTGGCCCCCAGCTCCCAGGACTTGGCTTCTTCAGGCTCGATGGAGCCGTCCAGTACCGCGGTGCCACCGGCCAGGTCGGCGATGCTGGAGTTGGGCTTGAACGATTCGGTGTAGCTGCCATAGAGCGACAGCTGGTCGGTGTAGCGATACACCAGCCCTGCACGGGGCACGAACTTCTGCCCGTTGCTGTTGGTATTGACCCGGAACGGCCGGCCCTTGCCGGCGTACTGGTCGTACTCCTGGAAACGTCCGCCGCCCACCAGGATCCACTGGTCGGTAAGGTGGATGGCGTCCTGGAAGAACAGCGAGTCGCTGCGCAGCAGGTCAGTCTGGGCACTGTCCTTGTCACTGACCGTGGTGCCGGCCACTTCCCGGCCATAGACCGGGTTCTGGTAGTTGAAGGTGCCCAGGCTTTTCTGCCGGATCAGGTCGGCCCGATAAACCTTGCGGTATTCGTCGTCCAGGCCGAACACCAGGTCGTGCTGCATGCCTGCCAGTTGCACCTTGCCTTCGAGGCTGGCGGTGGCATATCGATCAGTGGTCAGGGCCCCCTGGGTGCCGTCCATGGAGCGGGTCAGGGTGCCATTGGCGTTCACCGCGCTCAGGCGCACCTGGCTGGCATCGTAGGTCTCGCGGTTCCAGCTGTAGCCAAAGTGGGCCTTCCAGTCGTCGTTGAGATCGTGATCGACCTCCAGGCGATACAGGTCCGAGCGCCCTTCCATGTTGTTGAACGGCTCGTCCAGGCGTCGGGTGGCGGGGATATCCAGCGGGTGATTGGTCTTGGGGTCGATGGCCGTGCCACGGTCGAACGGGGTCAGGAACTCACGATGCTCGTAGGCCAGCAGGACCTTGGTGCGCTCGCCGTACCAGGCCAGGGACGGCGCCACCAGGGATTCGCGACGAGTGCCGAAGTTGCGCCAGTAATCCTCGTCCTGGTGATCGACGATCAGGCGATAGGCCAACCCGGAATCACCGATCGGCCCGGTGGTGTCGAGGCTGCCACCGCTGCCGTTCTTGCCCGAGCCGTAGGTCGAGCCGCGCACCGTCAGGGCAGTGGATGGCTGCAGCTCGGGTTTCTTGCTGACGATGTTGATCACCCCGCCCGGGTCCTGGATGCCGTACAACAGCGATGAAGGCCCCTTGAGCACTTCCACCCGCTCGGCGGTGGCATTCAGGGCCCGGCCCTGCACCACCGGCATGCTGTCGCGCATGATCGAGCCGTTGCGATTGTCGCCAAAGCCGCGCAGCAGCACAGCGTCCTGGGTGCCGGCCAAGGTGTTGGTCTGGGTGATGCCGCTGACGTTCCTCAGGGCGTCGTCCAGGTTGCGCGGAGCCTGGTCCTTCAGGACCTGGGCCGGAACCACATTGATGATCTGCGGGATTTCCTGGTTCAGTGCCTGGCTGCGCGCCACCGAGGTGGTGGCCGGCGGCTGGTAGCTGGTGCTGTCATTCAGGCCCTGGGCCGTGACGCTGGTGGCGCCCAGGTTCAGGGCCGCCCCCTGGGGCAAGGGCTCCAGGACCAGGGTCCGGGCATCGCTGCGCCGGTAGCTCAAGCCAGAGTTGCCAAGCAAGCGCTCAATGGCCTGCTCGGCGCTGAACTGGCCATTGAGCGCCGGGGCGTTGAGGCCATAGGGCACATCGGAGGTGTAGACCACGCTGATGCCGGTGACCCGGGTGAAATCACTCAGGGCCTGGGGCAGTGGCTTGGCCGCGATGTCAAAGCGCAAGAGCGCGCTGTGCTGTTCGTTGCCGGTTTGCGCCGCCAGGGCGACCCCCAGGGGCAGCAGCGCCAACCCCGACACCGCCAGCGCGGATGCACCGAACCATCGTTTTACCGAACCGTTTGCCGCCGAATTTGCCCTGGACTTCATGCTTGAGACTCGTGTGTTGGAGCGCCGTGAATGCGAATTGATCGCACTTTCAAGCAGTACACGGATGCCGAGGACAAAGACCTCATCGGTTTTCTGAAAATATTTTCAGGCAGGTCAGCCGGAACCTGCGGCAGCGGCTACACGAAACAGGCTACAACCGCGCACCTGTAGCCGCTGCTGAGCCTGCGAAGCTGCGACAAGGTCCGCAGGACCTTCAACGTCCGACCGGCCAACCCAGAACCTGCGACAGCGGGTGCACGAAGCAGGTGCGGGGCCAGGCGCGTCAGTTGCTGCGCTGGATCCGTCCGGCACTGGCGCTGGAGCCCACCGGTGTGCCTTGCTGGTCCATGTCCTTGAGGTAAAGCAGCATCGCGTCCAGGTCGCTGACCCCGAGGTCGCTACGGTTCAGGCCGCTCTTGAACAGGCTGAAACGATCACCGCCATCGGCCAGGAAGCCATTCATCACCAGCCGGTAGCTGGCCTCGGCCTGCAGCGGCTTGCCGTTGAGGCGCACGCTGCCGGGTACGACACGGCTGTCCAGCGGGCGCTTGGCGTCCCAGCGATAGGTGAAGCCCTGGGAAACTTGCAGGATGTTGGCATCGTCCGCGCCCTTCCATTGCTGGTTGAGCACCTGCTCGATCTGCCGACCGGTGAGGTCGAAGGCGATCAGGTTGTTGTTGAAGGGTTGCAGGGTCGCCAGCTGCCCGTAGTTGACCCGGGTCTGCCCCGGCTCCAGGGCCAGGTCGCTGCGAATGCCACCGGTGTTCATGAAGGCGACCTGCGCACCATTGGCCCGGCCGCCGGCCAAGTGGGCATCGGCGATCAGGTCGCCGATGGGCATTTCCCCGGCCGCGTCGGCGCGCCGGGCAATCGGCGAGGCGGCAATCGCCCCCACCGGTTTGAGCAGTACCTGATTGCTCCGCGCCTCGACCTCCTGTTGCAGCTGCGCCAGGGTCGGGTCCTGTGGATAACGTGCCGGGTCAGCTACCAGGTTGAGGGCCTGGATGCTCGCCACCCGGTGCTGGCCCGGGGTCACTTGCAGGGTCAGGTGGGTCAGCAGGTGGCCGTAGGAATTGCCCTGGGTCACCAGCAGCGGCCCGACCTTGCACAGGTAGCCCTGGTGCGAGTGGGCGCTGATCAGCACGTCCACCGCGGGGTCCAGGCGCTTGGCCACGTCGACGATATCGCCACCGAGCTGCGAGCAGTCCTGCTTGTCGAAAGGTTCCGGGGTCGCGCCGCCCTGGTGCACCACGGCGACGATGGCGTTGGCCCCCTGGGCATGCAGCTCGGGGATCAGCCTGTTGATGGATTCGGCTTCATCGGCCACCTGCAACCCGCGCATGCCCTTGGCGCTGACCACCGAGGCCACGTCCCGCAGCACCGCGCCGACAAAGGCCACCTTGACCCCGCGCACCTCCTCGATGCGGTAGGCCGGCAGCAACGGCTTGCCGGTGTCGCTGTCCATCAGGTTGGCCGCCAGGTAGGGGAAACCGCTGCCCGGGTAGTTCGGGCGAAACTGGCAGGCCTTGTCCGGACGGGGCGACTGGCAGCCGCCATTGAGCTGGCGCAGGAACTCGGCCTTGCCGTTGTCCAGTTCGTGGTTGCCGATGGCACTGAGCTTCATGCCCATCTGGCGCAGGGCGTCCAGGGTCGGCTCGTCGGCCCACATCGCCGACAGCGGCGGGCTACCGCCCACCAGGTCGCCGGCGCCGATGAACAGCAGCTGCGGGTCCTGCTGGCGCAGTTGGGTAAGCATGCCGCCCAGGGTGGCGATGCCGCCGGCCTGCAGTTTGCGCACGCCGCCCGGGGCCTGGGGATCCTTGTAGCTGAAGGGGTTGGCTTGCAGGTAACCGTGCAGATCGTTGATGGCGACGATGTTCACCGCCACCGGTTGCGGTGGCTGAGACAGCGAGCTGCAACCGGCCAGGGTGACCAGGGCCAGGGTCAGTGCCCCCAGCAACCGGGGCGTGGGACGAAGACGGGACATGGAAAAAATCCTTGGAAAGTCGACGAAAAAAAAGCCGCCGGCGAAAGCCGTGAACGCTCGACCAAGGAGGCTGGGGAACACCACCCGCCTGGTCGTCGCTCACAGCCTGCGCCAGCGGCTACAGGCTAGGCCATCAGGCAGGTTGCAGGCTGCCGTGGATCGCTTGCGGGGCTGGCGGGGCCTTCAGGGCGGTGCCCATGCCGGCACGCAGCAGGAGGATCTTCAGGTGGTCGGTGATGCGCTCGACCCGATCCTGGAAGTGGTTGTGGAAGATCATGCTGCCCAGGGCAATGGCGATCCCCAGGGCCGTGGCGTACAGCGCGGTGCCAATGCCCTTGGAGACTTCGCCCGGATCGGAGACACCGGTCTCGGCCAGGGCCTTGAAGGTGTCGATGATCCCCAGGATGGTGCCCAGCAGGCCCAGCAGCGGCGCTGCGGTGACCACGGTTTCCAGCAGCCACAGGCCATGCATCAGCTTGCTGCGGGTGGCGATGTAGATCGATTCGCTGAGGTCTTCCAGGTCCTTGTGGCTGGCCAGCCCCTGCTTGTGGGCGAACAGCTCGGCGACCATTTCCAGGGGCAGGCTGTTGCGCTCGCGCAGCTCGGCGGGCAAGTCGTCGACGCTGTGCATCTTGGGGTTGAGCACGGTCTCCAGTTTCTTCGCCTGGCGCAGGCTGAAGCTGAAGTAGATGCCCCGCTCCACCGCGATGAAGGCGGCAATCGCGGCCGCACCATACATGGTGTAGAAGGTGATGTCGTGCAGCAGATTCATGTCCATCGTCATGTCCTCTTGTGCCTGAAACAAATCAGAACGCAGCTTCCAGGGAGACCATCGCGGTCCGCTCCTCGCCGACGTTGTAGTAGGCGGTGCTCGGTGCCAGGCCATTGGTCTTCACCGAGTTGAACGACACGGTGCGGGTCGAGGCCAGGTATTCCTTGTCGAACACGTTGAGCATCGAGAAACGCAGGGTCGCGGACTTCAGCACCTTCTTGTCCACTGGCAGGTGGATACCGGCGTTGAGGTCGAACACGGTGCGCCCGGAGATCTTCTCGTCGTTGGTCAGGTCGCCGTAGAAGGCACCGACGTACTTGCCGACGACGTTGCCGTAGTAGCGCGAGTCGTCGTAGCCCAGGCTCAGGTTGAACATGTTTTCCGGCACGTTGACCAGTTGCTTGCCGGAGGTCGGCAGCAGCACGTTCTTGTTGGTCAGGTCATCCATCTGCTCGGACTTGGTGTAGGTGTACGAGGCGTAGTAGTTGAAGTTGTGCGGTAACAGGCCGCTCCACTCCAGCTCCAGGCCGCGGTTCTTCACTTCGCCGACGTTGGCCACGACGTAATCGCCATTGAGATCGGTGGTGGAGATCTGCCGGTCCTTGAAGGTGATGTAGAACAAGGTCGCGCTCAGCGCCATCTTCTCTTCGCTGTAGCGCCAGCCCAATTCCTGGTTCCAGCTCAGCTCGGGTTTCAGGCTGATCGAATCACCCTTGTTGTAGAGCACGTAGTTGGGCGGCGTGCGCATGTTGCGGGTGACGTTGTAGAACGCCTGGTTGTTCGGGTCGATCTGGTACTTGGCGTTGAAGCTGGGCAGGAACTGGTGATAACGCACGTTCCGTTTTTCCGCCTTGTCGGTCAGGCTGCCGAGGTTGTTGCCGTCACGTTCCACGTACTGGTAGGCCAGGGCCCCGGTGAGGGTCAGGTCCGGGGTCGCCTGCCAGGTGTCCTGTACCCAGAGTTTCTGCGCCGGGGTCACGGTGTACTGGTGCCGGCCCTGGACCGTGGTGCCATTGCGGTCCACCAACTGGTCGGAGCCGTTGTAGTCGCCCCAGACGTTCTCCGGCGCCCCGTTGGCCTTGATCCCGATGAAGGGCTGGGTCTGGCGCTGGCGGGCGCGCTCGTACCAGTAGCCGACGTCCAGGCTGTGTTCTTCGTTGAGGTCCCACTTGAGCTTGGTGGTCATGCCGGGGCGCCAGGTCTCGGTCCAGGATGGCCGGTAGTAGGTGCCGCTGGGCAATCCGCTCAGGTCGTAGTTGCCAGCCCTGCTGGAGGTGCTGGACAGGGTGGTGGCGGTCTGGCCACTGAAGCTGCCGCCGTTGGACCACACGTAGTACGGGTTGAAGGTCAGGCTCAAATCGTCACGCAGCTGGAAGCGCTGGGTCACCGAGGCGGTCACGCTCTCGAAGGGGTTGCGGTTGAGCTTGTAGGACTGGGACACGCTGCCGTTCTTGAACACGGTGCTTTCCGAGTAGTCCACGCGCCGGCCCTGGCTCTGGAACTGGCCCTTGCTGACGCTGTTGTAGTTGTAGTTTTCCTGCTTGTTGTACTTGAGGATGGCATTGGTGGAGTTGCCGTTGCCGTCTTCGAACAGGGTGTTCCATTCGATCTTGTCGGCACGCAGGGTGCCCTTGCCCTTCCACTTGTCGCCTTCGGTGTGGGAGGCCGAGACCCAGGTCTTGAAGCCACCCAGGTCGCCGGTGTTCAGGCGGGCGAAGGATTTGCGCAGGTTGTTGGAACCCACCGACTGCTTGACGAACACCCCGAAGTCCTTGGTCGGGCGCGCGGTCACCAGGCCGATGTTGCCGCCACTGGAGCCGATGTGCGGGCCGTCGGCTTCGGACGAACCCTGGGTGACGAAGACTTCGCTGAAGTTCTCCGAGTCGCCCATCAGGTTCGGGTAGATGCTGTAGTCCCCCGAGTCGTTGATCGGGAAGCCATCGGAAGAGAGCCCGACCTGGTCGGAGTTCATCCCGCGCATGGTGAAGCTGGTGCCGCTCAGGCCGGTGGCATCAGTGCTGGAAACGTTGATCCCCGGGGTGTACTTGAGCTTGTCCACGGCGTTGGCGGTGGGCGCCATCTGGTCCATGGCTTCCTTGGTCACGGTGGAGCGGCCCTTGGCGCTTTCCTCCTTGATCATGTGGCCATTGCCCAGGGTCTGTTTACCGGTCACGTTCACCGCGCCGACATCCACGGTATCGTCGGCCAGAACCAATGGCGCAAAACTGCCCAGGCCCGATGCCAGAAGCAGGGCATAAAGTTTATTGATCTTCACGGGTCAATCCCTTGCTTACAACTTTCGTTAATAGGTGATGGGTTATTCCACGTTGTAGCTAAAGGTCGCGGTGAACCGTTGCTTGTTCTTGCCCGAGAAGGCGTCCGCCGGGAATGGCGAGACCTTTTCCACGCGGCGCAAACTGGTTTGTGCGGCACGGTTGAGCAACATGTTCGGCGCCTTGTTTTCGATGCCACTGTCGAGCACGTTGCCGGCCCGATCGACTTCCAGCCAGATCACCACATCGCCCTGGGGACGTTGCAGCGAGGCCTCGCGGCCACTGGGGTATTGCTTGTGCTTTTCCAGTTCCTTGCGCAAAGCGGCGGTGTACAGACTTTCCTTGATGGCACTGGCTGGCGCCGCGGGTGCGGAAGCCGGGGCCGGTGCAGGGGCCGGTGTCGCCACCGGTTTGGGCGCTGCGGCCACCGCGGGCTGCGGTGCTGCAGGGACGCTCTGGGCCACCGGGGCCGAGGCCGGCTTGGGTGGCAAAGGCTTGGCGACCATGGGCTTGGGCACCACGGGCTTGGGCTTGACCACAGGCTTGGGCTTGGGCGGCTCGATCACCAGCGGTTCGGTTTCCGGCTCCACCACGGGCGGTTCGGGTTCGACGGGCAACGGTTCGGGCGCAGGCGGTGGTGGTTCAGCCACCGCCAACAGCTCGCTGGCATCGACCAGGGCCACCTCCACCGTGCTTTCGTCGTACACCGGCATGATCTGCAATCGCTGCAGCTGGCTGCTGTAGATCACCAGCAGCAACAGGCCGGCCGGCAACAGGCACGCCAGCAGCTTGCGGGTTCTATAGAGACTGAACATGGCGTCAGGACTTGCGCGTGGCGATGGAGACGGAAGAGAAGCCATTGCCCTTGAGCAAGTCCATCACCGAAACCAGGCGTTTGACCTCGACGCCCTGATCGCTGTTGATAATGATCACCAACTTTTCACTGCCGGTATTGAGCACCTTGAGCTGTGCCAGCAGGGCACTTTCGTCCAGGTCCTGGCCATCGAGTTGCAGGCGCTCCTGCAGGCCCAAAGTGATGACGGCCTTGTTTTGCGGTTTCAACTGCTGCGCGGTACTGGCGACCGGCAATTGGGTCTTGATCCCCACGGCGGGGATCACGTTGAGACTGATGAGTACGAAGAACACCAGGAGAAACATCATCACATCGATCATCGGGATGATTTCGATATGGGCCTTTTTCTTTTTAGCGACATCCCAGCTGCGCATCGATTTGCTCCTGCTTCAGCCATCCCTCCCCTACGAGAGCTGAATCACAACCCTCTCCGATCCTGACCATGTGCTCAGGAATGCGCAGATCATCCGCGCCTCGTGTAACGGTTTAGTGACAGAACGGAGTGATATCGATGAATGTTCGGGAGCTCTGGAACAAGGCTCTCAGCGCAGGACGACGAGCCTGCCGAAAATCTGGTGCTGTTTGAAACCCAGCACCGCCTGCAGGGAGTCGAGGACCGCTTGCGGGTCCTTGCTGGAGAAACTGCCACTGATGCGCCGCGCCGCCAGCTCATCGTTGAGCAGCAGGATGCGCCCCGGGAAGTAGCGCTGCAGGTCCTGGACCACCTCGGCCAGCGGTGCGTGGTAGTAGTTCAACCAGCCCTCGCGCCAGGCCAGTTGGGCTTCGCTGTCGGTTGTGTGCAACGGGGCGGCCTGCCCCTGGCCGTAGGCCACTTGCTGGCCGGCGCCAAGCACTTGCTGCGCCGCCCCCCGGGACGGCGTGACCCCGACCCGCCCGGACAACACCGTGACCTGCGCGCCCCGGGGTTGCAGGCAAACTTCGAACTGGGTGCCCAGGACATGGGCCTCGCCCTGCTCCGCCGTGACCACGAACGGCTGGCCGGTGTGGCTGACGCTGAAGAAACCGGCGCCACGGCGCAGTTGCACCTGCCGCTGGCCATGGCTGAAGTCCACGGCAATGGCGCTGTCGGCGTCCAGGGTCACTTCGCTGCGGTCGGCCAGGGTCACGGTGCGTACCTGGCCCGGTGCCGAGACGTAGTCGGCGCCCAGGTCATCGACCCAGCGTCCCGGCTGCCAGCCGGCGCCCAGGGCCACCGCCAGCAGCACACTGGCGGCCATCGCCAACCCCACCGCTGTGCGGCGCCGGCCCCGGCCCCGAGCCGCCTCCATGCGATGCAGCAGGCCGTGCAGGGCCTGGGCGTCTTCCGCGGCCAGGGTCCGCGCCGGCTGTTCGCTCAACTCCCACACCACCTGGGCCTGGGCATAGGCCTCGACATGGGCCGGATCGGCTTGCAGCCACTGGCTGAAGGTGGCCTGGTCGCCGCTGCTGGGCCGGTCGTGGAGCAGGCTCAGCCAGGCCAGGGCAGCCTGTTCCTGGGCGGGCGTCGGGATGACGATGGAGCGCTGGTTCACGGGGCATTCCTTGGCGTGCGCGGGGTCGAGGGGTCCCGCAGGCTGGCCTTGCAGGCTTCGAGGGCGCGCATCATATGTTTTTCCACGGCGCTTTGGGACAGGCCCATCGCCTTGGCGATCTCGGCGTACTTGCGCCCATGGATGCGGTTGAGCAGGAAGATCTGCCGGGTGCGCTGGGGCAGGCTGCGCAGGGCCGCCTCGACATGGCGCAGGTCATTGCCGGCTTCCAGCACGGCCTGTGGCTCGAGGCCCTGCTGATCCTGTTGCTCGGGCATCCAGCCTTCGCTGACCCGGACTCGCGCGCCCTCGCTGCGCAAGTGGTCGATGGCGATGTTGCCAGCGCAGCGCAACAGGTAAGTGCTCAGTTCCTCGACCTGGATCAGGGGGCGACGCCAGAAACGCAGGAACAGGTCCTGCACCAGATCAGCGGCGGTGGCCCGACAGCCGACACGGCGACTGACAAGGGCCTCCATCTGCGTACGTTGGGACAGAAACACCTGGAGAAAATGCGCGCGGCTGCCTCGTGGATCGGGCCCATCCGGTTCTCGGGATTGCGGGGGCAAGACATCCATCGGCGCGCTCGTCAGAACTGGGCCAGGGCCGCGAGCGGGCTGGCCAGCAAGCTGGCCCCCGCCATCGACAGCACCAGCCGCGGACGGTAGGGCAGCAGCAGTACCAGCAGCAAGGCGCTGCACATCAGCACCGCGCACCACTGCACCAATCCCAGGCTCCAGCCAGTGGCCTGCACGGCGGCCACCAGGGACAAGCCCAGCAGCAACCAGCCGCCCAGGCGCAAGCCGTGACGGCGCAGCAGGGATGGCTTGCCGCCCAGCAACTCGCCGTGGTGCCGGTCCAGGGACAGGCACAATCCGGTGAAACCGGCATAACAGAGCAACAGGGCCAGGAGCATTCAGTCCACCTCGGTATCAGCAACCCGTGCACGGCCACGGGGCTTGGTTGTGGCAGGTGCCTGGGCGGCGCGCTGCATCTTGCGTGCCGCCCAGGCCAGGAACAGGCCACTGGCCAGGCACGCCAGGTCGAAGCCGGCCCGGGTCCAGTCGCCTCGGCTGAGGAACCCATCGGCCAGGTTCGCCCCGGTCAAGGCATCGAGCAGCGGGATGCTGGCCAGCAGCAGCGCGGCCAGGCCCAGTTGCTCGACCCACGCCTGGCGGCCACGGCGTGCCAGCGCATGGAGGAGGCTCAGGCCCCAGGCGATGAAGAAGCTGTTGACCTCCCAGTCGGCGCGCTCGGCAAAGTCGGCCGACAGCAGGCGATTGGCCCAGAAGAAGGCCGCCACTGCCAGGACCAGCCCGGACATGCTGGCAATGTTCAGCACCTCGACCAGGCGCAGCTCGAAGGGCATGACCGGGCTCTTGGCATGCTTGAGTTGGCGCTTGCCGAGCCAGATCACCAGGCCGGTACCGATCATCGCGGTGCTGGCCAGGCCACAGATGAAGTACAGCCAGCGCAGCACCGGTCCGGCGAACAGGCCCATGTGCAGGCCATAGAAACTGCCGCCAATGACCTTGGGCAGGGACTGCTCGGGGCTTTCCTGCAACGGCTGGCCCGTGACGCCGTTGAACGACACCGCGCGGCCGAAGTTGCGTACCACCTGGTCGGCGCCATGGCGCATGACCTGCACTGTGGCATTGAGGTCCCCCGGGTTATTGACCATCACACGCTGCACCCGTCCTTGCGGCCAGTGCTCCAACGCCTGCCTGAGCATGGGTTCCAGGGGCGCCAGCGCCGCCGGCTCACCGGCGGCCGGGAGGGTGCGGGCCGCCGGTTGCAGGTCCTGGAAGAAGGCGGTGTTGTCCCCCTTGTAGGCGACCAGGACGCTCGCCGGCATGACCATGGACATGAAGATCACCAGGCTGCTGTAGGTGATCATCAGGTGGAACGGCAGCACCAGCACGCCCAGGGCGTTGTGCCCGTCGAGCCAGGTACGCTGGCCCTTGCGCGGGCGAAAGGTGAAGAAGTCCTTGAAGATCTTCTTGTGGATGATGATGCCGCTGACCAGCGCCACGAACATCACCATGGCCGCCAGGGTGGACAGCCAGCGGCCCCAGGGATAAGGCATCTGCAACTGGAAATGGAACCGGTAGAAGAACTCGCCGCCGCGAGTGTCGCGCGCATGCAGCTCGCTGCCGGTGGCCGGGTCCAGCAGCTTTTCAGTGAAGGCGCCCCGCTCCCCTGGTTTGCCCGGCGCCTGCCAGGCCACCGACAAGGCCGGTTCGCGGCTGTCGGGCAAACTGATGAACCAGCGTTGCGCGCCCTGCCCATGCTGTTCCAGGTAGCGCTGGGCCAGGCCCAGGCTGGCCTCGGCATTCAAGGCCCGGGCCGGGACCTCGGGCTGCATCCAGTGGCTGATCTCGTACTTGAAATACGACAGGGTCCCGGTGAAGAAAATGGCGAACAGCAGCCAGCCGAACAGCAGCCCGGTCCAGGTGTGCAGCCAGGCCATGGACTGGCGGAAACCTTCTTTCATGGCAAGGACGCCCAATAGGCGCTGCCGGCGATGAGCGCCAGCACCAGGCAGGCCACGGCCACGCCGAACCAGGCCTGCCAGGCACTGCGACAGGCGAAGCACCCGATCACCGCCAGCAGGTAGAACAGGAACGACGCCATCATCCCGCTGAGCACGGCGTCAGCCTTGGACATCGGCAGCAGCAAGGTCAGGCAGACACTGGACAGTGCCGCCAGCAGGTAACCACCCAGGACGGCGGCACACACCCGCGAAGCGACCGCCAGACGATAGGAAGCGGGAATCCCGCCGGCCTTGCTTTTCATGTTCGGACCTTGAAGCAAAAGAAAGCCCGGGACGCGAATGCCCGGGCGCAACAGGCGGACAATACTAATGATAAATATTCTCATACGCAAAAAGTGTGAAGCGTCGGCCCGTGCCCGCTGATCCGAGCCGATTGCCGAAGCGAAGATCCTCCCACTACAATGCGAACAATTCTCGTTACCTTATGCACCCTGTCAGTGCAGGAGCGTCCGGCTTGTCTCATTCCGCTACCGTCGAAGGCCTCTACCTGGCCCATCACCGCTGGTTGAACACCTGGTTGCGGCGCCGGCTCGGCTGCCCGGACAGCGCCGCCGACCTGGCCCAGGACACCTTCATCCGGGTCCTGGGCGCACGGGAAACCCCGGTGCTGCTAGAGCCAAGGGCGTTTCTCACCACCATCGCCAAACGGGTGCTGAGCAATCACTACCGACGCCAGGACCTGGAGCGCGCCTACCTGGAAACCCTGGCGCAGATGCCCGAACACGCCGCACCTTCGGAAGAGGAACGGGCGATCATCCTGCAAACCCTGATGGAACTGGACAGCCTGCTCGACGGCCTGCCGCGCCAGGTCAAGCAGGCGTTCCTGCTGTGCCAGCTGGACGGCCTGACCTACGCCGAAATCGGCCGGGAACTGGGCATCTCCATCGCCACCGTCAAGCGCCACCTGAACAAGGCAGCCATGCGCTGCTACTTCGCCCTGTGAGCCAACCGATGAATCCGCACCTCAATGCCCAGCCCGATTTCAGCAATCAGGTCGCCGAGCAGGCCGTGCACTGGCTGATCGAGATGCAGGACGGCCCGTTGAGTCCACGCCAGCAGCAGGCCTGGCAGCAATGGCACGACGCCCACGGCGAACACCAGCGGGCGTGGGCGCATATCCAGCGGGTCAACCAGCGCTTGCGCAGCCTGTCGTCGCCATTGGCCCACGCCGCGCTGAACGCTCCGACAGCCAGCGGTCGACGCCAGGTTCTCAAGTTGCTGCTGGTGCTTGGCGCTGGCTCGGCCGCCTGGGGCCTGCGCGAGCACAACCCGCTGCCGCCCTTGCTGGCGGACTACAGCAGCGCGCTGGGCCAGCGACGCAAGCTGCAACTGAGCGATGGCAGCCTGTTGCAACTCAATACCAGCAGCGCCGTGGATGTGCGCTTCGATAGCCAGCAGCGGCTGATCCGCCTGCTGGAGGGCGAGATCATGCTCAGCGCCGGCAAGGACCCGCGGCCACTGCTGGTGCACAGCGCCCAGGGGCAGGTGCGCACCGCCAGCGGACACCTGAACCTGCGGCAGTTCAAGGGCCATAGCCAACTGGCGGTGTACTCGGGCAGCGCCAGCGTGGAATCCGCCACCCACACCGTGGCTCCACCCAGGGTAGAGGCCGGGCAACAGCTGGATTTTCGCAGCAATGGCTGGGATGCCCCACGCCCCCTGGATGCCGGCAGCGGGGCCTGGAGCGAGGGCATGCTGGTGGTGGCGCACATGCGCCTGGCGGATTTTCTCGACGAACTGGGACGCTACCGCCGTGGCCGCTTGAACTGCGACACGCAAGTGGCGGACCTGCTGATCTCCGGCAGCTATCCCCTGGACGACAGCGAACGGATTCTCGACCTGCTACAGGTCAGCCTGCCGGTCAGGGTGCGACGGTTCACCCGCTATTGGGTCAACGTCGAGGCCCGCGCCTGACCCCTGTAGCCGCTGTCGAGCCCCGGCGAGGCTGCGCACGGGCGCGCAGCGGCCGCCAGATCCAGCGTCTCGTGCCGAACCGAGCGCAGCCTGCGGCAGCGGCTACACGAAGTGATAGGCAGACGCCATCCGTACACCACTGGAACATTTTTTTTGATGAGGCATGAGCCGTTTTGCCAGGTTCGAGTGACAGGGAAGGAAAGCCACCTTGATTCTTCCTTTTCAGGATCTCCCTCGATGACCCAGCACTCCACTCGCCTCACGCCCCTGGCCCGCTCACTGCGTCACCTGCTGCTGGGGGCCAGCCTGGGCCTGGCCAGCCTGACCCCACTCCAGGCCGCCGAGGTCACGAGCAAGTCGTATCACATCGCGGCGATGCCGCTGGAAAACGCGCTGAACCAGTTCGGCCGTGAAGCCGGCGTGCTGATCTCCTTCGGTTCGCAACTGACCCGCGGCGTCCAGAGCCATGGCCTGGACGGGCAATACAGCACCGAGCAAGCGCTGCAAATTCTCCTGCAGGGCAGCGGCCTACAAGCGCGAGCCGAAGGCGACAATGCCTTCAGCCTGCAACCGGCAAGCCCCGAGAACACACCGGCCACCTTGCAACTGGGCGCTTCCAGCGTGGTCGGCGACTGGCTGGGCGATGCCCGGCAGGGCGACGTCTTCGAACACGCCGGGGCGCGGGATGTGATCCGCCGTGAAGAGTTCGAGCGTCAAGGCGCGACCCAGGCACGGGACGTGCTCAACCGGATTCCCGGGGTCAACGCTCCGGACAACAACGGCACCGGCAGCCATGACATGGCGCTGAACTTCGGCATTCGCGGCCTCAACCCACGCCTGGCCTCACGCTCCACGGTGCTGATGGACGGCATTCCGGTGCCGTTCGCGCCCTACGGCCAGCCCCAGCTGTCGTTCGCCCCCATCAGCATGGGCAACATGGACGCCGTGGACGTGGTGCGCGGTGGCGGCGCGGTGCGCTATGGACCGCAGAACGTCGGCGGCATCGTCAACTTCGTGACCCGGGCGATTCCCGACGCGCCAACAGTCAAGGGCGGCTTCCAGACCGAGACCAGCCCCTCCTCCAGCCATGACGGCTTCAAGACCAGCGCCAACCTGCTGGCCGGCGGCACTGCCGACAATGGCCTGGGTGGCGCCCTGCTGTACTCCGGCACCCGTGGCGGCGACTGGCGCGAACACAGCGACACGCGGATCGACGACCTGATCCTCAAGGGCAAGTACCAGCTCGACGAAGCCAACAGCTTCAACGCCATGGCCCAGTATTACGAAGGCGAGGCGGACATGCCCGGCGGCCTCAACGTGGCGGACTACAAGGCCGATCCGTATCAGTCGACCCGACCCTACGACAAGTTCTGGGGGCGGCGGACGATGTTCAACCTCGGCTATCGCTACCAGGAGGATTGTCGCGAGTTCACCGTCAACAGTTTCTTCACCAAGACCCTGCGCAGCGGTTACCTGGACCAGCTCAACTTCCTGTCCCTGTCGCCCCGCGAGTACTGGGTACGCGGCCTGGAAACCCGCCTGGCCCAAGGCTTCGACCTGGGGGACAGCAGCCACGAAGTGGGCGTCGGTTATCGCTACATCAACGAGGCCGGGCACGAACTGCGCTACCGCACGCCCATCAGCGCCAACCAGCAGTTGACCACCCGCAACAGCCGCAACGATCGCGACACCCGTGGCGGCACCCAAGCCCATGCCCTGTTCCTCGATGACCGCATCGATATCGGCAAGTGGACCCTGACCCCGGGCATCCGCTATGAAATGATCGAGTCGCAGCAGAGCAACAACCTCAGCAACGTCAAGTACAAGGGCAACTACAACACTGCGTTGCCGGCGCTGAACGTGATGTACCACCTCGACGACAGCTGGAATCTCTACGCCAACACTGAAGGCTCGTTCGGCAGCGTGCAGTACAGCCAGATGCCCAACCGAGTGGCCAGCGGCGAGGTGAAACCGGAGAAGGCCCGCACCTGGGAGGTCGGCACTCGTTATGACAACGGCACCTTGCGCGCAGAGCTGGGCGCGTTCCTGATCAACTTCGACAACCAGTACGACAGCAACCAGACCAACGACACCGTGATCGCCCGCGGGCAAACGCGGCATCAGGGAATCGAGAGCAGCATCAATTACGCCCTCGATGGCCTGGACCCGGCGCTGGCGGGGTTCGATATCTACGCCACCTACGCCTATGTCGATGCCACCATTCGCGAAGATGGACCGAACAAGGGCAATCGCGTGCCGTTCTCTTCCAAGCACAAGGGCACGCTTGGGGTCAGCTACACCGAAGGCCCCTGGAAGCTCAATGTCGACAGCAGCTATCAGAGCAGCCAGTTCGCCGACAACGCCAACACCTCCCGCGAAAGCCTCGACGGCAGCACCGGGCGCATCCCCGGCTACATGCTGTTCAGCACCCGTGCCGGCTACGACTTCGGCCCGCAACTGTCGGACCTGAACGTGGCGGTGGGGGTGAAGAACATCTTCAACCGCCAGTACTTCACCCGCTCCTTCGACGACAACAACAAGGGCAAGTACGTGGGCGAGCCCCGCACCTTGTATGTGCAGACCTCGGTTGCCTTCTGAGGCGCCATAAAAGAAAACGGGCCTGCAATGCAGGCCCGTCGGGTTGAGGGAACATCCAGCTATCAGCTATTGAGGGCAGCCTGCTGGTTCTCCAGGAATTCTTCTTCGAGCAGGGCATCCGCCTCGCTGCCGTCATCGCCGGTCACTGCCGCCGGACGCTTGGCTCGCAGTTTGCCGAACATGTGTTCCAGGGCACTTTCCAGCTTGACCGTGGCGCCATCGATGGCCTGTTCCAGGGTGTCGGCCTTGTGGGTCACGGAGATCGGCTGGTGCCCTTTGGGCCGAGCCTCGAGCTGGCAGCGCAGGTCATCGGGACCCGACTTGCCACCGTTCTCGTCCCGCAGGTGGACCACCACTCGGGTCAGGTCCTCCTCGTAGCGTTCGAGCGTGCTTTCAACGGTGCTGCGCACCCACTCCTCCATCCGAAGGCTGCTTTGAATATGGTTATCGCTATGGACTTGGATTTGCATAGTTCTTCCCTTATTTCAGCTTGCTCGCAAGAGGCCGGGAACCTGGTTTCAACCAGCATTTCGTGACCTCTTGGTTACACAATTAGGCACGACGAAGAACATTTCAACCCCTGGAAAAATATAAATATTCATACGCAAATAAAGCCGGACAAACCCTCGGGGCACTGTTAATGTCGGGAGTCCGCCCTGCTCTCGACAGGGCTCGAACACCTCACAATTGCCCCTCTCCCAGAGGGTGCAAACCGCGAAAGATCTCCGCCTCCTCCACCAGCCAGTCATGCACCGCGCGTACGCCCGGATGGCTCAGTGCGCCCGGGGCATAGAGCAGCACGTAGCGCTTGTGATTGGGCACCGCCAGGCCGAACGGCACGATCAGGGTGCCACGCTCCAGCTCGTCGTTGAGCAGGGTGCGCCGGGCAATTGCCACGCCCATGCCGGCGATCGCCGCCTCGATGGTCAGGTGGTTGCGGTTGAAGGTGTGGCCCCGGCGCACATCGGCGCCTTCGAATCCTATGGCATTGAGGTAGAACTCCCACTCGGCGTATTCGTAGCTGCCACGCCAGGCGGTGATGTCATGCAACAGCGGGAAATGCGCCAGGTCCGCCGGACCATGCAAGGGTGGACGACCGCGCAACAGGCTCGGTGCACAGACCGGGAAGATCTGCTCGTCCAGCAGGGCGGTGGATTGCAGGCCCGGGTAGCTGCCATCGTTCAGGTCGATGGCCAAGTCGAAGTCGCCCTCATGCAGGGCCACGCTGCTGTCCTCCGCCACTAGTCGCAACTGGATCTCCGGATAACGCTGCTGCAGGCGTGGCAGGCGCGGGGTCAGCCACTTGCCGAGAAACGACGGGATCGAGCGCAAGCGCAAGGTCCCCCCGATCATTCCCGCATCCAGGCGCCGCAATTCCGCGTCGATGCTGCCGTAGGCCTCGCTCACCGTCTGGGCCAGGCGCTGGCCTTCGGCGCTCAGTTCCACACCTCGGGGCCGGCGGTGGAACAGACGAAAGCCCAGGCGCTCTTCCAACTGGCGGATCTGCTGGCTGACCGCGCCGGGGGTGATGTGCAGTTCTTCAGCGCAACGGGTGAAGGACAGGTGCCGTGCCGCACAGGAAAACACATGCAGCCAGACATAGGTCTGGGCATGAAATTGTCGACTCATCGTTTAGTCCTGCTAAAGGATCTCTTAGAAAGTTTCGTTGGTCAGTGCTGACCGAGACGGGCAGTATCGCCGACATTGCGCTTGTCCTACAAAAAATGGCAGCGATCTACCTTCCATTGCTTGTAAGGCTTTAGCATGGCTATCAGTGTTTTTGATCTTTTCAAAGTCGGTATCGGCCCCTCCAGCTCCCACACCGTGGGCCCGATGCGCGCCGCCGCGACCTTCGCCCAGGCGCTGTTCGAACAAGGCCTGCATCACCAGGTGCAGCGGGTGCAGATCCGCCTCTACGGCTCGCTGTCCGCCACCGGCGTCGGCCACGCCACCGACCGTGCCAGCGTCATGGGGCTGATGGGCGAATGGCCAGACAGCATCGACCCTACCAGCATCAACCCCCGCATCCAGTTGCTGCGCGAAAGCGGCCAGTTGTTGCTCGGCGGGCGCAGCCACATTGCCTTCGACTGGCAACAGGACCTGCTCCTGCTGGACGAAAGCCTGCCCTACCACCCCAACGCCATGTCCCTGACCGCCTTCGGTGAACGGGGCACATTGCTGGAGCAGACCTACTATTCGGTGGGTGGCGGCTTCATCATCGAGGCGGCCCAGGTCGAGGCCGGCGCCGAAACCACGACCGGCGTCCAACTGCCTTACGACTTCAACAGTGCCGCCGAACTGCTGGCCCTGTGCAAGACCCACAAGCTGCGGGTCGGAGAACTGATGCTGGCCAATGAACGGGCCTGGCGCAGCGACGCCGAGATTCGTAGCGGCCTGCTGCACATCTGGTCGGTCATGCGCGAATGCGTGGACCAGGGCCTGCGTCACGAAGGCATCCTGCCCGGCGGCCTCGACGTCCCCCGGCGCGCTGCCAAGCTGCACCGCAGCCTGCTGGAAATCGGCAAGCCGAATGTCATCACCTCGACCCTGTCGGCCATGGAATGGGTCAACCTCTATGCCCTGGCCGTGAACGAGGAAAATGCCGCTGGCGGACGCATGGTCACCGCGCCCACCAATGGCGCGGCAGGGATCATCCCGGCGGTGTTGCACTACTACATGAAGTTCAACCCTCAGGCCTGTGACGACGACATCCTGAACTTTTTCCTCGGGGCTGCGGCCGTGGGCATCCTGTGCAAGAAGAACGCCTCGATCTCCGGCGCCGAAGTCGGTTGCCAGGGCGAGGTCGGCTCGGCCTGCGCCATGGCCGCAGCCGGCCTGGCGGAGATTCTCGGCGCCACCCCCGAGCAGCTGTGCAACGCTGCCGAGATCGGCCTGGAGCACAACCTCGGCCTGACCTGCGACCCGGTGGGCGGGCTGGTGCAGGTGCCCTGCATCGAGCGCAATGCGATCGCCGCAGTCAAGGCAATCAACGCGACCCAGATGGCCTTGCGCGGCGACGGCCAGCATTTCATTTCCCTGGACCGGGTGATCCGCACCATGCGCGATACCGGCGCCGACATGCACGACAAATACAAAGAGACTTCACGGGGCGGCCTGGCAGTGAGCTGGGTGGAGTGCTGAGGAGCACTCCCTGACCGTCCATGACACGTGAGCCCGAGCAAGAATAATAACGAGGCGATACCGATGACCGATGTACCGACACCTGCTGCCCAGAACCCTGCCATTACCGCAGCAAGCGATACCGCGCCAGCCTCTCGGGGCTGGAGCAAGCACGACACTACCTGGATGCTCGGCCTGTATGGCACCGCCATCGGCGCCGGCACCCTGTTCCTGCCGATCAACGCCGGGGTAGGCGGCTTCTGGCCGATGATCGTACTGGCACTGCTGGCCTTCCCGATGACCTTCTTCGCCCACCGTGGCCTGACCCGCTTCGTTCTCTCCGGACGCTCCGGGGACATCACCGAAGTGGTGGAGGAACACTTCGGTGTCGGCGCCGGCAAGCTGATCACCCTGCTCTACTTCTTCGCAATCTTCCCGATCCTGCTGGTGTACAGCGTGGCCCTGACCAACACCCTGGGCAGCTTCATGGAGCACCAGTTGCACATGACCCCGCCACCGCGGGCGCTGCTGTCGTTGCTGCTGATCCTGGGCCTGATGGCCATCGTGCGCTGCGGCCAGGGCGTGATCGTGCGAGCCATGAGCCTGCTGGTCTACCCCTTCGTCGCCGCCCTGCTGTTGCTGGCCCTGAGCCTGATTCCCAACTGGAACGGTGCGTTCTTCGCCTCGGCGGGTGAAGGCATGCCCCTGCCGCTGTTCTTCAAGACCCTGTGGCTGGCAATTCCGGTGATGGTGTTCTCGTTCAACCACTCGCCGATCATCTCGGCCTTTGCCCTGGACCAGAAACGTCACTACGGCGCCCAGGCCGAACGCAAGAGCAGCGGCATCCTGGCCATGGCCCACGGCATGATGGTGCTGACGGTGATGTTCTTCTGCTTCAGTTGCGTGCTGGCCCTGTCGCCAGCGGACCTGGCCGCGGCCAAGGCGCAGAACATCTCGGTCCTGTCGTACCTGGCCAACCACTTCCAGACCCCGGTCATTGCCTACGCCGCGCCACTGATCGCGCTGGTGGCGATCACCAAGTCGTTCCTGGGCCACTACATCGGCGCCAGCGAAGGCTTCCAGGGGCTGATCGTGAAGAGCTTGCGCGGTCGCGGTCGTTCCCTGTCGTCCGGGCGCCTGGAAAAGGTCACTGCGCTGTTCATGGTCCTCAGTTGCTGGGCCGTGGCCACTTTCAACCCGAGCATCCTGGGCATGATCGAGACCCTGGGCGGGCCGGTGATCGCCTGCCTGCTGTTCCTGATGCCGATGTACGCGATCCAGCGTGTGCCGTCGCTGCGCCAGTACTCGGGCCAGCTGTCGAACCTGTTCGTGGTGCTGATCGGCCTGATTGCCCTCTCGGCGATCATCTTCTCGTTCCTGCCCTGAAACGGAGCGGCAACGCAAAAGCGGACCTTGCGGTCAATGCCAGTCGGTTAAGAAGATTGTAGGAGCGAGGCTTGCCCGCGATGGAGTTGAGAGCGCTGCGTCTATCCAGCCAATACGCGCGGCCACTCACGACCATCGCGAGCAAGCTTCGCTCCTACAGGATTCCAGGGTTCATTGGCCGGCCAGTGGTCTGCAATTGCGAACTAATCTCGTACCTGGCCAGTCAATGACTGCACGATCCCAGCAGGCGGTGACGCATCATGGACAACCCATTGCAACTGATTAGCGACACTTTCGCTCCCCAGTACCAGGTCAACCTGAGCATCCAGGGCCTGGACGGCAGCATGATGCTGACCCTCTCCCAGGCCGGCCAGGTAGTGGCCAAGCGCATCATCAGTGCAGCCCAGCGCAATGACCCGCAACGCATCGAGCGCCTGGTACAGAGCATCCAGTTCGGCATCGCCATCGAGCAGGGCCACAGCGCCGTGGCGATCCTCCAGGCCATGACCAACGGCGACCGCCTACCCCTGCCGACGCCCCGGGAAACCGAGACGCAGGCCTTGCACCACTAGATCTCGCCCTTCTCCACTTCCGGATGCTCGCTGGAACCCGCGCCGACCTTGCGTTGCGGGTGCTCGATCTTCACCGAGGGAAACTGCGACGACGCATAGCGCACCACCAGGATGGCAAAGGCCAGCAGCAGGATGCCGCCGCACAGGTAGATGATCCCCAGGTCCGGCGGATTGTGATGGGAAACGTTGGAGATCAGCAGCCGGGTCAGCGCGGTGATCGCCACGTAGATCAGGAAGCGCACCGGCATGTGGTTGGTCTTGAAGTAGATGCCTACCATCGCCCCCAACTCCAGGTAGATGAACAGCAGCAGGATGTCGTCGATCTTGATGTGGCCCGCCTCGATCATCTGCAGGAACTCCATCACCGCGGCCCAGGCAGTCACCGCGCCAATGGCGAACAGCGCCAGGTAGTGGAACGATTCGACGAACAAGTTGCCCAGGGACTCGACCAGTTGGTGAACGTTCTGCCGCAGGTTTTCGGCCCAATTGATTTTCACGATGATTCTTCCTTAGGTCCTTTCGACCGGATGATGCGGATGGGACGTGACGGTTGTTCTGCATGCAGAAAAAAGGCCAGGGGCCCGTCTGTGAGATGGCGAGCCGGTGCCAGGAGGCACGTCGCTCCAGCGCCATTGCCGCCACGCAGAAAAAATTAACGTCTACATTAAAAAGCCACTATCCAAGGGAACGGGTTTCGCCTATTCTCTCGACCTGTATATAGATACAGTACTTGTACAGACCCATTATCGTGAAGGCATGTGAGGTGGTGAATGGCCGTCGAAGTGGTATACCGCAGCAGCCGAGATCTGGAGCGCTTGTTCATGGATAAAGCCGAAGCTGACCGTCATGACAAAATGCTCGAACTGGCTGAGTTGCTGGCCGAAGTGTTGCAAAAAGCCGTGCCGTCGCTGAGCGAGCAGCAGGTGGAAGAAGCCGGGATCTACATGGCGAAAAACCGTGATGTGTTCGCCAAGGCGTTCAAGAGCCAACCGGATGCATTGTCCGAGTTGCTCAGTGCTCCCGCTCCCGCGGTGGAGGCTGTTGAAGCGGAGCAACCTGCTGAAGCCGAAGCGCCGAGCAAGCCGGCGAAAGCGGCCAAGGCCGCGAAGTAGGCTTAACCCGAATTGAATGAGCCCTGTGCCCACGGCACAGGGCTTTTTTCATGCTTGGGGATGAAGCTTGCGCTCGACCGCCTTTACGTACTCACCACGCTCATGGAATAGCGTCCCACACCCTGCACCCTGCACCCTGCACCCTGCACCCTGCACCCTGCCGGACAATACCCACAGGCGATGTCCATGGCCTCCAGGATGCGGTCCTCTACAGCGCCAACCGCCTCGAGCCGGATGCCGACGCCTAGCGATACAGCACTCGCTCTGCCAGCTCATCGGCCACCCGTGCCGGAGAGCGTTTTTCTGCCTGGGCGTGGGCGAAGATCTCCGTCAGGCGCAGGCTGATCTGCGACAGGTGGGCGGTAATCATCGGCAGTTCTTCATTGTGGTGCTTGAGCGACACATAGATCAGCCCCCCGGCGTTGATCACGTAGTCGGGGGCATAAAGAATGCCGCGCCGCTCCAACTGGTCGGCGACCTGCAGGTTGGTCAGCTGGTTGTTGGCAGAACCGGCCACCGCCGAACAGCGCAACTGCGCCACGCTCCGGCTGTTGAGCACAGCCCCCAGGCCACAGGGCGCAAGGATGTCGCAAGGCGTGCTGAGCAAGGCATCGTTGGCCACCGGGTGCGCGCCGAACTGTTCCATGGCCAGCTGGACCTTGCCGGAATCGATGTCGCTGACCAGCAACTCGGCGCCAGCGGCGTGCAGTTGTTCGGCCAAGGCATAACCGACATTGCCCAGGCCCTGGATCGCCACCCGCAGGCCCTCCAGATTGTCACTGCCCAGGCGGGCCATGGCGGTGCTGCGAATGCCGGCGAACACCCCCATGGCCGCATGAGGGGCCGGATCGCCAGAGGTGCTGGTACTGGTGACATAACGAGTCTGCTGGGCGATGCAGTCCATGTCGGCCACCGAGGTGCCGCTGTCGATGGCGGTGATGTAGCGTCCGTCCAGTTGCTCGATGCAGCGACCGAAGGCCTCGAACAGCGCGGCGCGATTTTCCACATGGGCCGCACGAATGATCACTGCGGTACCGCCCCCCTGGGGCAGGCCGGCCAGGGCGGCCTTGTAGCTCATGCCCTGGGCCAGCCGCGCGGCATCGGCCACGGCACTCGCGTCGTCGGGATAGGGCAGATAACGGCAACCGCCCAGGGCGGGCCCCAGGCGGTTGTTGTGGATGGCGATCACTGCCTTCAACCCGGTCGCAGGGTCGACGCTGAGGTGCAGCGATTCAAGGCGGGTGCTGTGCATGAGAGCGAACATCGACGGGCTCCCGAATCACTTCTTGTAGTCGCCAGTATAGGCTTGCGCCCGAAAATTGCTGCGCCGCGCAGGAATAAGCACCGGCGCTTTGCAACCCAGGAGAAATAACTGCCAGCGACTGTGTCAGCACTGGACGAAGCGCCATGACGGGGCTAAAACGAGGCATTCGTCGGAGGTTGCCATGAACCCGCGCCAAGCCTTTTTCGCCTGCCTGCACCGCTCGCCGCCTGCCTTGCTGGAGGCTGCGCTGTGGATCGCGGCCGAACACCATCCGCAACTGGTTCCAGGCCTGCTGCTGGACGAGTTCAAGCATGTCCAGCAGCAGGTAGCCGGCAGCCTGCCCTCGCTACCTGCCAGCGAACTGGGCCAACCCCTGTTGCGGCGGATGAACGACCTGGGATTCCAGCAGGACGAGTACCTGCCCCTGCGGCCCCAGGCAGCGTTGATGGACAGTGTCCTCGAACGGCGACGCGGACAGCCCCTGGCCCTGGCCTTGATAGCCCTGGAACTGGCGCAGCGGCTGCACATTCCCCTGGTGGGGGTGAATTTTCCCGGCCATTTCCTGCTGCGGGTGCCCGGCGCCGACCACCTGCTCGACCCCTGCGGCGGGCGTCGCCTGTACCCCAATGATTGCCGTGAGTTGCTGCAACGCCAGTACGGCGCCCACCTCAAGCTCAACGCCGAGCACCTGGCCGCCGCCGAGCCGAGGCAGATGTTCCAGCGCCTGTCACGCAACTTGCGCCAGTTGCACCTGTCCCACGACGACTTCCTCGGCGCCCTGGTCGATGCCGAGCGGGTACTGGAACTGGGCGACGGCAGCGCCGCCGACTACCTGGCCCGCGCCAGCCTCTACCAGCGCCTGGAATGCCCCAACGCCGAACGCTTCGACCTCGAGCATGCCCTGCTGCTCAGCGACGACCCGATCCAGCGCTTGCGCCTGACCGAGCGCCTGGGGCACCTGCCGCCCAACCACGTGGTGCACTGAATCCCCGGCTGCCGCATCGCCAGTGCAACAATGCCCGCCGCCCACCTGTCTGCTGCAAGGATGAAAAAGCATGAACAGCGCCGAACGCTTTCTCCAGGACTTCCACCAGCGCCGCCCCGGTACCACGCCACCGGCCTTCGCCGGACTGCGCCTGGGCCAACGCGGTTGTTCCTACGACATGCTGGCAGCCACGCTCAATCCGTCGCGAGCCGAGCCCCGGGTACTGGACCTGGGTTGCGGCGACGGCTTCCTGCTCGATCTGCTGGCCAGGCACCACCCCTCGGCGCAGTTGATCGGTGTCGACATGAGCGCCACCGAACTGCAGGCGGCCCACGTGCGCCTGGCGGGCCGTGGGCGACTGCTTGAAGAACGGGCACAGTCCCTTTCCCTCGCCAGTGCCAGCATCGACGCGGTGCTCTCCCACCTGGCGCTGATGCTCATGGGCGATCTCGATCAGGTGCTGCAAGAGGTTCACCGAGTGCTCGTCCCGGGCGGCCAACTGTCTGCGGTGGTGGGCCGGGAGTTTCTCCTCGGGGAGCTGGGCCAGCACTACCTGCAAGTGTTCCGCGCCGCTGCTCGGCGCGATCACCTGGCGTTCCTGCCCCTGGTGGATCCCCGGGCGCAGTCGGAGGATGGCTGGCGACACCTGTTGAGCCGACACTTCACCGCGCTGGACTTCGAAGCATTGGACCTGCCCTGGACGCCGACCTTCGAAGAGCTGTGGAACTCCCTCGGGGACACCTACGACCTGGATCGCCTGACGCCCGCCAACCGCGCCCGGATGAAGCAGGAGCTGCACGACGCCACCCGCCACCTGCACCGCGCCGACGGCACCCTGCCGACCGGCTGGGGGCTGCTGCTGATCCAGGCCAGGGCCGGGTGACAGCGGCGCTCGGGCTCTGGCAGGATGGGCGGCTCACACCAGGGAACGGACACAGCATGCTTATCAGAAAAGCCCATGGCGACGACGCACAACGGGTCTTCGACATTCGCAACCAGGCCATCAACCACCAATGCACTGGTCACTATCCGGCCGCCGACCTGCAGGTCTGGACCGCAGGCAGCCTGGGGGAATACTTCATCGAAGTACTGGAGAAGACCGGGCACGTCGCAGTGATCGACGAACAAGTCACCGCCAGCGGCATGCTCGACCTCGAGTCGGGCCAGGTCGATGCGGTGTTCGTCGACCCAGCCTACATGGGCCGCGGGATCGGCCGGCAGATGATGGACTACCTCGAACAGCAGGCCCTGCAGGCCGGCCTGTCGCACCTGATCCTGGACTCGACCCTGAATGCCGCCGACTTCTATCGCCAGTGTGGTTTCGTCGGCGAGCGCATTGCCCAGTACCAGTCGCCCCGGGGCCTGACCCTGGCCTGCGTGCCAATGATCAAGCACCTGGCACGCTGACCCGGGTCCGCCTCAGGACTCCAGCGGCGCCTGCACCGGCTCAGCCACGTCCTTGCCGCCGCCCGCCGCCTCGGATGGCGCGCGGACCTGGATGATCAGCAGCGCCGCAAGCAGGGCCGGCACGGCACAGAAGAAGAAAATCTGCTGCACCGGAATATGCATGGCCAGCAGCATGCTGCCGAACAGCGGCCCCAGGATCGAACCGAAACGCCCCACTCCCAGTGCCCAGCCCGTACCGGTGGCGCGCACCTGGGCCGGGTAGAAGTTGCTGGCGAAGGCGTTCAGGGTCAGCTGGCCGCCAATGATGCAGAAACCCGCAGCAAACACGAACACCACCAGGTAGCGCGGGTTGTCGTGGTTCAACCCCAGCAGCACGGTGCACAGCGCCGCCAGGGCGAGCACCGTGGACAGCAACCGGACCTTGCGCTTGAGGCGGTCGGCGACCCAGGCCATGCAGATCGCCCCCAGGGTGCCGGCAAACAGGAACATCGAGGTCACCAGGTTGGCCTGCTTCAGGGGCAGGCCGCTTTCCAGCAGCAGGGTCGGCAACCAACTGATCATGAAATACAACAGGATCAGGCTGACGAAAAAGGTCGACCAGATCAGCAGCGTCGGCCGTGCATACCCCTGGCGGAACAACTCCAGCACCGTGAGCTTGCTGCCGGCCTGCTGTTCGCCAGCATTCAGCGCAGCCGCCGGCGGCTGCCAGTCCGGGAGCATCTGTGCGGTGACTTTGCGCAGCCGCGCATAGGGCGGCGCATCGCGCAGCAGCCGCGGCAGCGATTCGGGCAGGCGCCAGAGCAGGAAAGGAAACAGCAGCAGCGGTGTGATACCACCGGCCAGGAACACCGCTTCCCAGCCAAAGCGGTCGATGAACCCGGCGGCGACAAAACCACCGGCCGCGCCGCCAAAGGAGAAACCGCAGGCCGCCAGGGTCACCATCAGGGTGCGCAGGCGGGGCGGCGAGTATTCGGACATCAGCGCCATGGCGCTGGGCATGGCTCCCCCCATGCCGATGCCACAGATGAAGCGCGCCACCATCAGGCTCTCAAGGGAGTTGGCGAACACCATCAGCACCGTCAGGCTGGCGTAGATCAGCACACAGCAGAGCAGGATGCGGCGTACGCCAAAACGATCCGCCAGGGGCGTCACCACCAGGGAGCCCAGGGTCAGGCCCAGCAGGTTGGCACTGAACACCGGGCCGAAGGCGGCCTTCTCCAGCCCCCAGTCCTGGGCCAGGGCCGGTACCACGTAACCCAGGACCTGGGCGTCGTAGCCATCGGTGACCAACAGCAAGGCGAGAAGCAACAGGAGCAACCACTGATAGCGGGACACCGGGCGGGCGTCGAGCGCAGCACGAAAGCTGGCAATCTGATTTTGCATCGCAAGGTACCTGTTCGGTTTTTTATGGTTATGGGCAGCGGTATTGCGCAGGTCACAGGCGGTGACCGCTCAAGCCCCGTTGCGGGGCCCGGGTGACGCGGATGCAACGCTGCCCCGGATACCGAGGCAGCGTGCAGGCTCAGGCCGGGGTGTCGGGCTGGTTGGCCGGGTGCGCCGCCTGGAAGGCCGGATGCGCGGCAGCCAGCGCCGCGACGCGCAGAATCCGCGGGTAGGCCTCCAGCGATACCTTGAAGCGCTCGGCCGCGTACAGCTGCGGGATCAGGAACACATCGGCCAGCCCCGGCTCATCACCGAAACAGAAGCCGCGGTCGCCGATCAGTTGCTCCAGGGCCGCCAGGCCCTGGCTGATCCAGTGATCGATCCACACCAGCAGTTGCGCTTCCTCATGCCCCCATTCACGCAGCAGGTTCTGGGTGCTGGAGTTGTGCAGCGGATGCACATCGCAACCGATGATGGCCGCCACTGCCCTGGCCTGGGCACGACCGACCAGGTCCTCTGGCAACAAGGGTACCTGTGGATAACGTTCCTCCAGGTACTCGATGATGGCCAGCGACTGGATCAGCAGGTCGCCTTCATCGGTGCGCAGCGCCGGAACCCTG